>DASURS010000044.1:0-5054 GCA_036279935.1 Pyrinomonadaceae bacterium
TAGCTGTCAAAACTGTTTTCGTCTCGTAAGCCGAGCCAAATTCTGACCGCCTGCGCTGCTTCACGCGGCTGCAGTTCTGCAACCTGCGGAGGCTCAAAGCGTGTCCAATCAGAATCATCAAGATCTTCACGTAGACTCAGGTAAATGTCTCTCTGCTTTTCAGCGCGCTCAATCAGGGCTTTCAGTTTGGGTGATAGCTCGGGTTTTTGGTTGGCAAGCGTACGAAATTGACGGGTATGAACCTTTGTCTCATCGACGGGACCAGCTTCTAAGAAAAAAAGCACTCCTCGACCAAAATAGTCTGCCATCCGTTTCAACTGATGGAACGTCATTCCGTCCTGATTGTTCATGACGCGTTCCATAGTCGATTCAGAGATGCTCAGCTCCTTAGCCAGCTCCTCTACTGTTATGCCGCGATCCGCACAACACCACATGATTCGGTCAGGGTTAATGGAATGAATTCTTTCAACTGCCATTGTCGTATCTAGCTTCGCTTTATTGATGAGGTTTTTCTGAGAGACCTTCTGGGCCTACCAGGTTTGCGATTCTTCACCAACGCCAAGTCTTTTTCTCGAATCATGTAAGTGGGTCCGAAGGCTTCGGCGGGCAGTCGTTCAGCCTGAATCAATGCCAGTACCCGCCTGGGCGAGATCCCGAGCCTTTCGGCTGCCTGGGCTGTAGTCAACATACACCTGAGTCTATGCTTCTAAAACTATTCCGTCAACCGTATAGAATCGTTCGGGCTCATAGTAAATACGATCACTAGAAGTGTTAAACCACTTGGCTAGATCCCCGCACAAACCATTAGCTTTCGATGACAATGTTTTAAGGGAGGCTTACAAAGCTCTTATTGGTCTATGTTGAGATATCCCACGTCTTTTAAGAAGTGCCCTAAGGTCAAGAAAGCGGCAGAAACTATTCTTTGGTCCATCTCCGAATGAGCAGATTTTTGGCCGTGAAACAAATTGCATCTGACTTTGTAGATAGGTTTTAACAAGTGAGGCCAGTCGATCGGTAGGGGCTCGCGGAAGCGGGTTGCAGTGAAGCGACGATTGCCGATCTGATGGGACATTCTGATCCGCAAACGACGCGACGCTACACTCACGCGACGGATCGAGCGAAAAGAGCGGCGGTTGAAGCGGTAAGAATCGCTCGCGATCGGCTCTGCCACAAGCCTGCCACAAAACAAGAACGGCCACCTCTGCAGGTAGCCGTAAGTGCTTGAAACTAATGGTCGGGGCGAGAGGATTCGAACCTCCGACCTCACGGTCCCGAACCATCTGATCTAGGACAAGTAGACTAATTTAATTTTTGGGCCGGCAGAATGAGCCTTTTCCCAGCCGTTGATGATGTCTAACGGCGCGGACCATAAAAATCATGCCAGACCATGAGAACGCGATGGCCAAAGAATTGGAAACTGTCGAAACGCTTGAAGCCGCGGCCTTACAGTTAACGCCCGCCGATCGAGCACGACTTGTTGATAGATTGATTGCGACGCTTGATGCTGATCCAGAAGTCGAGGAGGCTTGGGCGGCCGAAGTGGAACGCCGAGAAGCCGAGATCGACAACGGAACTGTTTCACTACTTCCCGGTCCGGAAAGCCTCACTCAGTTGAAAGCCGAGTTTGAATAAACTATTCCCTGAACCCGGAGGCCTTGGGAGATCTCCGGGACGCTGCCTCTTTTTACAACGACCAGTAGTGCGCGCTGCATTTCAGGGACATCGCCACTTGCGACCAATCACCGGTGCTTGCGGACGACCTCGACCGAACAGTGCGCACGCGCAGCCACGGCCGCGGAGATGCTGCCGAGGACGAAGCGCTCGAAACGATTACTAAACCCAGCCGACCCCACAAAGATACAATCCGCGCCCCATTCCTCCGCGAGCTTCGGTAACTCCCGTTTGGGATCGCCTTCCCTGACTGCGCAGGTGACGTTAATAGAGGCTGGTCGCAAAAGCTCAAGTGAGCGCTTGGCGATCTCCTTGACCCACGCCCGCTCCTGCTGTCGATCCTCTTCGATCATCTTCTCGATCGGCGGGATCAACTTCCCCAGAAACTCCGGCGCCATCGGATCGTCAACCATCACCACTTTGACTTCGCTTCTCGCCGGCCAATGCCGCCCGGCAATCGCTCGCAACGCTTCCTCACTCGCCGGCGAACCATCGGTCCCGACCATGATCCTGACCGGCGAATTCGGCTCGTCCACACGCCCGCGTGCGATTCGGACCGAGCACAGAGCCTCAGTCATCACCCGCTGCGAAACACTCCCCAGCACAAACCGCCCGAGCAGATTACGTCCATGCGAACCCACTACGATCAGATCCGGCTTCCACTCGTCTGCTTTCGCAATCAGCTCCCACGCAGCCGACCCACACGACGAATCCGTAGTCACTTTCCACTTCGGAAAGTTAGTTTGCACTCGATCGCCCGCCCGTTGCGCAAGCGCCACCGCCTCTTTCGCGGCCGGGCACTGCTTCGCGAAGTCGCGCTGCAATTCCAAAGGCGAGTGGGCCTTGCGCGCCTCCTCGACGATCTCGTAAGCCGACGGCGGCGGCGGCGGCAGCCAGACTTCGGCCACAGACAAAATGTGAGCTTCGCCCGTCTCAGGCAATCCCGCCTGGATCAGGTCGTCGAGCGCGGCGTCGGCGCATTCCGAGCCATCGTATCCAATCAAAACCTTCATCGTTATCACCTCGGGTGCTTGCAAACTCAACCATTCAACGCAATTCGCAAGCGCCATGCCCGCGCGCATTGGCCGCAACAAAAGCCGTTTCCCACCAAAACTGTGGACTTTTACTCATGACGTGGGAACGCTTACTCAGCCAATCCCGCGCACTCCGCCAAAAGGTTTTGGTGCCTGATTTGCTTGTTTACTTATGAGTTGCGCATGGCAAATGGTGAAACAATCGAGTCGTTCTGGAGCGTCCCCCTCGACGAGCTCGTCAACAGACTGACGGCTGATCCGGCCGGACTCACCACCGCCGAAGCCAAACGCCGGTTACTCGTCTATGGTCCGAACCGACTGAGGGCTTCCGCGAATACCACCGCTCTCAAACTGCTGCTGTCTCAGTTCAAGAGCCCGCTGATTCTGATACTGCTGGTCGCAGTCGGGCTCTCCTTTTTCTTCAACCAGTCGATCGACGCGACGATCATCATTGCCATCGTCCTCCTCAGCAGCTTGCTCGGCTTCTGGCAGGAAAAGCGGGCCGCGGACGCCGTCCATGCCCTGCTCTCGATCATAAAAATGGAGGCGACAGTCGTTCGTGAGGGCGTCGAGGTAAACGTCCCTGTCGAAGACATCGTCCCCGGCGACGTTTGCGTGCTCAACGCCGGCGACATCGTACCCGCCGACGCAGCGGTGATCGAGTCGAAGGACTTGTTTGTCGACGAGGCCGCGCTCACGGGCGAGAGTTATCCGGTAGAAAAGCAAACCGGGACCATCGCGAAAGAGACACCGCTGATGAAGCGTGTGAACAGCTTGTTCATGGGCACGCACGTGGTCAGCGGCAGCGCGCGCGCCGTCATCGTAAGCACTGGACCATCGACCGAGTTCGGACGCGTGTCAGAACACTTGACCTTGCAGCCGCCGGAAAGCGAGTTCGAACACGGCGTGCGGCAATTCGGGTATCTGCTGACGAAAGTCACGCTGATACTCGTGCTCGTGATCTTCGGCATCACCGTTTTCCTCAAACGCCCTGTGATCGACTCCTTCCTCTTTGCATTGGCGATCGCGGTCGGAATCATTCCTGAACTACTTCCGGCAATCATCAGTATCACCCTCGCGGTCGGCGCCGTTCACATGGCGCGTATGAAAGTGATCGTCAAGCAACTCGCGTCGATCGAAAACCTCGGCAGCATGAACATCCTCTGCGTCGACAAGACTGGAACGCTCACGGAAGGCACGGTGAAATTCGACGGCGCAATCGACGCGACCGGCAAACGCTGCGATAAAGCGTTGCTCTATGCCTGCGTGAACGCATCGTACCAAACCGGCTTCACGAACCCGATCGACGATGCGATTCTCAACGAGCACGACCTGGATCTGAGCGACTTCGAAAAGCTCGACGAGGCGCCGTACGACTTCGTGCGCAAGCGTTTGACTATTCTGGTGGCCCACCAGGGCAAGCACATCATGATCACGAAAGGCGCGGTCAGTTCAGTGCTCGACGTCTGTTCCTCGGTGGAGATTGGAAACCAAACTCACGACACGTCGAAGATGCGGCACGATCTGGAGCAGCGGTATGCATCGCTGGGCGCGGACGGTTTTCGCACGCTGGGGCTCGCTTACAAGTACGTCGACAACGGCTCACATATCACGAGGACAGACGAGACCGGCATGACGTTTCTTGCGCTTCTCGTTTTCCTCGATCCGCCAAAGGAAGGAGTCACGGGAGTTCTTCACGATTTGAAAACGCTCGGTATCACTGTGAAGCTGATCACCGGCGACAACACGCCCGTCGCCACGAGCGTCGCCAAAAACGTTCTCGGTTATGAACCAATCGTAGTGACCGGCAAAGAACTGCAGTCGATGAGCAATGAAGCGCTCCGGACGCGCGCGAACAAAGTCGACGTCTTCGCGGAAATCGAACCGAACCAGAAAGAACGAATCATTCTCGCATTGCGACGAGCAGGAAATGCGGTTGGGTATCTCGGCGACGGGATCAACGACGCTTCCGCGCTTCACGCCTCCGACGTCGGCATATCGGTCAACAGCGCCGTCGACGTCGCGAAACAAGCGGCGACGATCGTTCTGCTCGAAAAGGATCTGGGCGTTCTCTGCGCGGGCGTCCGTGAGGGCCGGAGAACGTTCGCGAACACGCTCAAGTACATCTTCATGACGACGAGCGCGAACTTCGGAAACATGTTCAGCATGGCGGGCGCGGCGCTGTTTCTTCCCTTCCTGCCGTTACTGCCGAAACAGATTCTGCTGAACAATTTCCTGACGGATTTTCCGGCAATGGCGATAGCGACAGACAGTGTGGATGTCGAGCAGCTTCACCAACCGCAAGTCTGGAACATCAAGTTCATCCGCAACATCATGATCGTGTTCGGC
>DASURS010000045.1:0-35556 GCA_036279935.1 Pyrinomonadaceae bacterium
GGTGTTGCTAATGATCGTTTCGCTGATCGTGACGTTCTATATGGAGTCGATCGGCGGCGCGTGGAAACTGCTGCTGGTGACAGGAGCGGGCACTGGCACGGTGTTACTGTTACGATGGTTCTGGTGGCGAATCAACGCCTGGTCCGAAGTCTCGGCAATGATCTGCGCGGCTATCGTGTCGATTTTCCTGCAGCTCGTGTTGAAGTGGGATAGCGAGCAGCCGAGAGACTTCGCCTACCTGATGTTGGTAACTGTCGGAATAACCACTATCGTATGGGTCGCCGTCACGATGATGACGCAGCCGGAACCGCGAGAGAAACTGATCGCCTTCTACCGTCGCGTTCGACCCGAAGGACCAGGCTGGACTGACATCGCCGCTGAAGCGGGACTTTCGGCGTCGCACGCGCAGGGCCGTCTGTCGCTGCAATTCGCCAACTGGATACTCGGTTGCGCGCTGATTTACGGGTCGCTGTTCGGCATCGGCAAGTTGATCTTTAAGGAATGGATGGCGGGATCGTTATACTTGCTCGTCGCGATCGTGGCGGGCGTGCTGATATCGCGAAACCTGTCGCGGGGCGAGATGGAAGTTGAAACGGCCACACTGGAGCCGGCAGAAGAAGCAGTCTGAGCAGTTTTCTTTGGGACCGACTAGGTCCGTCGAGCTAAACGCTTGATGAGTGACATACCTGAAGCAGCCGGGCAAGGCTTCGTCTTTGCCGTCGATCTAGGGGGAACCCACCTTCGCATCGGTCTCGTTGACGGCGCCGGAAACATCCACCAACAAGTGAAGCGCGACACGCCGAAGGACCCGTCGCCGTACGCGATCGTGGACGCGCTCGCGGATGTCGCCGATGAATGGCGCAACGGTGAGAGTGGCCCGATCGTCGCCGCTGCGCTGATGGTCCCGGGCGCGGTCAATTCCGAGCAGTCGGTCGTCTTACAGGCGCCAAACCTTCCTTCCTTGCTCAACTTCGAACTGAAAGCGGCGTTACAGCAGCGTCTTGGTTGGCCCGTTGTGCTTGAAAATGACGCGAACGCCGCCGCGATCGGCGAGATGTGGATGGGCGCCGCACGCGGATGTGTCGACGTCGTGAGCGTGACGTTGGGCACCGGCGTCGGCGGCGGTGTCGTGCTCGGTGGAAAACTGTGGCGCGGCGCGCATGGATCCGCAGGTGAGATCGGACACACGACAGTCGATCCGTTCGGTGGCTTGAAGTGCAAGTGCGGGAACACCGGATGTTTGGAGCTGTTCGCCTCCGCGACTGCCATCGTCCGCATGGCGCGTGAGAGTCTGTCGAGTTTTCCGCAGACGGTTTTGAGCGGCGACGATCTCACCGCGCAGAGAGTTTACGAAGCGGGAACGAAAGGCGATGAATTGGCGCTCGCGGTGTTCAAACGTTGCGGGAAGTATCTGGGCGTTGGTTTGGCGAACCTGATGAGTCTGATCGATCCGGAGATCATTGTGATCAGCGGCGGCGTCGTTAACGGTTGGGACTTGTTTGCGCCTGATATGTACCAGGAAGTTTCGGAGCGCGCGTTTCGCGCGACGGCGCAGCAGGTGATCATCGCGCGCGCTCAGTGTGGCGACAACGCGGGCTTGCTTGGTGCGGCGCGTTTGGGGTTTGATCAGATGGCACGAGGATGAAAGCTTTAATTTTTCACGGCCATTTTTATCAGCCACCGCGCGAGAACCCGTGGACGGGCGAAGTCGAGCAGGAGGTGGGCGCGGCGCCTTTTCACGACTGGAACGAACGTGTTCACGCCGAATGCTATGCGCCGAACGCTGCCGCGCGCGTCGGCGAACACATCGTCAACAACTACGCGAGGATCAGTTTCAACTTCGGTCCGACGCTGCTGTCGTGGATGGAAAAGCACCATCCTGAGACCTACGAGCAAATCATCGACGCCGACAAAGAGAGCGTTGTTTCGCGGGCAGGGCACGGCAACGCGATCGCGCAGGCGTACGGTCACGCGATCCTGCCTTTGTCGAACGACCACGATCGATTGACGCAGGTCGTGTGGGGGTTGGCTGATTTCCGTCATCGCTTTGGGCGTGAGCCGGAGTCGATGTGGCTGCCGGAAACCGCGTGCAACGACGCGACTCTCGACCTGCTGATCGAGCAGGGACTGCGCTACGTCATTCTCGCGCCCGGCCAGGCTTCGCGATACCGCAGGTTGGGAAGCGATGAGTGGAAGGACGTCGGCGAAGACAAAATCGACGACAGCGTCGCATACAGCTACTTTCATCGCGACGGCAGCGGCCGCTCGATCGCCATCTTCTTCTACAACGGTCCAATGGCGCGCGCGATCGCTTTCGAGAAGGCGCTGACGTCGAGCGAGCATCTGGTGGACATGATCGAGGCTGCCACCGCCGGCCGGCAGATGATCAATATCGCCACCGATGGCGAGACGTACGGCCATCATTTCAAGTTTGGCGATCTTTGCCTCGCGCATGTGTTGGAAGTGGAAGCGCCGCGCGAGGGCTTTTGGATCACAAACTACGGCGAGTTTCTCGATCGTTTTCCGCCGCGGCTCGAGGTTGAACTGAAAGCCGGGCCGGAAGGTGAAGGGACGTCGTGGAGTTGCGCGCATGGCGTCGGCCGTTGGATTCGCAATTGCGGTTGTTACACGGGCGGCGAAGCGGGTTGGAACCAGGAGTGGCGCGGGCCGTTGCGTGCGGCGTTGAACTATCTTCGCGATCGGGCGGCGGAAGGATTTGAAGAGCTCGGGAGCAAGTTGTTTGACGATCCGTGGGCCGCGCGCAACGGTTACGTCGACGTCCTGTTGAAACGATCGTCACCGAGCGACTTTCTCACGAAGTTTGCGCGTGGTCCACTGGCGCCCGCCGACGAGATTCGCGCTTTCATGCTGCTCGAGATGCAGCGCCATGCGTTGTTGATGTTTACGAGCTGCGGCTGGTTCTTCAACGACTTATCGGGTATCGAAACGATCCAGGTGCTGAAGTACGCCGCGCGCGTCATCGAGCTGTGCGATCAACTTGGTCTGCCGTCACACCGCCAGACGTTCGTGGAGATGCTCGGCGAAGCAAAGAGCAACCGCATCGAGAAGGGAACCGGAGCTGACATTTATGTGCGCCATGCCGAGCCCTCAGAACCTTGGTCCACATCTAAAGGACGACGGTCTGATAATTCGTGTCTTCCGGCCTGACGCGGAACGGGTCGAAGCTCTCGTCGGACGGCGTAAGCCGATGGCGATGGAGAAGATCGACTCGACTGGAGTGTTCGAGCTCTTCGTCCCGCGAGTCAAGAAGGTCCCCGCTTACAAGTTGAACGTTCATCGAGGCGACGAGGTCAACACGGTTCGCGACGCGTACAGTTTCCCACCCACACTCGGCGAGCTGGACCTCCACTTGTTCGCCGAAGGCAAGCACGAACGAATTTACGACAAACTCGGCGCGCACGTGACCAAGGTTGGGACCGTCAAAGGCGTCGCCTTCGCTGTTTGGGCGCCGCATGCGTCGGGCGTCAGCGTTGTCGGCGATTTCAATAGTTGGGACGGGCGCTTTCATCAGATGCGCAGGCTGGACGGCGCGGGAGTTTGGGAGTTGTTCATACCCGATCTTAAGCCTGGGCAGCTCTACAAGTTTGAGATTCACCGGCAGCGAAATCTTCCTTTTTTGAAAGCCGATCCGTACGCGCAATACACGGAAGTGCCGCCTGACACGTCGTCGATCGTTTACGAATCCAGTTACAAGTTTCGTGATGCGGAGTGGATGAAGCAGCGTGAGACACGCGAGCACTTTCGCCGGCCGCTTTCGATCTACGAAGTTCATTTCGGATCGTGGCGGCGAAAGATGGAAGCGGGGAACACGCCGTTCACGTATCGCGAGATGGCGCAGCCGCTGGCTGACTATGTTGCCGAGATGGGCTTCACGCATGTCGAGTTTCTGCCGTTGAAAGAGCATCCTTATGGTCCATCGTGGGGTTATCAGGTCAGTTATTACTACGCTCCGTCAGCGCGTTACGGCACGCCGGATGACTTTCGCTTTTTGATCGACCATCTGCACGAGCGCGGCATCGGCGTGATCATGGATTGGGTGCCGGCGCACTTTCCGAAAGACGCGTTTGCGCTCGCGCGTTTCGACGGCTCTGCTTTGTACGAACATCTCGATCCGCGCAAGGGTCAGCATCCTGATTGGGGCACGTACATCTTCAACTACGGCCGCAACGAGGTCCGCAATTTTCTGATCGCCAACGCGCTTTACTGGTTCAGGGAGTTTCATCTCGATGGGTTGCGTGTGGATGCGGTGGCGTCGATGCTTTATCTCGACTACAGCCGCAAGGAAGGCGAGTGGGAGCCGAACGTTTTTGGCGGGCGCGAGAACCTCGAGGCGATTTCTTTCCTGAAAGAGTTGAACGAAGTGACGCATCGCGAGTGTCCGGGGACGATCATGATCGCGGAGGAGTCGACGGCGTGGCCGGCGGTGAGTCATCCGGTTTATCTCGGCGGGCTGGGTTTCGATTTCAAGTGGAACATGGGTTGGATGCACGACACGCTCAAGTATTTTCAAACGGATCCCTTCTTTCGTGCGGGCAATCACAGTGCGCTGACGTTTGGGTTGGTTTATGCGTGGAGTGAGAACTTCATCCTGCCGTTTTCGCATGATGAAGTCGTACACATGAAAGGGTCGCTGCTGAACAAGATGCCTGGCACGCAGGAGCAGAAGTTTGCGACGCTGCGGGCGCTGTACGCGTACATGTGGGCGCATCCGGGAAAGAAGTTGTTGTTCATGGGTGGAGAGTTTGGGCAGTGGCGGGAGTGGGCCGAGACGGAGAGTCTGGATTGGCACTTGCTCGACGACAAGCTGCACAGCGGAGTTCAGAAGTTGATCCGAGATCTCAACCGCGTCTATCTCGACGAAGCGGCACTGTGGCAGGCTGACGGCGATGCTGCGGGGTTCGAATGGATCGACGTCGACAACGCCGCTGAGAACATCGTCGCCTTCATCCGCCGCGTGCCGGAAAACGGTGAAGACATCATCTGCGTTGGCAACTTCTCCGCTGTCACTCGAACCGGTTACCGTTTGGGTCTTCCACGTGAAGGTGAATACAAAGTTCTAATCAACACGGATCTAAAGCACTACGGCGGCAAAGCGGAGGACGACATGCTCTCGACTCTTCAATCGGAACCCGTCCCTTCCCACAGCCGCGATCACTCAACCCTGATCGATCTACCCCCGTTGAGCAGTATCTGGCTCAAATCGTCTCAATCTCCTGAACAGTAATCAAAATATCGAACTGGCGAAGAGTCCTTTTGAGCTGGTTCTTGAAGCTCTTGAAGAAAACATTCGCGCGGAAATCCTGCTCCGTAATGATCTCGAACCGGATGATGTCGTCGACGAATTCGACGCCTCCGTACCGCCATGTTCCCTGGAATGGAGCCGTGAGTGAGCTAACCGTGATCGCGCCGAAGACGGCGATCAACTGCTGTCGTATCTGTTTCAGTTTTTCTGGTTCGATTTCCTGGCCGTCGTTGTATTTCAGTGGCAAGTAGATCTCATATTTCTTCATCGTGAGGTTGTGAGGGTTTCGGTACAGAGAGGTTGTTAGCCTCCAGTTTCGTAAACGGAATCTGCTTTGAGTTGAGCAGCGTGAGATGTTCATTCGAGACGCCGTACGAGTTTTCCGGCAGGCAGGAAACGGGAATTCCGCTCTTTGCCAAGGCTAGAAAACCAATCGCGTCATGTTCTTCGGGTATCTGGATATAAATCATGAGGTTTCTCCGCTCGCAACGTACCCTGCGTATGCTCGGTTGTCAACAAATCTCTTTGCGTCGTGACCTCGCCACAGATCTTCATCCAAAGAATTTCATTGACTCACTCACCCATTCAACCTTAAAACTTCAGGTAGTTGCCATTTCTCATACCGCTGCAAACTATGTATGAGAGGTTTAACGAACTAGACGGCACGCATCCGTGGCGCGAAGTCAGCCCCGATGGGTTTGTGGATTATCGGGCGCGTTATCGTCCCCACGGGCGGGTGCTGTTTTTTAATTTTCCTCTCGCGAAGGAGATGGGCCTCATCCCTGAAGACCATCCGCCCAGCATCAATAAAGAACTCGAACAGGCGATCCTCGATACCTTTTCACTCCGCATCATCAACGAGTACGACCTCGAACATGGAACGAAGATTCCACCCGAGAGCATCAGACCGAAACCTTTCATGGCGACGCGCTACCTCCAAACGCAGCACCGCAACAAACAAGGCAAGACGTCCGGCGACGGCAGAAGCATCTGGAACGGTTACTTACGAAGCGACAAACTCGCCTTCGACATTTCGAGCCGCGGCACCGGCGCAACCATCCTCAGCCCCGGCGCGCAGGAGACAAACACCGCGATCGCAACCGGCGATACGACTCGCGGTTATTCTTCCGGTCTCGCGCATCTGGACGAGATGCTTGCCAGCGCGATCATGTCCGAGATCTTCTACCGCCAGGAAATCCCAACTGAACGCTGTCTCGCAGTCATCGGCTTTCCTGACGGAACTGCAATCGGCGTCAGAAGTGCACCCAATCTGATCCGCCCGGCGCACATCTTTCGCTACCTCAAACAGAAACGACACGCGGAGGTCAAAGCCTCAGTCGACTACTTCATCGATCGCGAGATCGAAAACGGCTTCTGGGCCATGCCGGACGATCCGTCCCAACGTTACGCGACCGCGCTCAACTACTTCGCCCGTAATTACGCACGACTCGCAGCGCTGCTCGAAGAGGAGTACATCTTCAACTGGCTTTCATGGGACGGCGACAACATCCTTGCGAGCGGCGCGATCCTCGACTACGGATCGATCAGACAGTTCGCCGCCAAGCACGACAAGTATCGCTACAAAGACGTCGATCGTTACTCAGCGTCGCTGGCCGAGCAGCGCGGTTGGGCCAGAATGCTGGTCCAGGTCTTCGCACAGGCGATGGACTTCATCAACACCGGCGAAAAGAAGAACCTGAACGAGTTCAAGAACGCCGAGTGCCTGCGCATCTTCGATGAGGCGTTCGCGAACGAAAGAGACCAGCGCATGCTCTGGCGCATCGGTTTCACACAGGAACAGATTGCGTATCTCATGAGCAACGCGCGAAAAGAGATCCGCGACTTCGATCGCAGCCTCAGTTACTTCGAGGATCGAAAAGTCTCGAAAGGCATCGAGAAACTGCCCGACGGTTTCACGCACAATCCCGTCTTTCTCATCCGCAACCTGCTGCGCGCGCTGCCCGGCTACTACCTTTCACAAGCAATAACCAGCGCGGACGACGCGAGCGCGCACATGCCGAACGAAGTCTTTCTCCGGATGATGGCAGCTTCGTACGTCGGCAGGAAAGACCTGAAACTCACCGAGACGCGCATCGCCCACATCCGGGAATTTCAGGACACTTATCTGCGGCTCGTTGCAGCCTTCGGTGGACCATTGGACCTCGTCCTGCAAACACTCCAGGAACGGTCGGCCATAATCAACCATCGACATCGCATCACCGGCGACGGCGTCACGTGGATCATCGAAGAAGTGATCGCTATGAAAGGCAAGATCAGGATTGACGGCCTGCAGGAAGCTATCGACGCATTTATCGACTCACAAGTCCTGATCCCCGGAAATGGCGGCCGGTCCCACCCGAGAAACTCAAGTCAAACACCCTCAAGTCGCGCCTGCTGCAAAAGTTTCAGGAGAACCTTGAGACCTATAAAGAGTCCATTTAGTTTAAACTGCGAAACATGATTCAGTGGCGCGACATCCGCGAACAGTTTCCGGTGACGGCAAACTCCGTCTACCTCAACACAGCAGCCGCCGGCCCACTCGCGCGCGCAACCGCGCATGCGGCCGTCACCTATTACGAACAGATGAAGAACGACGGCGATCTTCACTGGGACGATTGGCTGGCCCAACGCGAAGAGGTGCGCGCCAAAGTCGCCGCCTTCATCAACGCCGATCCCGATGAGATAGGCCTGACGACGAACACGTCCAGCGGCATGAACATCATCGTCGACGCGCTCGAAAAGCACGGCGAAGTGGTGTCGTGCGATTTGGAGTTTCCGGTCACGACGATCCCGTGGATGCACCGGCGCGTCCCGGTGCATCTCGTGAGATCAGTCAACGGCGTCGTGCGGCCGGAAGACGTGCGCGAGGCGATGAGCACGCGCACCGGAATCATCTCGATGAGTTATGTTCAATACTCGAACGGCTTTCGTTCGAAGCTCGACGATCTCGGCGAGATCAAAGGGGCACACGCGCTGGTGATCAACGCAAGCCAGGCCGCGGGCGCGTTCGAGATCGACGTCAAGCAAATGAAGATCGACGCGCTGTGCTCGACCGGACACAAGTGGATGCTCTCGGGTTACGGATCCGGTTTTGTCTATCTCAGCAGGGAAATGCAAACGAACACGCATCCACGGTCCATCGGCTGGTTGAGCGTCCAGGATCCGTATAGTCTGCGAAACGATGAGGTCCATCTCCGCCGCGACGTTTCGGCACGAGCCGAGCTCGGCTGTCCGCATTTTGCCGGAATGTTCGCGCTTGGCGCTTCAGTCGATCTCATGCAGTCGATCGGCATCGGCAACATCCAAACCCGTGCGCTCGAACTGAATCGTTTGTTGACGGATCGACTGGAGGAAGCAGGTTGGCGTGTGTTGTCGCCGCTGAGCGACGAGCAATTTCGTTCGGCCGAGACGCTGGTCGCGACTGAAAAACCGGCCGCGGTCGTTGCCGCTTTGGCGGCGAAGAAGATCTTCGTCACCGAAAAACCGGAAGGTATCCGCATCGCGACCGACTTTTTCAACAACGAAGACGATATCGGCCAACTGATCGAGGGACTTCACACCTGCCGGTCTCTTTAAAAACGGCTGTAAGTTTCTGCCATTTGCCCCGACTAATAGGATTGAAGCGTGCGATTCGTCTCGTTTCAGCGCAGTAAATAGATAACGGCGGCCAAAACGACGACGAGGAGGAACAGACCCGGCACAAGACGACGCCAAACGAACCGGTCAATCATGTTTTCGGCTTCGACATTCAACGCGCAACGAGGACAGCCGCGCGCTGCCGGCTCAAGGACGTTTCCGCAATCTCGACATGTCTTTGCGCTCATTGCTGTTGGTCCGCTGATGATGGCACTGAACCATAACAGGTGTGGACGCAGTTTTAAAGGTTCTCGGCGATCCCTGCGTTCTCTCTCTTCTCTGCGTTCGAATATGCTCTTCAAATGCAGCGAACGCAGAGAACGCAGAGGTCGCGGAGTTCAAACTGAAGCACTACCCCATAACACAGGTCATTTGTCACCGGCCAGCGCATGGAATACTCTACTGGCCCAAGGACTTCAACCCGATGAGCGAGGCACAGGCTAAGTCTCCCACTCCGTCTCCCGATCCTGCGCGCTGGCTGGACGATCACGGCGACTATCTTTTCAAATACGCCGTCTTCCGTCTGCGCGACGATAACGTGGCCGAAGACGCAGTGCAGGAGACGTTTCTCGCGGCGTTGAAAGCCTACGAAAACTTTGAAGGACGAGGTTCGGAGCGCACGTGGCTCGTCGGAATACTGAAGCACAAGATCATCGATCATTTTCGACGCATCGGCCGCGAGGCGCCAATCGGCGAAGAATCTGACGAAGGTCCGGATCATGCGGAGTTTTTCGCGCGCCCGGACGAGTGGCAGGGTCATTGGGCCAAGGAGCGCGCGCCGACCGACTGGCATGCGACACCGGCCGAGTTGATGGAACGCAATGATTTCTGGAGAACGTTCAACGACTGTCTTTCGCCACTGCCGAAGCGGACGGTCAGCGCGTTCACTCTGCGCGAGGTCGACGGCCTCAAAAGTGAAGAAATCTGCGAGATTTTGAGCATCAAAGTGAACAATCTCTGGGTCATGCTGCACCGTGCTCGGCTGCATTTGCGCAATTGCCTGGAAGTAAACTGGTTCAAACGCGAACAGTGATATGGCGCTGAAAATTTACGACAAACTAAAACACACTGTTCGCTACTGGCTCTTGCGGAACCTGCCGCCGTGCCGGCAGACGGTCCAGACGATCTCCGAATCGATGGAACGTCCGCTGACGCTGGGCGAGACTGTAAAACTCAAACTTCATCTATGGATCTGTGCCTGGTGCCAGTGGTACATGGAACATCTGCAACTGATTCGCGACGCGTCCCGTGCGCAGGCCGGCGAAGCTCCTGACGCGATGTCCACCGCAACTCTCTCGAACGAAGCACGCGAACGGATCCGGCGTCGCCTCACAAATCAAAACTAACACTGCTGTAAGGTTCGATCGCGCACTTGCGACTACTGTGCAAGGAGCGATATGGACCATTCGACCCACGATCACCAACATACGCCCAATCGATTTGGGGTTATCCCCACACCTGTCAGGCTGAGCGCAAATGCGGACTACACCGGCAAGGGTGTGACCGTCGCTGTGCTGGATTCGGGGTTCTATCCGCATCCTGACCTGACTACGCCCGTCAGCCGCATCGTCGCTTACCACGATCTCGCCGGCGAGCGGCCCTCTTTGCTTTCAACTGGTCCAGTCGAGAACTGGCAGTGGCACGGAACGCAAACGGCGGTTGCGGCGGCGGGCAATGGGAGTCTCAGTGAGGGCGTGTATCGCGGGTTAGCGTCCGAGTGCAAACTCGTCCTCGTGAAAGCTAGCGAGAGCGGCCGCATCGCCGAAGAGAACATCGCACGAGGCATTCAGTGGGTGATTGCCAATCGCGAGCGTTACAACATTGGCGTGCTCAACATTTCTCTCGGCGGCGACGAGGACGTTCCGTGTTCCAAGAGCATCATCGATCAGGCCGCGGAGGAAGCAATCAACAAGGGAATCGTAGTAGTTGCCGCAGCGGGAAACTCAGGAAGCGACGGCCGTCATTCTATTCCGCCGGCCAATGCCCCGTCCGTGATCACGGTCGGCGGCTATTCGGATAACAACCAGTTGAACGGCGATCGACTCTCTCTGTATCACTCGAATTTCGGCACCACAGCAGACGGCACAGTCAAACCCGAGATCGTCGCGCCGGCAATGTGGATCGCCGCGCCGATACTGCCCGGAACAAGATCTTACGAACGAGCGGAAGCGCTGTCTCGGATGGCTGCCGCCGCCGACTATGAGCTCCCGAGTTTGGTCCGGAAACTGGAAGAAACAGCCGAACTTCCCGAGCAACTGGCGCGCGCAGACGCCGCGCAAATACGAGCGTATGTCGAGGCCGTGTTGAAGGAACAGAAGATCGTGGCCGCGCATTACCAGCACGTCGACGGAACGTCTTTCGCCGCGCCAATCGTGACGTCGATCGTGGCCCAGATGATCCAGGCGAATCCAACATTAACGCCGGGCGCAATCAAGAACATCCTCATTTCAACGGCCGATCGCATCGTGACTGAGCCCGTGATCCGTCAGGGCTACGGAGTTGTGAACGCGAGGCGCGCCGTTGAGTTGGCGAAGAGTGAACGCCACGCTCTGAACGTCGTCGGATGTAAGCCGCCGCGAGTTGAGAGCGGCCGGTTGCTGTTCATCTTTCATGACGACGAGGCCGCGAGTGTTTCAGTGGCCGGCGACTTCAATGAATGGAACGGGCGCGCCACGCCACTCGCGCGCAACGGCTCCGGTCTTTGGTCCACGGAGATCGCCGTTCCACGCGCCGGGCTTTTCGCATACAAGTTTGTCGTCGATGGGAAACGTTGGATTGAAGATCCGAGCAACGGCATGAAGACTCCCGATAACTATGGCGGCTTGAATTCAGTGCTTGTGATCGCATGAGAAGGAAGTCTTGAACAGGTATCAAAGAATCAGAACGGCAGTCAGACGCCGCCTCCTTCGATCGCTCCAGCCGTGCCGGCAGATGGTCCCGCTGATGTCCGAATCCATGGAGCGGCGGCTTCGTCTGCGCGAATCAATCGAACTCAAGTTGCACCTACTCGTCTGCGCGTGGTGCGCGCGTTACCTGAAACACATCGAATTCATCCGCCAGCTTCTTCGTGACGAGATGTCCCGCTGTAAGGATTAACAAGCTCCTGCCGACTACGTGTCAGTAATTCGATTGGATGGACCACGAATGATGGATGCGTTCAAACAACACTGGCCGGAATACCTGATGGAAGCGACGGAGCTCGGTCTGTTCATGTTCTCCGCGTGCGCGTTCACGGTTTTGTTGTATCACCCGTCGTCGCCGGTGGCCCAAACGATCCACGACGGCGTCTTCCGCCGTCTCATGATGGGAACGGCAATGGGCCTGACCGCGATAGCCATCATCTTTTCACCGTTAGGCAAGCGCTCGGGAGCGCACTTCAACCCGTCAGTGACATGGACCTTCTTTCGACTCGGAAAAATAGCGGCGTGGGATGCAGCCTTCTACACACTGTTTCAATTCGCCGGCGGTATCGCAGGCGTCATGCTCGCATCGTTCACGCTTGGCAAGCTGGTCGCACATCGTTCCGTCAACTACGCAGCAACGCTTCCCGGACCACATGGGCCAATGGTCGCGTTTCTCGCTGAAATCTTCATCTCATTCCTGCTGATGTCGGTAGTTCTGACCGTCTCGAACAAGAAACGGTGGGCGCGATGGACAGGCGTGTTTGCGGGTGCGCTGGTCGCAACTTACATCACGCTCGAGTCGCCGATTTCAGGCATGAGCATGAATCCCGCGCGAACGTTTGGCTCCGCCCTCAGCGCGCGCGTTTGGATGTCACTCTGGATCTATTTCATTGCGCCGCCGGTGGGAATGTTGCTGGCGGCGCACGTCTATCGGCGGTTGAACGCGGGCGCCGCAATCGCCTGCGCAAAGCTGCATCACCACAACAACAAGCGTTGCATCTTTCGCTGCAACTTCGAAACGTAATTACAAAGGAGAACTCAAATCATGAAACGTATGAAGCTCGCAATTCGTCTGGCGCTGCTGACCGCCGTCTGCGTAAGCCAGCTCACGGTCGCAGTCGCAACGCGCAAAGGCGAATCGGTCAAGTTCAAGGTTCGCGTAGAAAACATTTCAAGTCCGGAAGGGATGACGGCTTCGAACGGCGCGAAGTTTCCGTTTGCGTTATCACCCGGCATGTTCGTGTTGAGCGAGAAGAACGCGCCGCTTTTCACCGAGGGCAAACCGGCAAAGAACGGGCTGGAGATGCAGGCGGAAGATGGCGATCCGTCCGGCCTGCTGGCTTCGCTCGTCGCGATGCACCACAGCTCGAATCTGCACGGAGCATTCAATACTCCCGTGGGCGCGATGGCTGCTGGTCCAATCCGTCCGGGAGACTCATTTGAATTTACCGTCACGGCCATGCCGGGAATGAAGTTGTTCATGACGCAGATGTTCGGACAGTCAAACGACTGGTTCTACGCACCGGCCGCAAACGGTATCGCGCTGTTCGACGCCAAGGGCAACGCCATGAATGGCGACATCACGGATAAGTTCATCCTGTGGGACGCGGGAACGGAAAAAAACGAAGAGATCGGCATCGGTCCGAACCAGGGACCACGACAGACAGGCCCAAACACCGGCGACGATGAACGCGGCGTCGTGCATCGCGTCAAGGATGCGCGCTGGCAGGGAAAGAATGCGGAGTACTTCCGCGTCACGATCATGCCGGAAGGAGGAATGTGAGTCATGACATCGAATCTTCGGATCGCACTCGCGGCTTTGATTGTGTTCGGCGCGGCGGTCTTCGCCAACGCGCAAACAGTTGAAAAGACCGTGCTGACTCTCGACGGCGCGAAGAAGGTGATCGCGGGCGCCGTCGCTTACGCGAAGAAGAACAATGCGCCCGGCGGCGTGATCGCCGTCGTCGATGACGGCGGCCATCTGATGGCCCTCGAACGCCTCGATGGAACGTTCCCCGCGGGCGCAAACATCTCGATCGGCAAAGCGCGTACGGCGGCGCTATTCGGACGTCCGACGAAAGCGTTCGAAGACACCATCAAGAACGGGCGCACCGCGATGGTTGCGCTGTCCGATGCTTACTTCACGCCCTTGCAAGGCGGCATTCCGATCATGATTAACGGCCGGGTAGCCGGCGGCGTCGGCGTCAGCGGAGCGGCCAGTGCGCAACAGGATGAAGAGATGGCAATGGCGGGCGCCAGTGTGCTGGCGGAGGCGAAGATGAGCCAGACGACGCCGAGCAAAGTGAGCGCGTCGTTCTCGAATCACGCTGTGATCGCTCCAACCGGTAAGGCGGACGCGACGATCGATCTCGGGTCGGTCGACGGCGTGAGAACGGTCAAAGGCGAATGGCGTTACAGCGACACGAAGATCGTCGAGACTGATTTTCGCGGTCCTGGCCCGGACAAGCAGCCAACGGGTGCGCCGGTTAAGACTTATGACTACACGCCGCACGCCGGCGGCGCGGCCTTCGACGATTCAAAGTGGGAAGTCATTAGTCCTGCTTCTTTGGACCAACGCCGCGGCAACGGACGGCTTGGTTTCAACTGGTATCGCATCAAGCTGACGATTCCGGATCGGATCGGTGATTTCGATCCGACCGGATCGACAGCCGTGTTCCAGACGTCGCTCGACGACTACGCTGAGATTTGGGTTGATGGCGAGCTGGCGCGGTCGCTGGGCCAATCAGGCGGCTCGGTGATCGCCGGTTGGAACGCGCGTAACGAGTTGATCGTCGGCCGCAACGTCAAACCCGGACAACAGATTCAGCTCGCAGTCTTCGGCGCGAATGGTCCACTGTCGAACCCGCCGACAAACTTCATCTACGTTCGTTACGCAAAGCTCGCGTTCTACAAAACCGAGCCTGGGCCGGTGGCACTGACGCCGAGCGAAGTGAACGTCGAGGTGGTGCGCAACGATGCGGCGCTGGATGAGGTCGTTGGACCTAATCCCAAGGTCTTCAAACTGGCTGACGGTTTCCAGTTCACCGAAGGTCCGATCTGGCTCGATAAAGATGGCGGGCACCTGCTGTTCAGCGATCCGAATGCCAACACGATCTACAAGTACACGCCGAATGGAAATGACGAAGGGAAGCTCGACGTATTTCGCACGCCGAGTGGTTATTCGGGCGCAGACGTCGCGGAGTACGGCCAGCCTGGCTCGAACGGGCTCGCGCTCGATCCGCAGGGACGACTGACAATCAATCAGCATGGCAATCATCGAGTCGTGCGCGAGGAGAACGATGGAACGCAAACGGTGCTGGCCGACAGTTATCAAGGCAAGCGACTGAACAGCCCGAACGACCTTGTTTATCGATCGGACGGCACGCTTTTCTTTACCGATCCACCGTTTGGGTTTCCGAAGTTCTTCAACGATGCGCGCAAGCAGCTCCCGTTCAGCGGCGTCTACTCGATCCATAAAGGCAAGTTGCAGCTCGTGAGCAAGGAACTTACCGGACCAAACGGCATCGCGTTGTCGCCGGATGAGAAGTATTTGTACGTCGGCAACTGGCCGCGTTCGATCACTGGTCAGGAGTTGCGCAAAGACGACGAGCCGGCCGGCGAAATCGGCGACCAGCACAAAGTAATCATGCGTTACGAAGTGCAGCCGGATGGAACGCTGAAGAATGGAAAAGTGTTCTTCGACTTTACGAACGCGCCGGGTGAAGACGGTCTCGACGGAATTAAAGTCGATCAGAAAGGGAATCTTTACGTGTCCGCGCCGGGTGGTTTGTGGGTGATCGCGGCGGAAGGCAAACACCTTGGGACCATCGTCACGCCGCGTCACGTTCACAACATGGCCTGGGGCGATGCGGACGGCAAGACCCTGTATCTCTGCGCCCGCGCAGGCCTGTATCGCATCCGTCTAAACGTTGCTGGCGTGCGGCCCGTTGCCGCGACTTCATCGGCAGCGCCAGCCACTGGTGATTTTCTGGAGGTGTGGTGATGGTTGCGCGAGTTGAAAGAATGGCGGATTACAAAAATCCATTTGAACGGGTCGGGGTGTTCTTCATTCGGTATGGGTTGGTCCTTGTGCTTGGCTGGATTGGCGCGATGAAGTTTACGGCCTATGAGGCGCAGGGGATTAAGGCGCTGGTTGACACCAGTCCGCTGATGAGTTGGATATACAAAGTCCTCAGCCTGCAAGCGACGTCGAACGTCATCGGCGCAGTCGAACTGGCAGCGGCAGTGTTGATCGCGGTTCGTCCTTTGTCCGCGAGGTTATCGGCTGCCGGCAGCGTGTTGGCGGTTCTTACGTTCCTGACGACGCTGACTTTTCTGTTCTCGCTTCCGGGATGGGAGAAAAGTCTTGGCGGCTTCCCGGCGCTTTCCGGATCGGGCGGGTTCCTGCTCAAAGACGTCGTGCTATTAGGCGCAGCGCTGTTTACGCTTGGTGACTCGTTGGTTGGGATGAAACATGAGCAGCATTGACGAAGTCGTTAGAAAAATCCTGGACGGACGCTCCAGTGCTCCTCAGACGCGCAGCTTGCTCGTGGGAATTAGCGGTATTGACGGAAGCGGCAAGGGGTATGTTGCGGCGCAGATCGAGGCGCGTCTGGCGTTGCACGCGGTTACCGCGGTGACACTGAACGTGGACGGTTGGTTGAACCTGCCCGAGAAGCGATTCGATCAACGCGCGCCGGCTGAGAACTTCTACGAAAATGCCATTCGGCTCGACGAGTTCTTCACCCAACTAGTGTTGCCGTTGCGCGATCGCCGATCTGTTCACCTGGTCGCCGACGTCGTCGAGGAGACTTCCTCACACTACCGCAAACACACCTACGATTTTAGGGACGTCTCGATCGTCCTGGTCGAAGGAATCTTTCTATTCAAAACTCTATATCTTAGTCATTTCGACCTGACCATCTGGATCGATTGCTCCTTCTCCACCGCACTCGCTCGCGCCATCAATCGCGCGCAGGAAGGACTGTCGCCAGCGAACACGATTGACGTCTACGAGACAATCTATTTCCCGGCACAAAGAATTCACCTGGCCCGGGACAATCCCCGCGAGAACGCCGATCTGAACCTCGAAAACAATATTTACGCGGAGACGCGAATTAAGAAGCGCGAACCTTCGCTTCGAGCGATTTCAATGTGTCGTAGATAAGTGCGTGCGTTGGCGCGGCGACGCCGGTTTCGTGCGCCATCCGCACGACTGCTCCATTTTGTGAGTCGAGCTCCGAAGGCTTTCCGGCTGCGATGTCGCGTTGCATCGAGCTCGTCGCATCCTCGGGCAAGCCGTCGATGGCAGCCATTACATTTTCGATCGAATTGGCCGGCAGTTTGACTCCGCGCGCGTGGGCCAGGTTGTAAATCTCCTGCATCGCCGCGAGCATCTGTGAGCGCCACTTCGGATCCGAACGAACAACTCCGGCGGGCGCATTGGCGAGCGCGCCGATGCCACTGAACGACGCGATGAAGAGAAACTTCGTCCAGAGCGCGACTTGAATATCCGTCGCGACGCTTATTTCCACGCCCGCTCGTTTGAACGCCTGCTCGATCTGCTCGATGCGATCCGTGCGTCGATTGTCGAGTTCGCCGATGATGACCGTAGGCGTGAAACCCGCATGTCGAATATGTCCGGGCTCGACCACGAAACTGACGATCCTGCAAAGCCCGCCGATGACGTTGTCAGGTCCGAGCTCATCAACGAGCTGTGACGCAGCATCAACGCCGTTCTGCAACGGGAGCACGGTCGTGCCTGGTCCGACGATCGGCTTGATCGCGCGAGCAGCGTCCGGCACTTGCCATGCCTTAACGCCCACGACAACCATATCGACTTCGCCAACCTCGGCGACGTCATCCGTCGCCTTCGCGGGAAACACGACAAAGTCTCCTGCCTGACTGTCGACTCTCAGTCCAGTGGCGCGAATCGCACGCAAGTGCTCTCCGCGAGCGATAAACGTGACGTCCTCGCCGGCCTGGGCCAGGCGCCCGCCAAAGTACCCACCAACGCCGCCCGTTCCGAAGACTACTACTCGCATGATTTCTCGAAAATTCCCGTGTAAGGAAATCCCAACACGCTCGACTAACCGGTTGAATGGCTACGAAATCCAAACAGTAATTGAGGAGTTTAACTTATGTCGAGAAAAATGCTGGTTCTTTTGCCAATCGCCATCGTCGCGTTCGTCGCCTGGTACGCGTTTCGTCCCGAGCGGCTTTTCATCAATCAACGAGTCAACGAACAAGTTCCCACTGCGTCCGCCGCGAATACCAAACTCGCGACCGGGCAATTTCACAGCGGCGCTCACGAGACGAAGGGCACTGCTACCGTGCTTCAACTCGCCGATGGAAAGAAGACGCTGCGCTTGAGCGACTTCGCCACCTCGAATGGTCCTGACGTTCACGTCTATCTCGTCGCGGCGTCGGACGCCAAAGACAACGACAGCGTAACGAACGCCGGCTTCGTCGATCTCGGTTCGCTGAAGGGAAACATCGGCGACCAGAACTACGACCTGCCGGCAGGAACTGATCTCGCGAAGTATCGGTCCGTCACCATCTGGTGCAAGCGCTTCAGCGTGAACTTCGGTACGGCGCCGCTAATGAACGACTCGATGCAGTCCATGAATCGCTAATGGCCCAACGCGCCAGGCGGAGGATCAGGTCATGACGAACAGCAATCACTATGACGTAATCATCATCGGCACAGGTGCGGGCGGCGGTACGCTGGCTTACAAGCTCGCACCTTCGGGCAAGAAGATCCTCCTGCTTGAACGCGGAGACTACGTGCCGCGCGAGAAGGACAACTGGAGCACCCGCGCGGTTAATCTCGAAGCGAAGTACAACACGAAAGAGGCGTGGCGCGACGTCGACGGGGAAGAGTTGCATCCGCATACGAACTACTTCGTGGGCGGTAACACGAAATTCTACGGCGCCGCTCTCTTTCGGCTGCGCGAACAGGACTTCGGCACGATCCGCCATCACGGTGGAATCTCTCCCGCGTGGCCCATCACTTACGAGGAACTCGAACCGTACTACACGCAGGCGGAGCATCTTTATCAGGTACACGGAAACCGCGGCGAAGATCCGACCGAGCCCTGGTCCAGCGCGCCTTACAAGTATCCGGCCGTTAGTCACGAGCAGCGCATACAGCATCTCCATGACGATCTCGAACGCGCGGGTCTGAAGCCGTTTCACGTTCCACTCGGAATACGAATCGACGAAAAGAACGCGCGCCAGAGTCTCTGCATTCGCTGCAACACTTGCGACGGCCATCCCTGTTTGATCAACGCCAAATCCGATGCGCAAACAATCTGCGTCGACCCGGCGCTCGAGCACGAGAACGTGACGCTGGTCACGAACGCGAAGGTCATGCGCCTGGAAACGAACGGCAACGCGCGCGAAGTCAGTAAAGTCATCGTCGAGCGGAACGGTGCGCGCGAGGAGTATTCGGGCGACATCGTCGTGGTCTCGTGTGGCGCCGTTAACTCGGCCGCACTGTTGCTGCGCTCGGCAAATGACCAACACCCGAACGGCCTCGCGAACGGATCGGACGTCGTCGGACGTCACTACATGGGCCATATCAATTCGGTGCTCATGGCGCTTTCCAAATGTCCCAACCCGACCGTCTTCCAAAAAACGCTCGCAATTAACGATTTCTATCTCGGTTCGCGCGATTGGGACTACCCGATGGGCCACATCTCTTTCGTCGGCAAACTCGACGCGGACACGTTGAAAGCGGGAGCGCCGGCGATTGCGCCCGGATGGACGCTGGACTTGATGGCGAAGCACTCGCTCGATTTCTGGTTGACGTCCGAAGATCTTCCCGATCCCAATAACCGTGTCACAGTCGATCGCGACGGCCAGATCCGCGTCAGCTACAAACTGAACAACGTCGAAGGTCACGACCGGTTGAAGGCGCAGTTACAGAAGGCCATGAAGCAAACGAATTGCGACGTTCACGGCCACGAATGTCACCAGGGTCTATTCGCGCGCAATCTTTATCTGGGCCAGCGCCTGCCACTCGCGGCGGTTGCCCACCAGAACGGCACGGTGCGATTCGGAGACGATCCGAAAACGTCCGCACTCGATCGCAATTGCAAGGCCCACGAAGTCGACAATCTCTATGTTGTCGACGCGAGCTTCTTCCCGTCGAGCGGCGCGGTGAACCCGGCGCTCACGATCATGGCGAACGCCCTGCGCGTCGGCGATCACCTGCTGGAGCGAATGAAATGAAACGGACGAAACTGACGCTTATCGGTTTACTGCTTGCACTGGCCGTCTTTGTTCAAGGCCACCTGCCGACGGACGCGCGCGTTCTCAACGGCGCGCGCGTCCCCCTCCTCGACGCCCGAGGTGACGCGGTCCTTCCGCTCGTCGAACGGGTCGGCGCGATCGGTATGACAGTTTCCGACATGGATGCGTCCGTCGAGTTTTATTCGAAAGTGTTGTCCTTCGAAAAAGTTTCGGACGTCGAAGTCGCGGGCGAGGATTATGAGCGGCTGCAAGGCGTCTTCGGACTGCGGATGCGCGTCGTGCGCATGAAACTCGGTGACGAGTTTATTGAACTGACGGAATACCTGACGCCGAAAGGCCGTCCCGTGCCAGTTGATTCGCGCAGTAACGATCGCTGGTTTCAGCACATCGCGATCATCACGAGCGACATGGACCAGGCGTACGCGCTTTTGCGCCAGAACAAGATCGAACACGCTTCCACGGGTCCGCAACGTCTGCCTGACTGGAACAAAAACGCAGGCGGCATCAAGGCTTTTTACTTCCGCGATCCGGACAAGCACTGGCTCGAGATTCTTCAGTTTCCTGCCGACAAAGGCGATCGAAAGTGGCAGTCGAAGGACAGGCTGTTTCTCGGGATAGATCACACGGCCATCGTCGTGGGCGACACGGAAGCGAGCCTGAAGTTCTATCGTGACGCTCTCGGACTGCGCGTCGCGGGCGCGAGTGAGAATTACGGTACAGAGCAGGAACACCTTAACAACGTCTTCGGCGCAAGGTTACGCATTACGAGTCTTCGAGCCGCGAGTGGGGGGCCCGGCATCGAATTTCTCGAGTACCTTGCGCCGCGCGATGGGCGTCCTGTGCCTGTCGACGCTCGTGCGTCTGATCTGTTTCACTGGCAGACGACGCTAATCGTGAACACGACGGATGTGTTTGCCAAACGCTTGCTGGCAGAGAACACTCGGTTCGTTTCGCCCGGCGTCGTGAAGTTGAACGACAACTCTCTCGGTTTTGGCAAGGGCCTGTTGGCCCGAGATCCTGACGGCCACGTGATGGCATTGGTTGAAAAATAAACAATGAACAGTCGACCACTCTTTATCCCCGTAATTCTCGGCACCGTTCGCAAGGGACGCGCGAGCGAAAACGTTGCGAAGTTTGTCTTCGAGCAGGTCAAACAGCGCGACGGAGTCGAAACTGAGCTCATTGACATTCGCGAGCTCGCGTTTCCCGGAGACGACGCGGGAGAGCAGATCAAACACACGCGATTCTCCGAAACGTGTGCCCGCGCGGACGGATTGGTCCTGGTGGTCCCCGAGTACAACCACGCATACCCCGGAATACTCAAGCACGCGCTCGATTCCAATCTGAGGGAGTACATTCACAAAGCGGCCGGCATCTGCGGTGTTTCGGCGGGCGGCTTCGGCGGCACCCGCGTGATTCAAAGCCTGTTGCCTGTGTTGCGCGAGCTTGGGCTCGTCACGATCTTCTGGGACGGAAACTTTTCCGGCGCGCAGGGACTCTTCGACGAGTCCGGAAACATGAAGGACCGCGCGACGCACGAGAAACGCATGGACAAGTTTCTGGGCGAGTTGGTTTGGATGAGCAAGGTGCTACGCTTCGGACGAGAAAACATTTCGATCTAAGGGGACTTTGCCTCATCACATCAAAAGTCGGGAATACCACCAACGGCAGTTGGTGGATGGTTTCAAATGCAACCTACTGACCGGTCAACCACTGTTTGCGAATCCCACCAACTGCCGTTGGTGGGATTCGGGCAAATGGTTCATCGGACTCGTAGGCTGAATATAAGTATCCACCAACTGCCGTTGGTGGTATTCCGGACTTTCGAGGCAAAGCTAAATAAGGGGGGAACAGTGAAAATCATTTCAATCTGTGTGGGCCGTCCGCGCCTGGTGGTGCGGAACGGCGAACCCGTGTCTACAGGCATCTTCAAAGAACCGGTCAACGGTCGAGTGATGATGCGAACTTTGAATCTCGACGGCGATCGGCAGGCGGATCCGACTGTTCATGGTGGTCCACTAAAGGCCGTCTACCTCTATCCGTCGGAACACTATCCGTTTTGGAAACAGGAGCTGCCGGAGATGGAGTTGCCGTGGGGAATGTTCGGCGAGAACTTCACCACCGAAGGGCTGCTGGAAACTGAAACACACATCGGCGATCGGTTTCGCATCGGCGCGGCGGAAGTAATGGTCACGCAACCGCGCATGCCTTGTTACAAGCTCGGCATTCGTTTCGGCCGCAACGACATGCTCAGGAGCTTTCTGATGAGCGAACGGACCGGTTTTTATCTCTCGGTGTTGAAGGAAGGTGAAGTCGGCGCCGGCGACGAGTTTGAACTGATCGAGAAAAATGTTTCCGGTGTAAGGGTCGTGGACGTCACGCGACTATATAGCAGCGATAAGGAGAACGTCGATTTAATGCGACGCGCAATCGCGACTGAGTCGTTGCCGGAAAGTTGGCGAGAGTATTTTCAGAAACGATTGAAAACGGACCATCAACGAGATGAATAAACCAAAGATGATTTGCACGGACTGTGGCGCGGAAATGAACCATCACGCCATGAAGATCGACTACGGCACGGACGATCCAAAAGCGATCGATCCGGCGTTCGG
Organism: Pyrinomonadaceae bacterium; assembly: GCA_036279935.1. Lineage (GTDB taxonomy): Bacteria > Acidobacteriota > Blastocatellia > Pyrinomonadales > Pyrinomonadaceae > PSRF01. The sequence continues at coordinate 22,671 of DASURS010000045.1, forward strand.
CGGCGTCGTTCAGGAAGCGCATACGTGTCCGGAATGCGGGCAAACAAGTTTGCGGGAAGCGTAATCATGACGACAGCAGCAGATAAAAAACGAACCGCCGAGGAGGAGCGACTCGAGGAGGCTCGCCGGCGCGCGAAGCACTGGCAGCGTTGGGGGCCATATCTCAGCGAGCGCGCCTGGGGCACCGTGCGCGAAGACTACAGTCCGTACGGAACCGCGTGGGACTACTTCCCGCACGATCACGCACGATCGCGAGCGTATCGATGGAACGAAGACGGGCTCGCCGGAATCTCCGATCGTCATCAACAGATCTGTTTCGCGATCGCACTGTGGAACGGCCGCGATCCGATTCTGAAGGAACGTCTCTTCGGTTTAACGGGCAACGAAGGGAACCACGGCGAAGACGTCAAGGAATATTATTACTATCTCGACTCAACCCCGACGCACTCGTACATGAAGTATCTGTACAAGTATCCGCAACAGGAGTTTCCATACGGGCGGTTGATTGACGAGAATCGCCGTCGCGGAAAACTCGAGCCGGAATTCGAGCTGATCGACACCGGGATCTTCGATAGCGATCGCTACTTCGAGGTGTTTGTCGAATACGCGAAGGCAGACGTCGAAGACATGCTGATTAAGATCTCCGTTACCAATCGTGGTCCGGAAACGGCAACGCTGAACCTGCTGCCGACGATCTGGTTTCGCAACACGTGGTCGTGGCGTCAGAACGGCGTCGCGAAACCCTGGCTTCGCAAAACGAGCGACGGCGTCGTCGAGCTCAACCATGCCTACGCCGGCAAACGCTGGTTGTACTGTGACGGATCGCCGGAGCTGCTCTTTACTGAAAACAACACGAACACGCAGCGCCTCTTCAATTTCACGAACGGTTCGCCGTACGCCAAAGACGGCATCAACGATTACGTGGTTCACGGCAACCGGCAGGCGGTGAATCCGCAGCAAACCGGAACGAAAGCCGCGGCAAATTACAAACTGACGATCGCTTCGGGCGAAACCGCAACCGTCCATCTGCGTTTGACCGACCAAACACGGCAAGACGCTTTCACGGATTTCGAAAAGATCTTTGACGCGCGACTCCGCGAAGCGGATGAGTTCTATCAGACCGTCATTCCGGATCATCTCTCGCCGGACGCCCGGCTCGTGATGCGGCAGGCGTTTGCCGGCATGCTCTGGTCCAAACAGTTCTATCACTACGTCGTCGAGCAATGGCTGGATGGCGATCCGGCGACGCCCAAACCTCCGGCTGAACGAGTGCGCGGCCGGAATCGCGAGTGGAAACATCTCTACAACGCCGACGTCATCTCGATGCCGGACAAGTGGGAGTATCCGTGGTACGCCGCTTGGGACCTGGCGTTTCATTGCGTGGCGCTGGCGTTGGTTGATTCGGAGTTCGCGAAAGGGCAGCTCGTGTTGATGCTGCGCGAGTGGTACATGCACCCGAACGGCCAACTGCCGGCGTACGAGTGGGCCTTCGGCGACGTGAATCCACCGGTCCATGCGTGGGCCGCGTGGCGCGTTTACAAGATCGAGAAGAAACGCCGTGGAGTTGGCGATACGGTTTTTCTAAAGCGCATCTTCCAGAAGTTGCTGCTGAACTTCACCTGGTGGGTCAATCGAAAAGACGCCGAGGGCATGAACATTTTCCAGGGCGGCTTCCTCGGCCTCGACAACATCGGCGTCTTCGATCGCAGTGCGCCGCTGCCGACCGGCGGTCACATCGCCCAGTCCGACGGCACGAGCTGGATGGCAATGTACGCGCTGAATCTCCTCGCCATCGCGATGGAGCTGGCGAATGAAGATCCTTCGTACGAAGACGTCGCCAGCAAGTTTTGGGAACACTTTCTTCACATCGCGCGCGCCATGAACAATCGTGGCGATGATGAGGTCAAGTTGTGGGACGAGAATGACGGGTTCTTCTACGACGTTCTGCATCTGGCCCAAGGCAAGCCGTACCCGATGAAGGTCCGTTCGATGGTGGGTCTGATTCCGCTGTTTGCGGTAGAGACGTTGGAGCCGGAGTTGCTCGAGCGGCTGCCGGATTTCAAGCGGCGGATGGAGTGGTTTATCGGTAATCGTCCGGACCTGACGCAGAACGTCGCCTGCATGCGCACGCCGGGAAATGAGGAACGGCGATTGTTATCGATTGTCGATCAGGAGCAACTGCGCAGAGTGTTGCGCTTCATGCTCGACGAAAATGAGTTTCTCTCGCCGTACGGCATTCGCGCGATCTCGCGATTCCACAAGGACCATCCGTACGTGCTGCAAGTGAATGGCACGGAACATCGAGTGGACTACGAGCCGGCGGAATCGAGCACCGGGTTGTTTGGCGGCAACTCAAACTGGCGTGGGCCAATCTGGTTTCCGCTGAACTATCTGATCGTCGAGTCGCTGCAGAAGTTTCACCACTATGTCGGCGAAGACTTCAAAGTCGAATGCCCGGTTGGGTCCGGGCAGATGCTCACGCTGTGGGAAGTGGCGGGCGAGATCTCGAAACGACTGTCACGCATCTTCCTGAAAGACGCGAACCAGCGTCGGCCTGTTTTCGGCGGCGTCGAGAAATTTCAAACTGATCCAAACTGGCGCGATCTCATTACCTTCAACGAATACTTCCATGGAGACAATGGCTCAGGCATCGGCGCCAGCCATCAAACCGGCTGGACCGGCCTTGTGGCGAAGCTGCTCCAACAGAGTGGGGAATAGAGATTTCGTGTAAGGAATCCCGCTGTGATGCGACTCATGATTGTTTGGCGAACTTCAATACAAGGACCCAACAACGATGAGACAGCGATGGGCAGTGATACTAGCCGGGGGAGATGGAACGCGCTTGCAGTCGATGACGCGCGCGATCACCGGCGACAATCGTCCGAAACAATTCGTCCGCGTAATCGGCGGCACCACTCTCCTGAACCAGACGCGACAAAGAGTCGCACTTTCAATCGAACCCGACCACACGCTGGTCGTCGTCACTCGGAAACACCGTCGATTCTATAAACCACTCGTGAACGAAATTTCTCGCGGTCTCCTGCTCGAACAACCACTGAACAAGGGGACAGCGCCGGCGATTCTTTATGCCCTGCTGCACGTCGCGACCAGATCGCCGAAAGCGGTCGTGGCGCTGTTCCCGTCGGACCACTTCTTCGCCGACGACGAAGAGTTCATGTCGCACATCGACGTCGCGATCGATGCCGTCGAGGTCCAACCTGAAACCGTGATGCTGCTGGGAATCACTCCCACCGCTCCGGAGACGGAATACGGTTGGATTGAGCCGCACTCTTCGATACTGGCAAACGCTCAAAAGTCGATCACGCGCGTCAGAAAATTCTGGGAGAAGCCGAGTTTGAACGTGGCTACGTCGCTGATGGAACGCGGCTGCTTGTGGAACAGTTTCGTCATGGTCGGACGCGTGGACGCGTTGTTGAAGATGACGCGAGCAGCGATGCCCGAGACCTACGACGCCTTCGCCGCCATCGCGCCCACGTTCCAAAGCGCCGCCGAGCAACAAGCCGTTTCCGAGCTCTATTCGCACATCGAAGATTCAAACTTCTCGCATCAGGTGCTCGCCGTTCGTCCGGAAGATCTGATGGTCATGAGAGTGGGCGACGTGGGCTGGAGCGATCTCGGCGAGCCCAATCGAGTGTTATCAACTCTCGCACGCATCGGAGTGCAATCACATCTGGCAATGTCGGCCAGCTAAACAGGGGATCATCATGAAAGCAATCGCAGTCAAACCGGGAATACCGAATACGGTTCATTTAACTGAAGTGCCGGCGCCGAGAGTCGGCGACGTCGCTAACGGGCGTGGCGTGCTGGTGCGCGTGCTGCGCGTCGGCGTGGACGGCACGGACAAAGAGATCAACGCCGCCGAGTATGGCCAGGCGCCCGCGGGAGACGATTTTCTGATCATCGGCCACGAGAGTTTTGGCCGCGTTGAAGCGGTCGGTCCAAACGTCACCGAAGTCAGGCCGGGAGATTACGTCGTCGCTACAGTTCGCCGGCCGGGTTCGAGTATCTACGACCTGATCGGCGCCAATGATATGACCACCGACGACGTCTACTTCGAACGTGGAATCAACCTGCGTCACGGTTACATGAGCGAGTATTACGTCGACGACGCCGATTTCATTGTGAAGATTCCACAGGGGCTTAAAGAGGTCGGCGTACTGCTCGAGCCCACGACCGTCGTCGAGAAAGGCATCGCGCAGGCGTACGAGATTCAGCGGCGCCTGAAAGTATGGAAGCCGAAGCGTGCCGCGGTCATGGGCGCCGGAACGATCGGTTTGCTCGCGACTCTGGTCCTGCGGCTGAAGGGATTACAGGTGACGACTTTTGGCAAAACGCCGAAGCCTTATCTCAATTCGGATTTGATCGAGGCCGCCGGCGCGACGTACCAATCGACTCAGGACGTCTCGATTCTCGAAGGTGCAAAGAAGTATGGACCGTTCGACATCATTTTCGAAGCCACGGGTTTCTCGCCGGTCGTGTTTGAAAGCATGCAGGCGCTCGGAAAGAACGGCGTGCTGGTGCTGTCGAGCGTCACCGGCGGCGATCGCCGAATCGAAGTGCCGGCAGACAGGATCAACCTCGAATTCGTGCTCGGTAACAAGGTGATGGTTGGAACGGTGAATGCCAACCGCGAATACTTCGAAATGGGTGTGAAGGATCTCGCGCAGGCGGAGGCCGAGTATCCCGGCTGGCTGTCGCGCTTACTGACGCATCGAGTGCGCGGGTTGGAGAACTATCAGGAGTTGTTCGCGACGCTAACGAACCCAAAGGGCGCAATCAAAGTGTTCTGCGAAGTCGCGGAGTTATAAGGACGTTCAGCGTTTCGTTTTCCGCACGGGTTTCCTCTTCGTCGGCTTAGCGCTGGTGTCAATCGTGAACGTCGCTCGCGAGAGTCGAATAAAAGTCTGCATGATCGGCGACTCGTAACCGCCGGTCAGTTGGGCCAGCCCGAGCTCCCAGTTGATCTGCGCGCCTTCGATCCACCAGCGGACCAGCTTTCCATTCTCGACGTCTTCGATCACCGATTGCAGCGGAACGATGCCGACGCCCATGTCGGCTTCGACCATCCTTCGAATTGCTTGCTGACGGCTGAGCTCCATCGCGACGTGCAGCGTCACGCCGGCCTGCGCGAAGAACTGATCGATCAACCGGCGCGTGTTGCCACCGCGTTCCCCCAGAATCAAACGCTCGCCGGCGAGTGTGTACGCGCTGATCGTGCGTTGTTTTGCGAGCTTGTGTCGCGGCGAAGCGATCGCGACGAGCTGGTCCTCGCTCAGTCGTTCAGTCTTGATGCCGCGCACGTCGACGGGCAGGGAAACGAAAGCGATGTCGACTTCGCCCGCCAGGATCTGGTCCACCAGCACCTCGCTCGTGCCGGACGTCACGGCGATCTCCGCTCCGGGATGCTGGCTCCGCAGTTCCTTCAAAATACCCGGCAACTGGTCCGTCAGCACCATCGCGGAAGCGCTGCCGATGCGGAGACGCCCGCGTTCCGCGCCGGCCAGCTCCGCGATCTCATCCAGCGCCGCATCGTGTTCCCGCAAAATGTGCCGCGCGCGGCGGAGAAGCTGTTCGCCGGCCTCGGTCAGAATCACGTGACGCGGCGCGCGCACGAACACTTTTGCGCCGATTTCGGTCTCCAGTTGGCGAATCTGCATGCTGATCGCCGCCTGCGTCACGTGTACCCGCAACGCGCCGGCGGTGAACGTTCCCGACTCCGCAATCGCCACGAAGGCCCTCAATTGTCGAATTTCCACGGCAGGCTCCCGATTTATTGGTCATTTTCCATTTTCCGTTTGTCATTTGTCATTGGCCTGAGGCGCGACGCCGTTCTGCAAATGAAAAAATGACAAACGGTAAATGGAAAATGGCAAATGATAAAGATGCATTATCGTAATAATAAAATCTTTTAGTTTCCATTATAAATGCATGGACCCTAGAATAATCAACACGCTAAATCGAGCCGTGTTTTTCGGCCCCCTTAGCTATCATTGTGAGCACCGAACGACGAACAGCAGATCTTCCTCCAGCCAAACGCTTACACACGCAGAATTCGGTGGTGGGTGTCGACGGCGGCGGCAGTAAGACCGAAGCCGTGATCATGGACGCCAATTTCCGCGTCATCGGCGAAGGGCGATCTGGACCATCGAACCCGTTGCGAATCGGAGTCGCGGGCGCAGCGACCGCAGTTCGCGAAGCCATCGACAGCGCTTGCGCCATGGCGAAACTGCGGCGCAATGATCTCGTCGCGGCCCAAATCGGCCTTGCCGGCACCGGGCGGCCGGAGTTGCGCGAACGCATGCGCGAAACGCTGACGCGGCTCGACATGGGCGAGATCGAGGTCGTCACCGACGCCACAATCGCTCTTTACGGAGCGACCGACGGCGCGCCCGGACTGGTCGTGATCTCGGGCACCGGCTCGATCTGTTGCGGCATCAACGCGCGCGGCAAGCGGTTCTGCGCGGGCGGCTGGGGACCGATCGCGGGCGACGAAGGCAGTGGCGCGTGGTTGTCGCGCCGCGCTTTGCGAGCGATCGCGCAGGCGTCGGATGGACGTGGGCCACAAACATTGTTGACCGAATTGGCGTGCGCCTATTTTCATGTGACCAGTCCGGACGATCTGAACACCGCGATCTACGCGCCGACGATCACCAACGAGCGTTTAGCGGGCTTTGGCCGCGACGTGGTTGACGCGGCGAAGGACAGAGATCCGGTCGCAGTCCAGATCGTCGCCGACGGCGGCGCCGAACTGGGCCGCGCCGCGGTGGCCGTGATTCTTCACTTGCAGATGGAGCACGATCGTTTTCAGATCGCACCCGTGGGCGGCGTCTTCAGATCGGCGGGCGATCTGATACTGAACACGCTGCGAGCCGAGGTGCGGAAGACCGCGCCGCGCGCGTACTTCGGACCGCCGCACTTCGCTCCGGCCGTTGCTGCCGCTAGAATGGCGCGCGAGCGCATCAATCACATGGCTCTCGCAGTTTGATCTACGCGGCAAAAATGACTACTGAAACGGGCGCTTCGCTTCCAGTCACCGAACAAGAGAATCCACGTTCACAAAATCTCAGCTCGCTGTCTGCGTCTGAGATCGTCGCACTGATGAACGAGGAGGATGCGACCGTTGCGACAGCCGTGAAGAGTGTCTTAACCGACGTCGCCCGCGCGGTTGACGAGATCGTCGAAAGATTAAAGAACGGCGGCCGTCTGTTTTACATCGGCACTGGGACTTCCGGACGTTTAGGTGTGCTGGACGCGTCGGAGTGTCCGCCGACGTTTGGAGTTTCGCCGGAGTTGGTCCAGGGCGTGATCGCCGGCGGTTACGACGCTTGTTATCGCGCGGTCGAGGCTTCGGAAGACGACGACGCCGCGGGCGCGACGGATTTACAGCAGCGCGGTTTCAGCGAACGCGATGCGCTGGTCGGGATCGCCGCGTCCGGAAGGACGCCGTACACTGTCGGCGCTTTGACATATGCACGTTCGCTGAGAGCTTTCACGGTTGGACTGACGTGCGTTCCCGGATCGCCAATTACGGAAGCGGCTGAGTTGAGTATCGTGCCTGTCGTCGGACCGGAAGTCGTGACCGGATCGAGCCGGCTGAAAGCGGGGACGGCGCAGAAGATGGTCCTCAACATGCTTTCGACGGCGACGATGGTGCGTTTGGGTTACGTGACCGGCAATCGCATGTCGCACCTGAAAGCGGGGAATACGAAACTCCGCGCGCGCGCGGTGCGCATCGTGATGGCTGAAACCGGCGTGGACCAGCAGCGAGCCACGGAGGCGCTCGAAGACTCCGGCTGGGTTGTTCGCGAAGCGGTAAAGCGGTGTCAGTAAGTTTCGCGCAAAGGCGCAAAGGCGCAAAGAGTAAGAAGTAAAAGACTAAAAGAGTAAAAGACTAAGAGAGTGAGAGACCTTCAAACCCAAAATTCTCTTTGCGCCTTTGCGCCTTTGCGGGAAAACATCTGTTACCCGGTATGAAACTACTCGATCTCCTAATCATCTTCGGCTACCTGATCGGGATCGTTCTGTTCGGCACGTGGTTCGGGCGAAAGCAGAAGACCACGAGCGATTATTTTCTCGGCAACCGATCAGTGCCGTGGTGGGCGGTCGCGTTCTCGATTGTCGCCACTGAGACGTCGACCATCACCTTCATCTCCGTGCCCGGAATCGCCTTCGCGCGCGGCGGAAACTTCCAGTTCCTGCAACTCGTCTTCGGCTACCTGCTCGGGCGCATCGTCATCTCGCTGCTGTTCATCCCGTCGTACTTTCGCGGCGAACTACTGACCGTTTATCAGCTTCTCGATCGACGCTTTGGCGGGAAGATCAAGATGCTGGCGGCGTCGCTCTTCGTCGTCATGCGCAACATCGCCGACGGCATTCGACTGCTGCTCACCGCGATCGTTCTCGCGGCTGTTTATGCTGCATTTCAACCAGCGGCGAACGCGGAAACCCTTGCGACCGTCACGATTGCCTCGATCGTGCTAATCGGCGTCGCGATGATCATTTTTACTTACTTCGGCGGCATGGAAGCGGTGATCTGGGTCGAGGTTGTCCAACTCGGCATCTACATCGCCGGCGCGATCGCAGCGGCCGTAGTCCTCATCACGTCGATCAATGGCGGCCTGACTACAGCCAACGCGTTGGCGGAACAGTTCGGGAAGTATTCACTCTTCGATTTTAGTTTCGATCACACGAAGACGTTCACGTTCTGGTCGGGACTGATCGGGGGGTGCTTTCTGACGATGAGCACTCACGGAACGGACCAATATCTGGTACAGCGTTATCTTTGCACGGATCGTCCCCGCCGTGCCGTGATCGCGCTGTTGACGAGTGGCGTGATCGTGTTGGCCCAGTTCATCGGATTTCTTTTTATTGGCGTACTCCTGTTCGCCTTTTATTACGGAGCGGCCGTTCCTTTTGCCAGTAGCGACCAGGTGTTCCCGGACTTCATAACGAAACATATGCCGAGCGGTTTGTCGGGACTCGTCGTGGCCGCGATCTTTGCGGCGGCGATGTCGTCGTCGCTCAACTCTATCGCCGCGACTGCCGTCAACGATCTTTACAAGCCTTTCCAGCCGCGTCGCTCCGATCAGCATTACCTGAAAGTCTCGCATCTGCTGACGCTGGTCTGGGGTGTGGTGCAGATCGGCGTCGCGCTGGCGGTCCGCAATCAGCCGGGCTCGGCGTTGAGTCAGGCGTTGTCGGTTGCGTCGTTGATTAACGGCCCGATACTCGGCGTCTTTCTCGTCGGAACGCTGTTGAAGCGCGTCACGCAGCCGCCTGCGCTGGTCGGAATGATCGTCAGCATCGGCTCGATGCTCTACATCTTCTTCGCGACGAAGATCGCGTGGACGTGGTACGTCTTTATCGGCAGCCTGATCACGATGGTGGTCGCATGGCTTGCGAGTTTTGTCTTACAAGGGGTGCCCGGATTGACTCAAATTGAGGAAGAATAGCTGCATGATTGTCAGGTTAAATCGATGTTTGGCCGTGGTCCTGTTGCTGGCGTTGCTGCCGGCGTCGATGAAGGCGCAGAAGATGAGCGCCTACAAACGCGATCCCAGCCCGGCCGCGTTGAAGTGGGCCAACGCGGAACTGAAGCGGATGTCGCTGGACGAGAAGGTGGGCCAACTGATCTCCGTCGGCGTCAACGCGACGTTTCTCAACCAGGATTCGGAAGCGTTTCGCACGCTCAAACATCAGATCGAAGACAACAAAGTCGGCGGCATCATTCTGTTTCGCGGACCGGTCTACGAGTCGGTGATACTCGTGAACCGGATGCAGCAACTGGCGCGCTATCCTTTGCTCATCTCAGCGGACCTCGAAGCCGGCTCAGGCATGCGCTTCGACGATACGATCAACTTTCCGTGGAACATGGCGGTTGCAGCGACCGGCAATCCTGACTTCGCGCGCAAGCAAGGCGAGATCACCGCCAGGGAAGCGCGCGCGCTCGGCGTCCATCAGATCTTCGCGCCGGTCGTCGACGTGAACAACAACGCCGCCAATCCCGTCATCAACGTTCGCTCGTACGGCGAAGACCCGGCTGACGTCGCGCGTTTCGGCGCGGCTTTCACGGAAGGCGCGCAATCCGCCGGCGCGATCGCCACTGCGAAACACTTTCCGGGTCACGGCGACACCGCCGTCGATTCGCATCGCGGTCTGCCGGAGATCAACGTCGGACGCGATCGCTTGAACTCGATCGAATTCCTTCCGTTTCAAGCCGCAATCGACGCCGGAGTCGGTTCGGTCATGGTGGGCCACATCGCGCTGCCGCAGGTCGACTCGAGCGTCGTCAGGCCGTTGCCGAAGAACCTGAAAGGCAAGCCGACCGACACGGACGAGGCAGGCGAGATCATCGACGAGAAAGCCACGATGCCCGCCACGATGTCGCCGGTGTTGGGCCGCATCCTGCGAAACGATCTGAAGTTTTCGGGGTTGATCGTGACTGACGCGCTGAGCATGAGCGGACTGACGATCTACTTCAATCCCGAAGAGTCGGCGGTGCGCGCTCTCGAAGCGGGCGCGGACATGCTGCTCAAGCCCGTCGACGTCGACGCTGCTTTTCGCGGCGTGCGCGACGCGGTGAAGAGCGGGCGCATAACGGAACAGCGTGTCGAGGAGTCGGCCCGCCGCATCATGGCGGCGAAGTACGATCTCGGGCTCGTCGAACAGCGAATGACTTCAATCGACGCGATCGATCGCATCGTCAGCAGTCGAGACGCCGTCAAACTCGCCACCGAGATCGCCGAGCGCGCGGTCACGTTGGTGCGCGACGAAGACAAAGTGCTGCCGCTCAGGAACGTCACTCCGCAAACGCGCATCTTCAACCTGGCGATCACGAACGGCGACGATCGCAACTGGATCGCAAACCCGTTCGTCGCCAAGCTGAACCGCTCGGGAGTCAAGGTCGAGTCGGTCGTTTTAGACGAGCGTTCCGGCGAACAGGAAGTGCAGAAAGCGATCGAGCGCGCGAAGAGTGCGGACGTTGTGTTCGCATCACTGTACGGCCGCGTGCGATCGGGACAGGCGTCGAGCGTCGGCATTCCCGACTCAGGCGCGCGCGCGTTGTCGGCGTTGATTGCGGCGAAGACGCAGCTCGTGGGCATCAGTTTCGGCAACCCGTACCTGTTGAAAGATTTTCCGGGTTTGCGCACGTACATCGTCGCTTACGGCGACATGCCGAGTTTGCAGCACGCGGTCGCGCGCGCGTTGATGGGCGAAATCGACGTCACCGGCAAACTTCCGATCTCGTTGCCAGGCTTGTATCCGCGTGGAACGGGGATTCAGTTAAAGAAATGATGACACGGATTGTCTTAATCCTATTGTTGGTTACGCAGCCGGTCCTCGCACAGGTTCCAAGTGCCAGGCCGGAGTCCGTTTCGATGGCGACGTCGCGTTTGGCTGAGATGGATTCAGTCATCAACGACGAGATCGCGAAGGGCCGATTGCCGGGCGCCGTCGTTCTTGTCGGACGCAAGGGCCACGTCGTCTGGGAGAAGACTTACGGCTCGCGCGCCGTCGAACCAACGCGTGAAGCGATGACGGCGGAGACGATCTTCGACGTGGCGAGTCTGACGAAAGTCGTTGCGACTGCCACGAGCATCATGATTCTCGTCGAACGCGGCAAACTGCGTTTGAACGATCCGGTTTCACTTCATATCCCGGAACTGAAAGGCGATGGCCGCGAACGCGTCACGATCGAGCTCCTGTTGACGCACGTCTCCGGTTACGGTCCCGATTTCGATCTGCGCGAACGCTGGACCGGTCACGAAGAAGCGATCAAAAGACTGATCGCCGAGCCGCTGCGCAATCCTCCGGGCACGCGCTTCACGTACAGCGACATCGGCTTCATCACGCTCGGCGAGGTCGTCGCTCGTGTGAGTGGCATGCCGCTCGACGAGTTCGCGAAGAAGAACATCTTCACGCCGCTGCGAATGCGCGACACCGGCTTTCGTCCTGCCGCGTCGTTGCAGTCGCGCATCGCGCCGACGGAAAAACGTCGCGGACAACTCAGTTATCTCGGCGACAGCGCCGCGAACATAGGCGCGGAAGGTGACGTTTGGCTGCGCGGACAAGTACACGATCCGACTTCGTATCGTATGAACGGCGTCGCCGGCCACGCGGGTCTCTTTTCCACCGCGAGCGACCTCGCGATCTACTGTCAGATGATCCTGAACGGCGGCGAGTACGGCGGAGTGCGCATACTCGCGCCGCTGACCGTCGCGGAGATGACACGGCCGCGCGTCGTCACGAGCAACGGCGGCACGCGCGGGCTCGGCTGGGACATCAACACCAGCTTTTCGAGTAATCGCGGCGAGCTGTTTCCGCTCGGCTCGTTCGGACACACAGGTTTCACCGGCACCTCGATCTGGATCGATCCCGCCAGCCAGATGTTTGTCGTGTTTCTGAGTAATCGCGTGCATCCGAACGGCAAGGGAGACGTTGGACCACTACGCGGGCGCGTCGCTTCGATCGTCGCTGCTTCCGTCACCGACACCGCCGCCGTCGCGCGCGCGCGTGAACAGACCGCGAACTACTACACGGAAGCGGTCAGGAGTCTCCGGCAGTTCACGTCGCGAATCGATTCGAACACCACCTCGACAAAGGTGCTGACGGGCATTGACGTGCTCGAGCGTGACGGTTTCAAACAACTCGCCGGCAAGAAGATCGGTCTCGTCACAAACCACACCGGCCGCAATCGCGAAGGCCGCCAAACCATCGACGTGCTCAGCAAAGCGCCGAACGTTAAACTCGTCGCGCTCTTTTCTCCCGAACACGGCATTCGCGGGCTCGCCGACGACAAAATCTCCGATTCAAAAGACGAAGCGACCGGCCTGCCGATCTACTCGCTTTACGGCGAGACTCGGCG
>DASURS010000046.1:0-13334 GCA_036279935.1 Pyrinomonadaceae bacterium
CAAGTGCAACTCACGATGCAAGGCGCGGATGCGAACGCGATGAAGAGCAGCATCTCTCTCGCAACTGATTTGCTTAATCGCATCAGCAAGACGGCGCCCGATCGCGAGAACTCAGCGCAACTGCTCGGTGAGCTCGCGGAAAAAACGTACCTTGCGCGCGGCAGCGCCCAGATGCAATTGAAGAACCTCGCGGCTGCTCGACAGGACTTCGAGGCTGCCCGCCAGATCGCTCCGGGCGATGCCGCTGTCTACAACAGCCTGGCCGTAGTCGCAATGGAGGAGAACAAGTCCGACGAAGCACTCGCCGCCTTCGACAACGCGCTGCGGGTCGACGCCACAAACTTCACCGCGTTGAATGGTCTGGTAACGCTCCACGCCAGAAACAATGAGGTCGACAAGGCGCACGCTCGCATCGATCAATTGCTCGGCTCGTACCCGAACAGCGCAGCGCTGCACTACTTCAAAGGCCAGGCCTACGGCATGCAGCGCAATTATTCAGGCGCCGAAGCTGAGTTGCGCAAATCGCTCGAGCTCGATCCCAACTACATCGCTTCTTACTCGGCCCTCGGTGCGCTCTTCACCAACTTGAAACAGGAAGATCGCGCCATCGCCGAGTATCAGCGGATACTGGCCATCCGTCCCGACAACGCCACGGTCTACACGCTGATCGGCATGCTCGAGTACTCGCGCGGGAACATCGACGCGTCCGTCGATAACTACCGCAAAGCGCTCGAAAGAGATCCGAACTCGATCATCGCCGCCAACAACCTGGCGTGGCTATATGCCGACGCCGGCAAAGGCAATCTCGACGAAGCATTGCGCCTGGCCCAGGGCGTCGTGCAGAAGAACCCGAACATCGCGGGGTTCGTCGACACACTTGGTTGGGTCTATTACAAAAAGAACCTCAATGACCTCGCGGTCGATCAGTTCCAAAAAGCCGTCGCCCTCGACGAGGCGGCTGCTCGTGATGCGAAGAGCACACCCACCGCGACCTATCAATTCCATCTCGGGATGGCGTTGAAGGGAAAGGGTGACAAGGAAGGTTCGCGACGCGCGCTCGAGGCATCGTTGCGACTCGGTGAGCAGAAGCCGTTTCCGTATGAAGGGGAAGCAAAACAGGCGCTGGCGTCTTTGTGAAACAGTTTAGTTAGCGATAGCAGAAGAGGAGTGCGATATGAGCGTTGAATTTCGACAACGGACCCCGGGTGAATACATGAAAATCCTCCGGCGACGGAAGTGGTTGCTGATTCTGCCGGTGATAGCGGTTGCCTCGGCGGTGAGTTACGTCGTGTACCGGTTGCCTGACGTCTACCAGTCAAGCACGCTCATCGTCGTCAAGCCTTCGACGCTGCCGCAGACCGTCGTTACCAACAACGAAGACGCGCTGACACGACAGTTGTCGAGCATCACGCAGGTGGTAACCAGCCGCAGCTCTCTCGAACCGCTCGTCGACAAATACCAGCTCTACGCCGTAGAACGCAGACGCGGCGAAGCGACCGAGCAGGTTATCGACAGGGTCCTGCGAGACATCAAGGTCACCGTCAACACCACTCGCAATGACATCACGAACGGTTTCGACATCAGCTTTCGCTATCGCGATCCCGCCATCACGCAGGCTGTGACCGCCGAACTGGCCAGCAAGTACATCAGCCAGCAACAGGCGGAACAGGTCAGCGCCGCTAAGGCAGCGTTGCAGTTCATCGATAACCAGGTCGCGCAAACGAAGCAAGAGCTCGACGGCATCGACGGCAGACGTCTCCAGTTCATGCAGGAGAACCTTGGCAGTCTGCCTTCTTCGACCGGGTCGCTGTTGGGCCAACTGACCGGCTTGCGCAATCAACAGCAGACGCTGATCAGCGAGATCGGCCGTCTTCAGGATCGACGCAGCGCGCTGTCGGGCCAGATCACATTGATGAAGAAGCAGACTGAGTCACTGATCGACCAGGCAGCCGAGGATCGCACCGATCCCAAGAATACGCTCGCCTGGGCGGAGCTGGTCAAAAGAAAAGCCGATCTCGAGGCCGAACTGCAACGGATGCTTACGGAGTTCAAGCCAAAGCATCCTGACGTCATCGCGAAGCAGGCGCAGATCGATTCCGTCAACGACGCGATGGAAAAGACGATGGCGGAGTGGAAGGAACGGACCGCCGCGCAGCAGAAACGCCTGAAGGAACGTCCTGATTTGCAGGTCAGCGCCGCGGAATCCGAGATCAAAAGCATCGACGGCGAAATCGCGCGCGAACAGAAGATGCTCTCCCAAACGGAAACGCAGATCAACGAAATCACCAGCCGCATCAACAGCGTTCCCGGCGCCGAGGTTGCCCTGAGCGCACTCGATCGCGAGTACGAAACGAAGAAGTCCGCTTTCGACAAGCTTCTCGTAGAACAACAGAAGATCGCTTTGAACGCTGACGCCGCTCAGCAGCAACAATCGCAGGGCATCGAGGTCATCGACCCAGCGAACCGTCCGACCCAGCCGGTCGCTCCCAAGCGTCTGCTGCTGGCCGGCTTCGGAGTGGTTGCCGGACTCGCGCTCGGGTTCCTGCTCGTCGCTCTCTTCGAAGTTCCGCTGCTGCTTACGATTCAAAGCACGGAAGATGCTCGTCACTACACCGGCCTGCCGGTGCTGATCGCCGTGCCGGAACTGATGACGCCGCAGGAAGCGCGAGCTTTGCCGCGGCGACGCAAGCTGCTTTTGGCTGCGGGCATGGTGGCAACGATCGTCAGCATTCCTTTGCTGGCGCTCGCGTTGAGACTGACCCACGTTTTTGAGTTCCTGATGCAGTCGTCAGGGCGCGCTTAAGTTTGACGCGCAAGTTTTCGGACCGCGCTGGAGGTTAAAAGAGTGTACGCAGAATTTTACGGATTGAAAGAGTTGCCCTTCGCGTTAACTCCCGATCCGCGCTTCATTTACTTCACGCCGTCGCACACGGAAGTGATGGCCAATCTCCACTACGGAATCGAGAGTGGAAAGGGGCTGGTCGTCGTGACGGGTGAAGTAGGGACCGGAAAGACAACGATCCTGCGTTGGATGATGCAGCGACTCGACCGCACGGTGCTGGTCGCCTACGTCTTCAATCCACGCCTGTCGGTGCCGGAGTTTTACCAGCACGTCTCGTCATTGCTGGACGTGCAGAAGTGGGAAACGAAGTCGGAGTTGCTACTGGAACTGGGTCGTGCGCTCGAGTCGCGTCATTCGCGCGGCTTACGGACGGTGCTGATCGTCGACGAAGCGCAGGGTTTGTCGCCGCACGTTCTCGAAGAGATTCGGCTGCTTTCGAATTTCGAGTCGAACACGGCGAAGCAGTTGCAGATCATCCTGACCGGCCAGCCAGAGTTGCGCGACGTGCTCAACAATCCCGATCTTCGCCAGCTCAAACAACGTATCGCGCTGCGCTGCGTCATCAAGGCGCTGCCGAACGTGGAAGAAACGGATCGTTACATCATCTCGCGGCTGCTGGTCGCGGGCGCGGAACGCACCGACATCTTCTCACCGGCCGCCGTGGACTTCATCTTCCGCTGCTCGGAAGGCATTCCACGCAACATCAACAATCTCTGCGACAACGCGCTGCTGGCCGGTTACGCCGCGGGCGAGACCGTCATCAGCCGCACGATCATTGAGGAAGTCGCCGAGACATTCGACATGCTGCCGCGCACCAGCTCGGCCAGTCAGCCGCCGCCCGAGCGAGAAGCGCCGGCGAATATTTTTACCTCAACGGGTCGAGCCGAACTATGGGCCGCGGGAAACGCCGGGACTGAGAAGGATTAGGAATTTCGAATTTCGAATTTCGAATCTCGAAATTCGAGTTGGAGAGGTGAAGTTAATGGGTAGAGTATTCGATGCCATCAGAAAATCGAGCGCCGGGTCCGAAAACGGCAAGGCGCCGAAACAACAACCAAGAGATACAGAGCGCCGCGAAGAGGCCCGGCGGGTTCCTCCGCCGATGCCTTCCGCCCGGGAGATCGAAGAGCAGCTTTTTGCCGGCTCTACGATCATGACTGTCCCCGGCGAAACGGTGCGAAGTTCAGCGTCCTCTGCGCACACTGCGGATGTACCCGACGGGTCGGCACTCCCCGGCGGAATTGCTTCGCGTGATGCTGGGGCAACTTTGGACGCTGCCGGTGCGGCGCGCGCCGGAGGATTTGTCAGCTATGACATTTCTCCTGCGCGCGTCGAACCACATCTCGTAGCCGTCAGCCAGCCGCGCTCGGCCTACTGCGAACAGTTCCGTTCGCTGCGCACGCGCATCTTCCAGGCCGGCGAGCGCCTCCAGACGCGCGCCCTCGTCGTCACCAGTTCCGGTGTCGCCGAAGGCAAGACGCTCACTGCGCTCAATCTCGGCTGGCTCCTGGCGCAAACTGAAGGACTGCGCGCGCTCGTCATCGACAGCGATCTGCGCCGCCCCTGCGCCACTGACTACTTCGGCATCGACGCACGTGTTGGGCTTTCGGAAGTGCTTGGCGGTGAGGTCCGTCTCGAAGACGCCATCGTCCGTCTCGATCCCGCCGGCTTGCACCTGCTGCCCGGCGGCAAACCGAGAGACGACGTCGCTGAGTTGCTTTCCGGACCAACGTACGAACGTGTCCTGAAGGACGCGCGGCGCATGTTTGACTACATCATCATCGACGCGCCGCCGCTCGGCATCTTCACCGACGCCAACGTCCTGATGTCACGCGCCGATGGTGCGCTGCTCGTCGTTCGCGCCGGCAAAACGCGTTACTCCGCCGTCGACAAACTTCTCGAACAGATCCCGCGCGAGAAGATGCTCGGCGTTGTACTCAACCGTGCTGACGAACAGCCCGAGTCCAACTCTTACTATTACCAGTATCGCTACAGCAATCGCGAATCACACGTCAATGGTTCAAAAAGAAAAGCACTGAAAGAAGAACGTCGCGAAGAGGAGGTTCCGGTTCTTAATTGAGGGTACTGCGCTTAAATGGACGGACGGTTCTGCTGATCCTTGCCGAAGCGGCACTGGTGTACGGCTCGATCATCGCCGCCGTGTACCTGCGCGTCGGCTCTCAGGACGCGCCCTTCGAGCTGATTGTCAGGAACGGCTACTGGAAAGCCGGGGTCGCGACTTTCTTCTGTCTCGCCGGTTTCTACCTGTTCGATCTGTATGACTTCGTCGTCATGCACGACAGGCGCGAGCTGGTGTTGCGGCTCGTCCAGGCGCTCGGTCTCGCGTGGATAGCGCTGGCGCTCTCGTTCTATCTCTATCCCGACCTGATGCTCGGACGCAGCATCTCGCTGATCGCGCTGCCGCTGGCGCTGGCGCTGATGGTCGGCTGGAGAGTAACGATTCACTGGTTCCTGGGCCATCCGGGATGGGGCGAACGCATCCTGATCGTCGGTTCAGGAGACTCGGCAGTCGAGATAGCGCGTGAAGTATTGAGCCGGCCCGACGCCGGTTATCGCATCGTTGGTTTTGTCGGCACTGACGCCGAGATGGTAGGCAAGAGCTTGATCAACCCGCGCGTCGTCGGCGTGACGGATCAGCTCGGCGACGTCGTCAAGCGCGAGAATGTCGATCGCATTGTTGTCGCAATGGGCGAGCGTCGCGGGCAGTTTCCGACGGACAAACTTCTGCAACTGAGTCTCGCGGGTCACGTCACGATCGAAGAAGGCGCGGCCTTTTACGAACGAATCACCGGACGCGTGTCGTTGGGCATGATCCGACCATCGTGGCTGATCTTCACCGGCCCGGGTCGCAAAGCCAAATCCGCCTCGATTTCACGCAGCATCGTACATCGGCTCGCGGCGTTGGTTGGCATGGTCCTATCGCTGCCGATCGTGATCGTCACCGCGATACTGATCAAGCTCGACTCGCGTGGGCCGGTTTTCTACAAACAGGAGCGCGTCGGCCGCAACGGCCGAACGTTCGTGCTGATGAAGTTTCGTTCGATGCGAGTGGACGCGGAAGCCGGCGGCCCCGTTTGGGCCAGCAAAGGCGACGACCGCACCACGCGCGTCGGACGCGTCATTCGCAAGATTCGCGTCGACGAGATTCCGCAGTTCTGGAACATCCTGAAAGGCGAGATGAGTTTCGTCGGCCCGCGTCCGGAGCGCCCGCACTTCGTGGCCCAGCTCGCGGACGAGATTCCCTACTACGAGCAACGCCACCTGATTGCGCCGGGTCTAACCGGTTGGGCGCAGATCAAGTACCCGTACGGCGCCTCGATCGAAGACGCCCGGCAAAAGTTGCAGTACGACCTTTTCTACATCAAGAACTATAGCCTGGTGTTCGACGCAATCATCGTGTTTGAGACGATTAAGATCATCTTGTTTGGGCGTGGCGCCCAATAGATCCCAGATTTCAGATCTGAGATCTCAGATTATCCGGAGGTTGATATGACGAAGAACAACAAACCCATGGTCCTGGCGATCGCGTTGCTGCTTTTCGCGACGGCGATCGGGTCCGCGCAGACGCAGACCGATCCGCAAAAGGATCCGCAGAAGCAAAGACCGCGGACGGCGTCTACCGAGAACAAAAAGCCCGTAAACGGCGACCGGCTCGAGCCTGACGATGCATCGCAACGCCCGTCGGACGTGCCGGACTCGATCGTCGCGAACCGCAAGGAGCAGATGTCTGAAGAGGAAGCGGCAATCAATCCGTACTACAACAACTTCTTCAGCACCTACCGGCTTGGTCCGGAAGACGTCATCTCGATCGAAGTGTTCAACCAGGATCGGTACACGCGCAAAGGCATCACCGTCCCGCCGAGCGGCCGCATCTCGCTGCAACTGATTCCCGGCGGCGTCTTCGTCAACGGCAAAACACCGGAGGAAGTGGCCCGGATCATCGAGAAAGAGTACGACGAGTTTCTGATCGGTCCGCAGGTGACGGTCACGCTCGAAAAGGCGGCGTCGTATCGCTACAGCATCGTCGGCGACGTGGCCCAGCCGGGCGTTCGACTGATGAACCGCCGCATGACGGTGACGGAAGCGATCGCGGAAGCCGGCGGCGTGCTGACAACCGGCGACAGGAGCAAAGTCACCGTGTTGCGGCGCAAGGCCAACGGCGATATGGACCCGCAGATAGTGAACGTATCGGCGATTTATAAAGGCAAGGCGCCTGACACTTTTTATCTCGCGCCCGGCGATCAGGTCTTCGTCCCCGGAAACAAGTTCAAGTCGTTCCAGAAGATCATGAGTCTGGCGAACGTGCTGAGCTTCGCGCGTATCTTCACCGGCGGCTGGTAAGCACGGATGAAACGAATCGTTTGCATCTGCGTTCTTCTCCTGGCCGCAGTGCCGGCGCTGGCCCAGACCGGCTCCTGGGCGCGGCAAAAGGCCGGCACGATGGCCTGGCTGCACTCGGTTTACTTCGTCAATAAGGACCGCGGTTTCGCCGTCGGCGGCAACGGAACGATCATGCGCACGACCGACGGCGGCCTGACCTGGCAAATGCGTCCGGCGTTCGGCAACGACGTCATCCGCGACGTCTATTTTCTCGACGAACAAAATGGCTGGCTCGTTTGCGAGGTCAATGTCTACCAGTTGAAAACGAACGACGAGCCGCGCACCTACATCATGAAAACCACGGACGGCGGCGAAACCTGGAACCGAGTCGAGTTGAAAGAGTTCGACGTGGCCCTCATGCGCACCGTGTTCAGTCGCAGTGGACGAGGCTGGGCGTTCGGCGAACAGGGCGTCATCTATACGACGCACGATTCCGGCGAGACCTGGAGCCGTCTGCAATCGCCGACGCGCCGTTTGCTGTTGGGCGGCATCTTTGTCGACGACGATCGCGGATGGATTGTCGGCGCCGGCGGCACGATTATTCAAACATCCGACGGCGGTGAGACGTGGTACCAGTCGCGCCTGCCGCAAGTGGAAAAGACAGTGCGCTTCACGGCGGCGTCGTTTGTCGATAACCGTCTCGGTTGGGCCGTCGGCAGTGGCGGCAGCGTCTTTCGCACAAACAACGGCGGCCGCACGTGGCAGCGACAGGAATCGGGCGTGGACGTCGACCTGTTTGACGTGAAGTTTCTCGACGCGAAAGAAGGTTGGGCCGTCGGCGCGGAGGGAACCATCATCCACACCGTCGACGGCGGCGTTCGCTGGACCACCGAACGCAGCGAGACACAACACCCGCTCGAACGGGTCTTCTTCACCGACAAAACACGCGGTTGGGCCGTGGGCTTCGGCGGCACGGTCGTGGCCTACCAGCGCGAAGGTTAAGAGCAATGAAAACAATCGTACGATCGATCATGCTGGCCTTGATCTGCGGTGTCACTGTCGTCGCGCAAACCGATCCGGTCGCGACTCTGCGCGATCAGATTGCGGCGGCGGCAACACCGGCGGAGCGTATTCGTCTGCAACTGAAGCTCGCGGACCATTTCGTCTCGACTGATCGCAAGGCTGAAGCGCTCAAGGAACTTGACGCGATTGCCAACTCTGATGCGTTCGACCCGGCGGGCTTTTACAACCTTGGAAACACGTACGCCCGGCTCGGCGAGGCTGATGCCGCCATCGCCGCGTACAAACACGCGATCGAGCAGCGTAATGGAAATTACTCGCGCGCTTACAACAACCTCGGTGTCGTGCTGTTGCGCCAGGGACGTTGGGACGAAGCGTACGACGCGCTGATCGCGGCGTCGAAGGTTGAAAACTTTCGTTACGCGGAGGCGAGTTACAACCTCGGCCGTGTTTACGCCGCGCGCGGGCAATATGATCTCGCGGCGCGTGAGTGGCGTCGGACACTTCAGATCGATCCGAAACATGACGCCGCGGCTCAGGCTTTGGCTCGTGAAAACGCTGATGAAACCATAATCGTTGTCAAAAAAACTGAAGCGCCTCCCAAGCCGAAATCCGTGTCGATCCGTGTTCCAAGAACGCTGACGCTGGATCAGGAGAGCTACGATTACCTGCAAAAAGCGCGCAACGCCTCTGAGCGTGGACGGTTGTCGGAAGCAGTCGAAAACTACCAGCAGGTGCTGAATCGAGAGAACGGTTACTTTCCGCCCGCCAACCTCGAACTGAGTTACGCGTTGCTGAGTTTGAAACGATATGACGAAGCGCTTGGGAACTTGATGGTAGTCTCGCGGCGCGACGGCGCGCGTTATCCGATCAGCTACTTTCACCTGGCGCGCACGTACGAATTGAAAGGCGATCTGAAAAACGCCGAGGCTGCGTTCTCGCAGGCGATCGGCGCTTACGGGACTACCAACAATCAGTTTCTGCTTGACCTCGCTCGCGTGCGTGAGAAACAGGGCGACTTCAAGGGCTCGCTCGATGCGCTCGAACGGTACATCGCGACGATGCAGGAAAAGGGGCAGAAGCCCGCGTGGTCCGATCAGCGAATCGCGGAGCTTCGCTCGAAGATCAAGTGATGTGATTGCCAATCGCCGATCGGCACAGTGCGATGCGTGACTTCCACTTCGGTGAGTGGCCCGTTCGCCAGCTGTTTAAATCGGCAATCGGCAATTGGCATTCGGCAATCACTTGGGACGCAGGTGAGGAAACAGGATCACGTCGCGGATCGACGCTTTGTTCGCGAGTAGCATCACGAAGCGATCGATGCCGATGCCGATTCCCGCCGCCGGCGGCATGCCGTACGACAGCGCCCGCAGATAGTCTTCATCCATCAACATCGCTTCTTCGTCGCCTCGCTCGCGCTGCCGCATCTGGTCGCGAAAGCGTTCGTACTGTTCGACCGGATCGTTCAACTCGGAAAAGCCGTTCGCCACTTCCATCGCTCCGATGTACAACTCGAATCGCTCGGCGACTGCGGGATTGCTCGGCGACGCCTTTGACAACGGTGAGATCGGCTTCGGAAAGTTGGTGATGAACGTCGGTTGGATCAATCCGGCTTCGACGTGCTCCTCGAACAACGTTGCGACCTGGTCGTCGGCTACCTGCTCGGGGTCGATTACTCCGGCGAGGCTTTCTTTCATCCCGACGCGTCGAAACGGCTGTCCGAAGTCGAGGCTGTGCTCGCCGAATGGAACGTGCGTGTGGCCGAGCACCTTGAAGACGACGGCGCGAATCATCTGTTCGCAGAAGTCCATCATCGCGTTCACGTCGGCGTAGGCCCAATAGAACTCGAGCATCGTGAACTCGGGATTGTGTCGCGTTGAGATGCCTTCGTTGCGAAAGTTTCGATTCAGCTCGTAGACCTTTTCGAAGCCGCCGACGAGCAGGCGTTTGAGATACAACTCGGGCGCGATGCGCGCGTAGAGATCGATGTCGAGCGCGTTGTGATGCGTCTTGAACGGGCGGGCGACGGCGCCGGTCGCAAGCGGCGTCAGCATCGGCGTCTCCACTTCGACGTAACCGTGATCTTCGAGAATGCGCCGCAGCTCTTTCACGGCTGACGCGCGTCGCTCGAACACTTCGCGCGAGGTCAGATTCTCATCTTTGTCGAGCTTCAAACTGCCGGCGATCAGATCGGCGTAGCGTTGCCGTTGTTTGATCTCGGGATCGTGAATGCCGTGCATCTTGTCGGGCAGCGGCAGCAGCGCCTTCGATAGAAACTGCAATTTCTCGACATGGACCGACAGCTCGCCGGTTTTGGTAACGAATAGATAGCCTTCGACGCCGATAAAGTCGCCGTGGTCCAGTAGCTGAAACAACGCCCAGCCGTCCACGTCGCCGCCGGCGGCACTGTTGTGGACGCCGGTCACGTCAGCTTTGCGGATATAGATCTGCAAGCGCGCGACGCCGTCCGACAGGTGAACGAACGCCGCCTTGCCCATGACGCGCGGCGGCGACGCGATGCGTCCGGCCAGCCGCACACGAAAATGATTCAACTGTTGGTTCGCGAGTTCGAGCGCTTCGGGCGTTGGCTTCTCGCTGGCGCTCGTTTCGTCGATGCCCGTTTTCGGCGCAAACCCGCTGAACTTCTCAACGACGGCGCTAATCGTATCTTCGCGCCCCGGCGTCACGATTTCGCTGCGCTCAAACTTATTCGGATAGACATTCCCGACGAGCTCGCGCAACCCCTCGAGGTGCTCCCGTCGGGCAACCGTTTGATCGTTATCTTCGATGAATGGAACAGACAAGCGTTTCGTCTCCAGAGTAAAGCGGTGATTATGCTAGATTCTACACACGGATGAAAGACAAAACTCTGAGCATCGAAGAGATGCTTGACGAGCGGCGGCGTCTGCGCGAGGCGGGGAGAACGCTCGTTTTTACCAATGGTGTGTTTGACCTGTTGCACGTCGGGCATGTGCGGTACCTGGCGCAGGCGCGCGCGCTTGGGGATGCGCTGGTGGTGGCCGTCAATAGCGACCGGAGCGTGCGCGAGTTGAAAGGGCCCGAGCGGCCGGTGTTCGACCAGAACGAACGCGCCGAGATCCTCGCCGCACTGCGAAACGTCGATTACGTCGTCATCTTCGACAACGTTTCGCCACGCACTCTCATCTCGCAACTTTTACCGGATGTGCTGGTCAAAGGCGGCGACTACAATCTCGACCAGATACACGGGCGCGAGGAGGTTGAAGCGGCAGGCGGAAGAGTGATGTGGTTGCCGTTCGTCGACGGCGCCTCCACGACGTCGCTGATTGAACGAATGAAGGGAACTTAGATCTTTGGTCTTGGGGCTTTGGCCTTGGGTCTTGGGCGTGTCGATCCGTCTAGTCCAGAGTACAGAGAACAAATTACAAAGACCAAAGACCAAAGACCCAAGGCCAACCATTTCGATGTCACGCAAGGTCACTCAGGACACGACACTACAGCAGACTCTGCAACAGATCGCCGAGACGCGCGAATACCAGCAACTGATAAACGAGTTGCGCTCGCACGCGGGAATCATCTCGATCAGCGGCCTCGTCGCGGGCTCGGCGCGCGCGCTCGCCGTCGCCGCCCTGCAACGCGAGACGGGTAAGACGTTCGCCGTCGTCACGCAGACAACCCGCGATCTCGAAGCGTGGGAAAGCGATCTTCGCTTTTGGCACGGCGCGCTGAACGGCAAGGAAACTTCCGACGCGGAGATCCTCGTCCTTCCAGCGTCCGAAACCGATCCGTACGCCGGCATCTCACCGCACGCGCAAACACTCGAAAAACGCGCGCTCGCGCTCTGGAGCCTGCACCGCAGCACGCCGCACTTCGTCTTGTTGACTGCCCGCGCGCTCGCCCGCAAGACCGTCACTCCGGAAGCGATAGCACGCGCCGGCGTTGTTCTGAAACGCGATGAAGATCACTCGCCGGAAGAGCTCGTCGAGAAACTGTTTGCCACCGGATACGTCCGCGAAGATCCGGTTGCGGGCATCGGCGAGTTTTCCATGCGCGGCGGCATTCTCGACATCTGGCCGCCGGGAAGAGAAGCGCCCGTGCGCATCGAGTTCTTCGGCGACACTGTCGACTCGCTGCGTGAGTTCGATCCGGAGACGCAGTTGTCGACCGGCCAACTTACCGCGGTCGAAGTGCCGCCGATGCGCGAGCTGTCGGTCAATCCCACCGAGTTTCAGATCTGGAGCGAAGGCGCGCGCGAACGCTGGTCCGACGAGCGTTACAGCCGCTCGCTGCGCGACCGCACGGCATTTGCCGACGAAGGCGAGGCGTTCGGCGGTTGGGAATGGCTGATCCCGTTGACCTCGAGATGCGACTCCAGCATTTTCGATCATTTCAAGGACGTCGTGATCGTCGTCGACGAGCCGAGCACGATCGAATCGTATCTCGGCGATTTTTACGAACGTCTCAACGATCGCTTTCGTGAGATCGATCAAGCTGACGACATCGCTCTCACGCCGGAAGAGCTGTTCCTCAACGCCGAACAGCTTCGCGAACTGATCGAAGGACGCCAACGACTCGAACTTCGTGCTCTCGGACGCGTCGCGGCTGAAACGGATCTTGAGCTTCAGTTGGACGCTGAAGCGCCGGCGGTCCAACTCGGTCGCGCTCGCGGCCCGCGTGTCCCCGTTTTCCTGTTTCCGGTGTCTGAGACGACTGTGGAAGTCGAATGGCAGGCGCAATCGACGAGGCGCTATCACGGTCGCATCGCCGAGCTGACTGCGGACGTGAATCGCGCGTCGCAGGAGATGAAGACGACGCTGTTCGTAATGCCGAGTCTCGGCGTCGCCGAACGCATCGTCGAGATCCTGAATGACTACGAGATCGATTCGCGTCTCGCGTTGACGGGCGAGACCTCCGATCCCAGAACTACGCCGGTCGTGGTCACGGTCGGACTGATCAGCGGCGGTTTTGAACTGCCGAAAGCGCATTTGCTCGTCCACGTCGAATCCGACGTCTTTGACGAAGCCGCAACGACAGTCGACCGGCGCGGAAAAGCCGCGCCCGAACGAGGTTCACGCACCGAAGGCGGCCGCAAACGTCGCTCAAAAGCGGC
Source organism: Pyrinomonadaceae bacterium (assembly GCA_036279935.1). Taxonomy (GTDB): domain Bacteria; phylum Acidobacteriota; class Blastocatellia; order Pyrinomonadales; family Pyrinomonadaceae; genus PSRF01. The sequence continues at coordinate 13,293 of DASURS010000046.1, forward strand.
GGCGTTCCTCTCGGACTTTCGCGACCTGCGGCCCGGCGATTA
>DASURS010000047.1:0-19112 GCA_036279935.1 Pyrinomonadaceae bacterium
TCGTGCTCAGCTATAGCAGGTTAGCGCGAGTGCCGATGGAATCGCTGGTGGACGATAAAGTGAGTGTAAGCCAGCTTGGCACATTCGACTATGAACAGCTTCTGAAGCTCGAGAGGCTCGCTGTTGAGCGTCAACAACCCAGGGGAGAGAAACGAATTCCTAAAGTCAGTGAATAGCAATGTGGCCCAAAACAGATCTTCCGCCTCGACGGTCTTTGCCCTAAAAGCCGCCTCGACGAATTAGTTCCTTTGTGATCGTGTAGCGTTCTTGTAAACGACGCCGCCCTTCATCACGAACACGACGCGCCGGAGGGCAGTGATGTCTTTCAACGGATCGCCGTCGAGGGCGATGATGTCGGCCTGCAATCCGGGTGCGATCGAGCCGATCTGATCCGACATTCCCATCGCTTCGGCGCTCAATGAGTTAGCGGAGACAAGGGCCTTCATCGGATCGACACCAGCGTCACGCACGCGCTCGATCAGATCTTCCGCGTTGCGCCCGTGCGAGCCTGCGAGCGCATCGGATCCGAAGACGATCTTCAGTCCCGGTATCTTGTCGGCCTGCCGCATAAACTCGCGTGACGCCGAAACCATCTTCTGAAGTCTCTCCGAAAAACCCTGCGGCGAATTGGGAAACCCCGGCGTGCCGATGAACTTGTCTTCGTTCTGAATGTAGTTTTCGTACACGAGACCGGCCTGCGGATCGAGCCACGTTCCCTTCTGGACCATCAGCTTCAGATCATCATCCGTCGCCACCGTGCCGTGCTCGATCTGCGTGCATCCGGCGAGAGTCGCCATGCGCACCGCGTCTTTGTAGGCGTGGACCAGCGAACGCAATCCCTGTTTCCTGGCTTCGTCGCACGCGGCGTTCAGTTGCTCCTGCGAAAGCAGCAGGTCAGGACGCGTGATACTCGACGCTGCAAATATCTTGATCACGTCAGCGCCCGCTTCCTTCTGTCTCCTCACGAACGCGCGAATCTCGTCCGGCGTGCCAGTCTGTTCACCGCGCCCGAGCAACGGCTCTGCCGACGTCAGTATGCGCGGCCCAGGCAGTTGGCCCTTCGCGATCGCGTCGCGCAAGGAAAGATCAACAGGAGCGCCGACGCTTTGGACCGTAGTGAAGCCGGCCATGAGCGTGACCCACGCATTCGCGGCCGTGGCGTACGCGGCATCCTGTGTCGTCCCGCCGCCGCCCGCGTTTTTTCCATCTCGCCCGAAGCTCCAACTGATGTGAACGTGCGCATCGATCAAACCCGGCAGTACCGTCAGACCGCGCAGATCGTAGTCGACTGGACCAGCGTTCGGATCGATACGAACGATCTTTGATCCCTCGATGACGATGTGCGTGTCGTGCAGTACTCGCCCTTTACCGTCGAGCACGGTGCTCGCCGCGATGACGATCGGCTTCTGTTGGAGGGGTGCGCTGTGCGTTGAGAAAAGCAGAAACGCAAACAACAGAACGCAAGGCATCTTCATACTTTTACGTGCGCGCGCTCGAAGGCGCCTTCGAAGTAGACGGGCTCCAATCCTGTCGCCCAGTACTCGACACTCATCTGGTTCGGCTGCGACGTTTCCTGGTCCGTTTGCAAGACGACCTTGTCCACGTCCACCGGATGAAACTCGATCCATCCGGTCCAGGTGCCGTCGAGTCGTTCGGCGCCATAGCTGCGAACGGTGTATTCGGTGCCGTCAGGAGCGATCACGGCGGTTGTGTATTCCTGCAAGAGCTTCGCCATTCTTTGTTCCCCTGGTGTTTGAAAAGTATTCGGAGTATTTTGCCACGGCCAGGCGTCGAAGCCTCGATCCACGACAAACTTTTCACAAAAAATTTCCGTACGGTGTCGATCTGAGACTCCCCTGTTCGATTATCCGGTGAAAGGAGAGTGATTATGGCAGCTACTAATCCACGAACGAGCGGGTCAAGAAACGCGGAAACGCAACCGGGCAATCAAAAAATAACGACGTTCCTATGGTTCGACAACAATGCCGAGGAAGCGGCAAAGTTCTACACGTCAGTGTTCAAAAACGCGAAGATCGTGAACACCACGCACTACGGTAACAGCGGCGCCGGTCCCGCAGACAGGGTCATGACCGTTGATTTCGAGCTGGACGGCCAGAAGTTCGTCGCGCTGAACGGCGGCCCGCATTTCAAGTTCACCGAGGCGATCTCGCTGATGGTGAATTGCGACACGCAGGAAGAGATCGACTACTTCTGGGAGAAACTCGCTGAAGGCGGGCAGCACGTCGAATGCGGCTGGCTCAAGGACAAGTTCGGACTGTCGTGGCAGATCGTTCCCAGTGCCCTGCCGGAACTGCTCGACGGCGCAGACCAGCAGAAAGTCGACCGCGTCATGCAGGCGGTCATGAAGATGAAGAAGCTCGACATCGAAGAGATGAAAAAAGCGGCGCGAGGTTAGTGCTTACTGCGAGCGCGCGCGCTTACTCCTGCATCTTTCCCGTCGAGAGGAATCGCCAGCGTTTGGCATTACGGCAGCTCGCGACATAGTTGTCCATTCTCAGCTTCGGCATCTTGCCAGGCTCGAGATCTGTAATCGACAGAACGGACGCTTTCGACGAGCTGCCGCTCATGCCCGACGCGCACGAGTCTTCCACCACCGTTCCAAAATCTTCAATCACGCGCACGCGGCCGTTTCGAAACTCCAGCAGTCCCGCCATCTCGACCACCGTTCCCTGGGCCATGTCGCCCGTGGTCATCAACAGTTCGTCAACGCCGTCGCTGTTGAGATCCGTCTTGCGAACGATGCTGCCGCGGAAGTCGACGTCAACGTCGGCGACGAGTTGTTGGCCCGAGAAGATCGCGACGCGTTTGCTCCCGAAGTTTTCAGCGTGAGACGCATTGCACTCGCCGACGAAGATCACATAGGCAGTCTGCGTCTGTCCGGGCGCGGTGAAACTTCCGGTCGCGACGTCGTTGATCGACGGCACGATCTGACCGGCGCGTCGAGCAGCAGCGAGGAAATCGTCGCCACTTGCGTCCACGGGATGACTGCATTTGTCGCCGTCAGTCAGATACTTGCGAAAGACTTTCGACAAAACCATGCGCTGCGTCGCCGCGGTTATTTTCGGCGGACTGCTCACGTGATCTTTTCGAAAGTCGAACAGCACCTGACGTCCCTTTTGCATTAACGGTGCGTCTTGTTGTTGAGCCACGGCGGCAATGCTGCCGATACATAAGAGGAGTAGAAGGGGAAAGACTTTCATGATGGAAAGATTACACCGAGAGAGCAGCGCCAACAATCCGGTTTGGGTTATCCACGCAAATGCGAGTAATCTTTCCCGCATGAGAAAGCTGCTACTTGTCCTGATCGTCACCTCCTTCTCAATAACACAGGCGCTAGCCGAAGACTGGACGCAGTTTCGCGGACCGAACGGCAGCGGCGTGTCGACGAGCAAAGGCATTCCCGAGACATTTGGACCAACGAAGAACGTCGCGTGGAAGACCGAGCTGCCTCCAGGTCATTCGTCGCCCGTGTTGACGCGCGATCGCATCTTCGTCACCGCGCATACGAAAGACAAGCTGTTCGTGATCTGCCTCGACCGTCAGACGGGAAAGATTCTCTGGCAACGCGAAGCACCGCGCGCGCACACAGGACGTTTGCAGAACGTCAACGGACCGGCGTCGCCGAGCCCCGTGACTGACGGCACGAACGTTTACGTCTTCTTCCAGGACTTCGGAATGCTTTCGTACGACGCCAACGGCAAAGAACGCTGGAAACTGCCGCTTGGTCCATTCAACATGTTCTACGGATTCGGCGCGTCGCCGATACTGGTCGACAACAGAGTGATCCTGCCGGTCGATCAGGACTCGCCGAGCTCGTACCTGATCGCCGTCGACAAGGACAGCGGCAAGGTGCGTTGGAGAGTCGAGCGGCCGATCGTTATCTCCGGATATTCGACGCCGATCGTTTATCAGCCGAAGAGTGGTCCGAAGCAGATCGTCATTCCCGAGTCGTTTCAACTGTCGGCCTATTCCGTTGAGGACGGCAAACGCGTGTGGTGGGTGCGCGGGCTCGCGTGCGAGATGAAGTCGATCGCCAGTCACGACGATGAGTACCTGTACATCAACGGCTGGGGCTTTCCGCAAAACCAACCGGGCGCGCAGGTCAAGACAGTCTCGTGGGACGAAGGGCTGGCGCGCTACGACAAGGACAAGGACGGAGTGATCGCGAAGTCGGAAGCAGCCGGCGGCGCGGAGCCGATGGACAAAATGCTCAAAGCGGCGTTCGAGGCTTTCGACATGGACCGCAACGATAAGTTGGACCAGAAGGACTGGGAAGTGTTTCGCGCGATGATGGCCTCGGAGAACGGGCTGCTGGCGATCAAGATGGGCGGGCAGGGAGATCAAACCGCGACCGCCATTCGCTGGCGTTATCAAAAACCCGTGCCGCAAGTGCCTTCCACGCTGCTCTACAAAGGCGTGCTTTACATGATCAACGACAGCGGCATTCTCATCTCGTTCGATCCCACAACCGGCAACGTAATCAAGCAGGGACGGCTGCACGGCGCGATCGACAAATACTTCTCTTCCCCGGTTGCCGCGGACGATAAAGTCTTTCTTATAGGCCAGGGCGGACAAGTCTCAGTACTGAAAGCGGCGGGCGAATGGGAAGTCATGGCGGTTAACGAACTCGACGACGAGTGCTTCGCCACTCCCGCGATCTCAGACGGCCACATCTACATCAGAACTCGCAGCGCGCTGTACAGCTTCGGCAAGTAGATCCACGGTTTTCGAGATTCAGCACCTTAAACGATTATAATTTTTCTCTGCGCAAACTCTGCGATCTCTGCGTCTCGGCGGTGGATCAGTTTTGAAAGCAATTTCACCGCAGAGGCCGCAGAGCGCGCCGCGACTCGGTTTCTGACACTGCGGATCACGCCTTCTGCTTGTCTTCGATCTCCGCGCGCAGGCGTTCTTCCTGCGCGCGCGCGTCCGGTGTCAACTCGGCGCCGAAGTCTTCCATTTCGAACACGGGCCGAATCTCAATCGGCGCGGCGTCGCTGGGAGCATTGTCCGGGTCGAATGGAATTCGTTTCACCCATTCGACCGCTTCGTCGATCGAGTTCACTTTCCACAGCCAGAATCCGGCGATGAGCTCTTTCGTCTCGGCGAATGGTCCATCGGTGACGATTCGCTTGCCGCCGGAAAACGAAACCCGTTTGCCTTTCGAGCTCGGATGAAGTCCCTCGCCCGCCAGCATGACGCCCGCTTTCACCAATTCCTCGTTGAAATTCCCCATGTCCGTCAGAAGCTTTTCACTCGGCATTACACCCGCTTCTGAATCCTTGTTAGCCTTGATAATGACCATTACTCTCATTTAACTATCTCCTTTCTACTCCCTAATCGAATGCCGCGACGACAGATCGACATTTGCAGAAAAAATTTTTCTGTAGTGCTAACATCGGGTCATGATCGTTCATCTCCTCGACGGAACTTACGAGCTTTTCCGTCATTTCTACGGCATCCGGCGCTTCAAGAAAACTGATCCTCCGTACGGCGCAGTGTCAGGCGTGCTCACGACTGTCGCGCAGTTGATCGACGATGGCGCGACACACGTCGGCGTTGCCACCGATCACGTAATCGAATCATTTCGCAACAATCTGTGGGCGGGTTACAAAACCGGCGCCGGTGTCGATCGCGCGCTGCTGGCGCAGTTCATCCCGCTCGAGGAGGCGTTGTTGGCGATGGGCGTCACGGTCTGGCCCATGATCGACCTCGAAGCCGACGACGCACTCGCGTCCGCCGCTCATCTCGCGGCGCAGGATGAACGAGTCGAGAAGATTTGCATCTGGACGCCGGACAAAGATCTCGCGCAATGCGTCGAAGATGATCGTGTGGTACAAGTGGATCGCCGATCCGGCGTGATACGAAACGCGGACGGCGTGCGCGCGAAATTTGGCGTCGCGCCCGAATTCATCCCCGACTATCTCGCGCTCGTGGGCGACTCCGCGGACGGTTATCCGGGAATCGCGGGTTGCGGAGCGAAGACTGCCGCGCAGTTGATCAATCGTTATGGCGCGATTGAAGACTTTCCCGCTGAGGCGTTGAGCAAAGAAAACCGCGTGCTCGCGTTGCTTTTCAAAGATCTCGCGACCTTGCGCACCGATGCTCCGCTGTTTGAGGACGTCGACGAGCTGCGCTGGCGTGGTCCGACGCCGGAATTCGCGGCATACGCGGAAAAGATTGAAAATCCGCGTCTCTTACAGAGAGCGCGTAAACTAGCGAACCGATTCGGAGCCACAGATTAAATCCAAATACGACAGATCAATAGTCGAAGGACCACTGCGTCCGGCCGTCTGGAAGATTGCGTGGCCCACGATGCTGACGAACGTTATCGGCGGCTTGCAGGGAATGGTGGACCACGCACTCGTCGGCAATCTTGTCGGGTTCAAGGCCAACGCCGCGATCGGCGTGAGTTGGCAGATCTTTCTCGTCGTCATCGTCTTTATCTCTTCGTTGTTCACCGGCATGAGCGTGCTCGTCGCGCGCTTCGCCGGTGCGGGCGACGAGGAGAAAGTAAATCGCACCGTTTATCAGGCGTTTCTGACCGCGATCTTCATCTCACTCGGCGTGATGGCGCCGATCGGTTACTTCGTTTCGCCCTCGCTGCTCAATCTCGTACACGCCGCGCCTGACGTCAAAGCCGAAGCGTTGCCGTTTCTGCGGATCATGTTTGTGTTCAGTCTCGGCATGATGATCTTTTTCATGTTGAGCGGCGCGCTTCGTTCCGCCGGAGACGCGCGCACGCCGATGATGCTCGGCATCAGCATGACGGTGCTGAACCTCGTGCTCAACATCGTGCTGATTCGCGGTCTTGGTCCAATTCCCGCATTCGGCACCAAAGGCGCCGCTATGGGTACGTGCATCGCCTCGGGGCTGGTCGCGTTGTACTCGCTCGCGAAACTATGGACCGGCGCATGGGTCGTTTCGATTCCACGCGCGGATGGTCACGGCTTCGGTCCTGACTGGAGCATCATCAAGTCGATCTTCAAGTTCGGCCTGCCGACCGGCATTCAGGGAATCGCGATGAACATCGGCGGCGTGTTCATGCTGGCGTTCATCGGATCGCTTGCGCAGAGCGCCGCGGCACAGGCGGCGTTTGCCGTGTCGTACACGGAGCTGTTCTCGTTGATCACCTGGACGTCGGTGGGATTGATGGGTGCGGCGGCGGCCGTCGCCGGACAGAACCTCGGCGCGGGTAATCCGGATCGCGCTGACGCGGCGGTCCATGTCGCGGCGCGTTTCGGCTTCGCCGGCGCGCTGTTCGTCGGAATCTTCTTTCTCTTCTTTCCGCGACAACTGCTGGCGATCTTCGGCATGCACGATCCGGTTGTCGTCGAAATCGGAGTTCAACTGCTTCGCGTGCTGAGTGTTTCGGGTCTCTTCATCTCGACAGCGCTGACGTACACCGGAGGACTTCAAGGCACCGGCGACACGCGCAGTCCGCTCTACATCTCGATCGTCTCGCAAATCCTCGTGCCGCTCGGACTCTGCTTCGTCATTCAACAGACGAGCACGCTCGATCCGATCGACATTTGGGCCGCGATACTCGCCGGTCACGCGACGCGCTGCGTTCTGAGTGTGGTTCGATTTAGACAGGGACGCTGGCGCAACATCGCCGTGGACTTCGGATCGCAAATGTAGACTGCAGAAGACATCCCGCAAAGGCGCAAAGAAAAGCAGGGCACAGTGGATTAACGACACAGAGCCGGACACCCGCTACATCGAATACTTGTTTTTCTTTGCGCCTTTGCGCCTTTGCGGGAGAGCTCGGGGCTCGTTGTTCACTACTTCGCCTTGCCGGCGAGGCTCTTCTTCAGAATCTGGACCAGGTCCACGACCTTGGTGTCGGTGTCTGTTTCGGTGTCGACTTCCACGACACTGCCGCGCTTCTTCTGTTTCTTCTTCACCAGTTTCAGCAGTTCGTCGGTTTGCTTGTCCGCCAGCTTCGTGGGTGTGAACTGCTTCTTCGCGTGACCGGCGATCAGTTTCTCGAACTTCGTGACTGTCGCTTTAGGCGGGTCCTTTTTCTTCGGCAAGCCGACGTCGGCAGGCGAGCGCAACTCGTCGGCGAATCGCATCGTCTCCGCTCGCAGGATTCCGTTGTCGGAAAAGATCGCGACCAGATATTCCTTGCCGCGCATGACGAACGTCGCGATGCCGGCGAGGCCGCTCTGGTCCATCGTCTCTGCCAGCAACTTGTACGCTTTTTGCGAACCGGCGGCGGGCGTCAGGAAGTAGCCGCGCTCGAAATATACCGGCGGTATCGACTCCGCGGGCACGAACTGCTTGAGATCGATGTCCCGTGTCTTTTCCGGTTGCAATCGTTCGAGCTCTTCGTCAGTGACGACGACGTACTTTTCTTTGTCGATCTCGTAACCGCGCACGACTTCATCGGCGTCGAGGTCCTTCCCCGTCTTCTCCGCGTAATACTTTCGCGCCAGCGGTCTGCCCTCCGGTCCTAACATGCGCAACGACGCGCGATTGGACCGCAACGCGGGAAACAAACTGACGGGCACGCTCACCAATCCGAACGACAAGGTGCCCGACCAGAACGGCCGTCCGCCGGCGTTCTCTTCGTCGGCGACTTCCTGTGTTTTGCGTCGTGTGCTAGGCAGCTCGTTTCTCCTTCTTCAATGCGGCGATGCTCTTCGCAAGCACGCTGTCGAGAGCTGCGGCCGGGCGTTTCGTCTTCGCGGGCGCCAGGCGAGGCGCGCGTCCCTTCGCCTTGCGTTCGATGAACTCCATCACGCGCTCGCGATACTCGTCTTTGTAATCGGCCGGGTTGAATTCGCCCTGGAGCATCTCGACGAGTTGTTGGGCCATCGCCAATTCTTTCTGCGTCGGCGCGGCGCCGGTCGGTTTAGCCAGGTCCTTCGCGAGAATCACTTCGTTGGCGTCGCGGAGCGTGAAGAGGAAGAGGTAGTCGTCGACCGCGCGCAGTGCGCCGGCGTAGTACTTGTTGCGCATCACCCACTGCGCGATGCCTTCGCTCTCCTTTTTCTGCAACGCTTCGGCCAACGCGAAGTAGTCGTCGCTGCCGTTGTCCGGGCCGAGGTAGTACGGACGTTCGTACCACTGCTGGCTGATCTTCGCCTGGTCCACAAACTCGACGATCTCGATGTCGCGCGAAGCGGGTGGTTTTAGCGATTCGAGGTCTTCTTCCGTGAGAATCACGAAGCGTCCGGGCTCGATCTCGTACCCTTTTTGGATCTCTTCGTTTGGAACTTCGTCTCCCGAATCGGGATCGATCATGTGTTGCTTGACGCGCGCCTTCTGGCGTTCGTCGAGGATGTTAAAGCGCACAGTGCGATCCTGGACGGCCGAATACAGCTTGACCGGGATTCGCGTGCCGCCAATCTTCAACTGTCCTTTCCAGATGGCTCGCGCAGCCATTTTCAGATCGACTCCTTCTCTGACTCTCGACTCGTGACGCAGCCGGGACAAAGCAGTTCCATCGTCACCGTTTGCTGTACGCATACTGAACAGACGCCGGCGTCACAATCGAGACAGTATCCGCCGGTCTGATATGCGTACGAATGGCCGCACGCCGAGCAAACCTCGGTGCCGCTTTCGAACCACCACGGAGAAGCGCTGCTTTGTTTCGAGCGGACTGCGCCGCTCGACTTACTCGACTTCGACGCCACGATGTAAGGCAATCCCCCGAGCTTTCATCACTAAATCATCATCAGCCGGCTCCGTGCCGTTAATCACCGCCTGTACGAACTCGACCGGACGTCCGAGCGCCACCGCAAGCTCGTCGTCGTCACCGTCGAACGCACCTTCGCGCAGCTTTCGGATTATCTCCTTTGCCTGCGCCTGATCGGTTCCTTTGTCGTCAACTTTCTGGTCGAGCATTATAAGGTCGCCCCCTCTGTTCTGTTCCAGACCACTTCCTACAAGCCCGCTCTGATAACGGCAAGTAAAATGCCAAAGCGATTCTCAAAGCAATGAAGATGGTGTAAGATTCGCGCGCGGCAAATCACTCCCACGTCGTCGATCCCACAAAGCCCAAAATTACAGATGGACCCGAGCCCTCGAGTCTAGTCAGGCCCAGTAAACGGTTCGCATCACGCGAGCTGCACCACAGCGAACCTCCCAAGTTAACTTGGAAGAACGGAGATTACTGTCTTTGCAGTCGCTGCCTGAAAAGGATGCGGCAAAACGCGCCGCTTCGAAAACCAGGAAAACAAAACGTGGCCGGCCACGCCGGCAGACGAAAGCGCCGTTGGGACAACTCGTATTGTCCGCGATGGAGCTGCTCGGATTGAGTTACAAGGACATCGTCTTCGAAAGCGAACGTCTTGCAGAGATTCACAACAACCCTCAAATGGAGATCGGCAAGTCAACGCTTGGCAACATCATCAGCGGCAGCATCCGCCAACCCGGAACCGCAAAACTGGACAGCCTGCGCATCATCCTGAACCTGTCGCGCGCAGAGATCGACGCCGCACTCGGGCTCGAACCTGAGCGCCAGTTGACGGAACAACTCAAGCTGGCTCGCGCGCGAACGCGTGAGCTCGGCGGCGAATCGGTAACGCGCAACCGGCAAGTGAGAATCCCGATCGTTCGCGACAATGCTAAATTTAAGAACACGCAGTTTCTCGAAGGCGCGCTGAAAGAATGGATCAGCATCGACGTCGAGTATCTCAGCTCTTTTTATCCGCCGTATCTCGCGTATGTCATCATCGGCGAACACGACACGAATGCATCGCCGATCGCGCCGCCGGGCAGTCGCGTGCTGGTGAACAAGCTGTTGAACGAGGTCGTGCCGCCGGACAACGTGAGTTATCACGAGCGCGAGTTGTTCTACATCCTGACACCGCGCGGTCCAACGTGTGTGTATTTAGAGTATGGGCCGGACAACGTGATCGTGCTGGTGCCTCATCCTTTGTCCGGCAACGTGCGCGAGGAATTTTCGCGTGACGAAGTGACGATCGTGGGCCAGGTGGTCGGGGTCCTGTATCCGTAGCGATCTCGATTTATCCGGGATTCGGTAATTAATACGATCAGTTTCGTCTTTTCGTCGTTAGCGGAATTTCTCAAATCTTCAACTGCCGTTCAGACCGGCATCTCTTTTTCCCAGATCTCAGTACAAACAAATTTTCCTGTCGGCATTCAGCGGACAAAGTGTTAACGTCTCGCCCCTCACATTAGCGCGCCTCCCAATGACTTCACATAGCCCAAGCGGTTCGTAAAAATCGGAACTCGCCCAAATAATCAACCTGAAAGTCCGGGTTTATTATGCGTGCGAGTAATAACCTCAAGGCCCTTCGGAACAAATGCAGATTGACTGTTCGCGACGTCGAACAGGCGAGCCACCGTATTGCTGAAGCGAAGGGCGACAAGAACTACTGCATCTCGAATAGTTGGCTTGCCCAGCTCGAAAACGGCATTTCCGCGCCGAACATCTGGACTATCTTCAGCTTGTGCGCGATCTATCGAGTGTCGTTCCGCGACTTGTTGAGCCTCTACAACGTCGATCTAGAGGAGATCGAAAAGTACACCTTCATCGCGAATCCTCATCTCACCCTGTTACATCTGGATGGGAATAACAATGGACGGCCTTTGCCGTTCAGCGATGCGGCAACATCAGGCCTGGTGAAGGCCGAAGATAACGAAAACGTGGTGTACGGCCACATCGGTCTGGCGGATTACACGATGTACCCACTGATCCGACCGGGAGCGGTCGTGGAGATCGACACCAGCCAGACCAAGCCTCACGCCATTCCCCGGCACAACGAATTCGACCGGCCCATTTTCTTCATCGAGTTGCGCGGCGGATATGCCTGCGGCTGGTGTGAATTGCAGGACAATCAACTGCTCCTCATCCCGCACCAGTCTTCACCCGCATCGATCCGTCGCTTTATTTATCCGCGCGAGGCTGAGATCGTCGGGCGCGTGGTGAGTTACAACACGCGCTGCGTCGATTCGGCGACAGAGTTGCTGACCGTGCAGAAGGCGCTCAAATAAAGCACTACCATGGTCCGAAGCAAGTGGCTCCCAAACTCGAACAGTTCACATTCGCCAAATATCAACAAACGGCGCAAGTTGCTTCGGATCATGCGAATCAAAAATTTTTCCGGCGAGGTGCCTCCAAAAAAGCGTAGAGTGCGCGGCCTTCCCCCAAACCATAAATTTCAAGGTGCGCGACCGGCTGCGGCATGGCCGACTGCGACGCCGATCACTGAACGAGGTCGAGCAATGAGTGCTGAATTCAGCCTCCATCCGGAGGTGCGCGCGACGTCCGGCGACGCAGACGGAAGCGTGCTCATCAATCTGCAAAGCGGAAAAGTGTTCAGCCTGAACGGAGTGGGCGCAAAGATTTGGACCATGATCGAGCAGGGCGCCGGCTTCGACGACGTCCTCGACGCGCTTCGCCGCGAGTACGAGCTCCCTTCAGAAGAACTTAGAAACGATCTCGACAGCTTCATCACAGAGCTGGCGCGAAAAAATCTGTTGCAAGTGACGGCGAATACAAACTGAGGAGACACCAAAATGTCGTCGCAACTTGAAACTGCTGTCGCCCCGGCCGTGCGCCACAACGCTGCGGGGTGGACCACGCTCGCGTTTGTTGCACTCGCGGCAGCTCACGTCCTCATGAAATTCGGCGGCTTCAATCGACTGCACCGGACGGTGAAGCGCTGGCCCGTCGCAAAGAAAAAGCCCGCGAGTCGAGAACAGATCGATGCGGTCATCGTCGCGATCGATCGAGCAGGACGACTCTACCCGAAGCATGCGCTCTGTTTACAGCGTTCGGCGGTGGGCACGTGCCTGTTGCGGATGGCGGGCGTCGAGGCGCAGTTAGTGATGGGCTGTCGCAAAATTCCGTTTCGTGGTCACGCCTGGGTCGAAGTGAATGGCGAGGTCGTCAACGACACGCCGAAGGTGCAAACGCATTACCGCGTTCTCGATCGCTGCTAAAGCAACATCTTGAAATGAGCTGAAATGAGCGTCGTCCTCGAAGATCCGCCTTACACACCTGTCGAGCCGGTCACCGACGTCTGGCATGGATTGGCGATAACTGATCCATACCGCTGGCTCGAGGACTCACACTCGGACCGCACGCGCCGGTGGATTGCGAGTCAGACTCAATACGCCCGCACGTTCTTCAACTCGATTCCCGGGCGCGCCCGCATACGCAAACGAGTCGCCGAGCTGTTGAGTGTCGATTCGAAAGAGACGCCGTGCAAAGTCGGTGAGCGATGCTTCTTCCTCAGGAGGACGGCGCAACAGGACCAGGCCGTCATCTGCGTGAGAGACGGTGAAGACGGGGACGACGAAGTGTTGGTCGCACCTGAAGATGCGCAGACCGCGGTTCGCATCGTCAGCGTTTCGCGTGATGGAAACCTTCTGGCTTACGCCTTAAAGCTTGGCGGCGAAGACTCTTCGCAAATCAGAATCTTCGACGTTTCGGAACGCAGGACGCTGCCGGATGGTTTGACTCGCGGATTTTTGAGCGGGTTTGCGTTCGCGCCCGACTCGAAGAGTTATTACTACGTTCACGAGCCTTCAGAGGCTGCGCGTCCCTGCGTCCTGCGAGCACGCCGGCACTTCGTCGGCGACAGCTCTCACGAAGACGACGAAACGTTTGCCATTGGGCCGGAGGCCAACGTCAAACTCGGGATGCGCATGTCAGACGACGGACGCTATCTCGTGTACATCGTGGTCCGATCTCAGCCTCGCAAGACGATCGATCTTTATCTGCACGACGCCTTCTCCGATGCTCCTGCACGTTTGATAGCGGAGAACATGGAGGAGCCGTTCTTCCCTTTCATCGTCGAGCGGCAGCTAATCGTCATGACGCGATCGGGCGCGCCGAACAAACGGGTCGTCTCGATAGACGTCGATTCTCCTGCTCGGGAGAACTGGCGAGAGTTGGTGCCGGAAACCAACTCGGCGATCAGGGACATCGCGGTCAGACAACGACGAATTTTTGTGACTTACGTCGAGAACCTCGCTGCGCGGACTGATATCTACGACCTGAGTGGCAGGAAACTTGGCATCTTGCCGTATCCGCCAAACGGCACCGTTCGTCTGTTGTCCAACCCCGTCGATGACGGCGATCTCTTCTACACGTTCAGTTCATTCGTTCAGCCTGAAACAGTGTTTCGCTATCGGATTGAGACGGGCGAGCAACTGGTTTGGAGTCAAAGGGATGCAGCTTTCGACGATTCGTCGGTCGACGTCAGGCAGGTCTGGTACGCGTCAAAGGACGGCACGCGTGTGCCGATGTTTCTGGTTGGGAAACGCGGGTATCGCCTGACCGGCAACATTCCGACCGTGCTCACGGGCTACGGCGGATTTGGCAAGACAGTGACTCCGCAGTTCAGTGCATTCGCGACCTTTGTAGTCGAACACGGCGGATTGTTTGCCGTAGCGAACATTCGCGGAGGCTCGGAGCTTGGCGAGCAATGGCACGAAGACGGGAAGCGACGCAAGCGGCAGAACGCTTTCGACGATTTTATCGCCGCCGCCGAGTGGTTGGTCCAGGCAGGTTATACGCGGCCGACGAAGCTCGCCATTGCCGGCGCTTCAAATGGCGGTTTGCTGGTGGGAGCGGCGCTGACTCAACGGCCCGATCTCTTTTGCGCCGCGATCTGTGTTGGACCACTGCTCGACATGCTGCGTTATCACAACGCGCGCTTCGCCGACGGATGGATCGACGAGTATGGGTCGGCGGACAATGCCGGCGACTTTCCGTATCTCTACGCATACTCACCTTATCAACACGTCCGCAACGGAGTGCTTTATCCATCAGTGCTGCTTGTTTCCGGCGACGCGGATACGCGCTGCGATCCGATGCACGCGCGAAAAATGACGGCGCGATTGCAAGCCGCGGGTGTTCCCGGCCGAAAGATCCTGCTGGATTACAGCCCGTTACGCGGGCACGTCCCGGCGCTGCCGTTGAGCGAGCGAATCGATGCCTTGACGGATCGCCTGGCTTTCCTTTGCGAACAACTCGGTCTGCGTGTGTGAGGAGCTAACAATGAGCGCGTTGGGCGGAATCTACAATTTCAACGACAAGCCGGTGGACGAACGAGAGCTGATGGCGTTGGGCGCGGCACTCGAGAGCCATGGTCCGGATGGCGGCGATGCGGTGACGTCAGGCGCCGTTGGTATCGTGTTTCGCGCCTTTCATACGAATCGCGAGTCGCGTTTGGACCGACAGCCGTTGATCTCAACCGAGCGGCGCATTCTCGGTTTCGACGGGCGGCTCGACAATCGCGCGGAGCTGATCTCGCTGCTCAATGGCCGGCTGGATAGCAAACGAACGGACGCCGCAATCGTGATGGCGGCTTATCACGAATGGGGCGTTCAGTGCCTCGTCCGTTTCATCGGCGACTTTGCGCTGTCGCTGTGGAATCCTGAGTCGCGAACGCTGTTGCTGGCGCGCGACGCTGCTGGTCCACGTCCGCTCTATTACCACAAGAACCACGAGCGGATCGTTTGGTCGTCGGAGTTGGGGCCGTTGCTCGATCTGGCGGATGTAGACATTGAAATCAACGACGAGTACGTCGCGGGGTTTCTCGCGCGCGGAGTGGAAGTCGACGTCACTCCGTACAAGAACATCTACGCCGTACTGCCCGGACACGCGATCGTCATCAGCGATGGCCGCGCGGAGGTGCGAAGGTTCTGGCAACTCAGCCGCACCGCGACCATCCGCTACCAGCGCGACGAAGAATACGAAGAGCACTTCCGCTCACTCTTTCGCGACGCAGTCCGTTGCCGCTTGCGAGTGGACGGCCCTGCGTGGGCGACGCTGAGCGGCGGACTGGATTCGTCGTCGATCGTGTGCATGGCCGACGAGATCATCGCGACCGAAGACGTGCAAGCGCAGCGGCTCGAAACCGTTTCGTACGTCTACGACGAATCGACGACGTGCGACGAGCGCAATTTCATTCAATGCGTCGAGGAACAACGAGGCGGTGCGGGACGTCACCTGCGAGACGAGGATTACCCGGCGCTGGGCTCATTCCCCGACGAGTCGGAAATCAGCTACCCAAACTTTCTCGATTGTTTTGTAAATCGCCATCGAGCGCTGTGTGCGGCGATGAAGGCCGACGGCGCGCGCGTGCTGCTCACAGGTCACGGCGGCGACGAGATCGCTTGCAGCGGCGCAAACCCCACACCGCAACTCGGCGACCTCATTGTCGAACGTCGCTGGCGTGACCTGCATCGCGCGCTGACAGCATGGGGCGCAGCGCTCAAACGACCCTATCTCGACCTGCTCTGGCGAGACGGCCTGCTGCCTCTGCTGCCGCCGAAGCTTCAGCTCGCGTGCGGCGTAAAGCCGAATTTCAAATTGCCGCCCTGGTACGACAAAGACTTCGTCGCGAAGATGAACATGCGCGAGCTCTATCTCATCAGCGGGAATGGACTCGATTTCGAGCTGCCGAGCGCGAGAGATCAGGCCATCGGTTTCCTGTCGGCGATGAAGATGGTGTCCAAAGCCACGTACCGCGATCGAGGCGACTTCGAAGTCAGTCATCCTTTTCTTCATCGCCCGCTCGTCGAGTTTCTCCAGGCGATTCCGTTCGAACAGCGCGTGCGTCCCGGCGAGACGAGATCGTTGATGCGCCGCGCGCTCAAGGATCTTCTGCCGGAGAAGGTCCTGAAACGGAAGAGCAAGAAAGGACCGCAGGAAGCGCTGTTCAGGGCGATCACGCGGCAGTGGCCCAGACTGCGGACGATGTTTGACGACCCATTGGTCTGCGCTCGCGGTTACATGGACGCCGCGGCGCTACGCACGGCGCTCGAACGAGTGCGCCACGGTTGCGAGACAAACGCATATCCGATCCTGCAAACGATTTCTCTCGAGTTTTGGCTGCGGGCCGTGGAAAACCGCCGCTCGTCAGCCAAGAACAATGCCCCGCTGAATGGGCCAATAACCCGTCTCAGCGCCGGCGA
The DNA here is from genome assembly GCA_036279935.1 of Pyrinomonadaceae bacterium. Classification (GTDB taxonomy): domain Bacteria; phylum Acidobacteriota; class Blastocatellia; order Pyrinomonadales; family Pyrinomonadaceae; genus PSRF01. The sequence continues at coordinate 16,930 of DASURS010000047.1, forward strand.
AAGCTGCAGCCACGAACGCGGTCCGCTGACACCGTGTCCGACGGGACACTCCATACCATCCGCCCGGGCTCACACCTGAGCGGCAACTCAAATCAGGCTAAAGGAGGATAAGCCAATGACTAACGAATACATGAAACCCGAAGTGATCGAAATCGGCGCGGCAAACGAGGTCATCCTTGGCGCCAAGGCCATCGAATTCGTCGACGACAACGGCGAGAGCACTCTGCCGGACGGCGATCTCGACGAATAGCAGTCACTCCGCGGGCACACAGGTGAACCGCTGTTAGTGTCCGCGGTCTTCTGCATTCTCCAAAAACAGTGGGTTCGGTCCGCGCTGCTGATTTTTGCGGAAGCATGGCCACTTCAGCCAGCACCGATTAAGACTCTGATCCCCAGACGCACAGAATCCACTGTTTCCACAACCCGGATGAACGACATTAGAAAGGATGATGGTCCAATGACTAACGACTATATGACTCCTGAAGTACTGGAGGTTGGCGAGGCGGAAGAGTTGATTCTCGGCGCCAAAGTCCTTCCTGACCTCGACGATGGAGAAGCCACTATGCCGGACGGCAGTCTCGACGACTAGCTGTTGAGGCGCGAGGTTCGGCGGGCTTTCGGATGGCCCGTCGAATCCGCGAATTGAGGAACAACGGCATTACCGGCTGTCGCTGACTGATTGTGGCTGAAGGTGCTTGTCGAACCATTCGATGGCGCGGTACCAGTAGTCAACCTGGTTGGCGAATATACGGAGCCCGTGTCCTTCGCCTGCATACTTGGCGTAGACAGCTTCCTTTCCGAGGCGTCGCAAACTCACGAACACTTCATCGGCGAGAAAAGCTGCTGCCGCGGGGTCCTCGCTGCCGTGAACAATGAACAGCGGTGTTTGCACGCGGTCTAAATAGAACGTCGGCGAGTTCTCGATGTAGCGCTCGCGGTATTCCCACGGAGAGCCGCGCATGCGAGTGGTGCCGTCTTCCAGCACGCCGATACCGTAGGCGGAGCCATCCTTTCCCATCTCGGTGTAAATCCCGAGCAAACTGCCAAACCCCGAGCGCATGATGGCGGCGCGGAACCGCGCGGTCTGGACTATCAGACTCAGTGTCCCATAGCCACCAAAGCTCTGCCCCATTACTCCTAGTCTGTCCGGATCGGCGACGCCGAGATCGATCGCTTTGTTTACTCCCGGCAATATCGTTTCGGCGAGGTCCTTCATCGGCGTGCCGGCGCCCAGCGGAGCATCAGGCAGAAGTAAGGCATAACCCCTCGTCGCCAGCAGTTGAAGGTTTTCGAAGGTGGAGGCGGGCGTGAACCCAAAAGTATTGAGCACATCGGATTGGATCCACCCACCGTAGACGCGCACGATTAGCGGGTATCTCCTTCCTTCGACGTAGTTCGCCGGCAGCACGAGCACGCCACGCAGCTTCTGACCCGAGAGGCCGCGCCACTCGATAACGCGCGCCTTGCCCATGGCGTGACGACTGAACTGCGGGTTGGTGGCAGTAATCTGCCGCTGTTGTTGGAAATCAGCGTTTACGGCCCAAAAGTCTCGGCAGTGGCCGCCGTCTTCGGCTGTGTAGACGAAGGTTTGTCCATCATCGGAGACGTCCATGTTGAACTCGAGATCGAATCCGTATGATTTGTCCTCTTCGATGAGGCGAGTGTAGGCGCCGGTCGTCAGGTTGACTCTGTAGAAACCGCTTTTCTTGGTGTCGTTGTTGAGAGTGCTGACGATTACGGAATCGCCTGCTGCGGTTGACCAGAGTTGTGAATCGTCGCGCCGGCCCGCGACAGCGACGATGGCGCGGTCAGGTATGCGCACGACTTCCGCAGCTTGCCCGCTGGCGACAGACACTCGCCATAATGCCTTTCCGGTTTGGACATAAACCGTTTCGCTGGCCGCGTCCCACAGAGGTGGACGAATGAAGGAGGCGATGGGTGACAGACCGGTCAGCTTTCGCACCGGGCCTCCTGAGACTGACGCGAGGTAACAAGCGGGTTCACCGTAAACCGTATAGCTCAACCACTTCCCGTCCGGCGACCAACTGACGTTGAACCAGACGGCAGCCTGCGTAATGTTGGCAGCAACAATCTGCGGAGGTCCGCCGTTGGTGATCACGATCAGATCGAAAAGCGTCCGATAGTTGTTATTGCCCAACTGGCCTTTGTTGGTTGTGAAGGCG
>DASURS010000048.1:0-9329 GCA_036279935.1 Pyrinomonadaceae bacterium
GACCTTGTTGAGAAACACCTCGACGCTCGCGTTAGTCGGTTTCGTCTTCAGCTCCGCCATCGTCTGCTCCTTTAGCGCGTGGTTGGGTATTTGATCCCTAACTGTTCGAGATACGTGCCGTATTTCGAGGGATCGTAGTAGAACTTGCGCATCTGTTCGCGGTAAGTGTCCATGGTGCGCTTGTTCAGGTACGTGGCGGGTTTGTCGTCGACGCCGATCAGCGGCTGATACTTCGTGTCTTTCGTTTGCACCTCGCGGAAGTACTTCCACGCCTCGCTCACCAGTTCCGGTTTCGTCAACAGATCGATCGTCGTCATCGCGATCACTTTCGCGCCCGCGATCACGCCCTTGTGCGCGATCGGAGTCGCCATCGTGACGGCGTTGGCCCAGTTGTGACCGGGCAGCCCGGGCATGTTTGACGGATAACGGAGGGTGATGGTCGGCACGTTCCACGAGACGTCGCCGATGTCGTCTGATCCGCCGCGCGTCCGCTGTTCGTCGTTGGCCGGTCCTTCGAGTTTCGAGAGCTCCGTTGCGAGACCCTGTTCTCGCGACTTCAACTCTTTTTGCAACGCCTTCGCCAGCTTTTGATCGTCTTCACTCCACTGCGGCAATCCAACCTGCTTGATGTTTTCGTACGCCGCTTCCGCGACCGGCCGGTTGAAGTGTTGCGGCCACGCTGAACCGAGGACGCGCGACGTCACGGTCGTGTTTGTCATGAGCGCCGCGCCCTGGGCCATTTGATCGCCGATGTCGCGCATGTGCTTGATGTTTTCGTAATCGAGCTCGCGGAAGTAGTACCAGACGCTCGCGAGTTGCGGCACGACGTTCGGTTGGTCGCCCCCGTTGGTGATGACGTAGTGCGAACGCTGTTGCAAGCGCAGGTGCTCGCGGCGGAAGTTCCAACCGACGTCCATTAACTCGACCGCATCCAGCGCGCTGCGACCTTGCCACGGCGCGCCCGCTGCGTGCGCGCTCTCGCCTTTGAACGTGTACTCGACCGACACCAACCCCGTCGCTGACGATTGGCCCCACGACGTCGTCAGGTTATTTCCGACGTGCGTGAAGAGCACGACGTCGACGTCTTTGAAAACACCGGCGCGAACGAAATACGCCTTGCCGGCGACGAGTTCTTCCGCGACGCCGGGCCACACTTTGATCGTGCCCGGAAGTTTGCCGCGTTCCATCTGACGCTTGACTGCAATGGCGGCCAGGATGTTGAGCGGCACGCCCGAGTTGTGACCTTCGCCGTGTCCCGGCGCGCCCTCGATCAGCGGATCGTGATAAGCGACTCCCGGTTTTTGCGACGCCTGCGGAATGCAGTCGACGTCAGATCCCAACGCAATCACCGGTTTGCCGGAGCCGTACGTCGCGACCCACGCCGTCGGAATCCCCGCGATGCCGCGCTCGATCCTGAAGCCTTCCTTCTCGAGAATTCCCGTCAGATACTTCGCCGTCTCGACTTCCTGAAATCCAAGTTCTCCAAAACTGAAGACCATGTCGACCATCACCTGCGCCTGTTTCGACATGGCGGCGACATCGGCAACGGCTTGGGCTTTGTAGTCGTTGGCGGAAGAAGAGACGGAGGGTCCATTAAACAACAGGACCAGCATAAATATTCCGGCGAGAAGTTTGGTCATGGCGGGCTGTCTCCTAAACGGATTTTCTAGTTCCACCTGTATTTCCGATACTGCGGATCGCCGTTGAGTTCGTGCTTCTTCAGAAACTCCCACGCGGTCTGATTGAACTTCGCGGCTTTGTCGTAATACCAGTGATCGTGGTTCTCGATCTCGATCAGCTCGACGGGAAATCCGGCGTCCTTCAACGCGTCGCGCGTCGCGCGCACGATCTTGAGCGGAAAGAAATCGTCGCTGTCGCCAACCTGGATCGAGATCGGGATCTTTCGTTTGGCCAACTCGATCAATCCCATGTCCTGGCTCGACAACGCGCCGGCGTGAATCGCCGCGGCGGCGAAATACTCCGACTCCATCAGCGACATGTGCAAAGCGAACGACGCGCCCGCCGAGTGGCCGAACAGATAAACGCGGCGCGGGTTGATCGGATACTTGCTTTTAAGCTCTTCGACTAAATCGCGCAAGTAGTCAGGACCATCCTGCGGCGAGCCCCAGCCGCGCAGGTTCGACGCGTCAGGGCCGGCGAGGATGATGCCTTCCTTCTTCGCGTAGTCTTTCCACTTCTCGACGAGCGTGACGCCCGTGCGGTTCGATCCGTGCAACATCACGATCAGCGGCGCCGGCCCTTTCGCCGTCGAGGGGACGTAGAGATAGTAGGCGCGCTCGCGTCCCTGCGAGGTGATCAACTCTTTGGTGATGTCGTCTTTGGCTGAGGCTGCTGAAACGCAAATAAGCAAAGTGAGCAAAGCAATACAAGCTTTCATTTCACGGCTCCTTCGTAACGAGCGGCAACTCGACGAAACTCGCGTTCCCCGGAGTGTTGTAGATTCGTTGAGTCGCCTTGCGGTAATCCTCGGGCCTGGCCCAGAAGATGCTCTTCACAAACGTCTGCGGGTTGCGATCGTAAAGCGGAAACCAGCTCGACTGAATCTGCACCATGATGCGATGGCCCGGCAGAAAGACGTGATTCGCAGTCGCCAGCGCGAAGCGATAGAGCAGGGGAACGTTCGACGCGATCGCTTTCGGAAACTCCAGGCTCTCGCGATAGCGTCCGCGAAATACGTCCGCCGAGATCATCAACTGATAACCACCCATCTTCGGATCGCTCGCCACCTGATCGGGATAGAGGTCGATCACTTTCACTACCCAATCCGAATCTGTGCCGCTCGTCGACGCGACGAGGTTCGCGATTGGTTCGCCGCTGATCTTTACCGGCGCAGTCAGCACATCCGAAGTGAATACGAGGACGTCCGGACGGCCCGACTGCTCGCGCTGATCGTCAACGAGCCAGCGGGACCAGCTCGTCGCGTCAATCGGACGGGCGCGATAGGGAACTGGTTTCGCAGGATCTGACACGTACTCCTCGTAACCGGGTTCCGCTGTTTTCGCCGTAAAGCTCGCTCGCAAGCCGGACGTGAGATACAGCGGCGTCGCTTTCACCGAGCAGCCGCTCGGGCAGCCCGCGGGCCATTTCGAAAGCCGGTGCCACGTGTTCGTCCCTGTTTCGAAAGCTGTGACCGGCGCAACGTCGGCTTTCGGCGCACCGTCTTTCAGGTAATGATCGAGAAACGGGCGCAGCACTTCGCGACGAAACGTCAACGAGGTGTCGCTGTTGAACTTGATCGCGCCGAGCGAACTGCCCTCGCGAATCTCCTGGCCGTGATGCCATGGACCGAGCACGAGAAACACCTTGTCGTTGTTCGTGTCCTTCGGTTCGATGGCTTTGTAGACGGCGATGTCGCCGTAGATGTCTTCCTGGTCCCAAAGACTATGGACCAGCATCACGGGAACTTTCAACGGCTGCGCCGCGAGAATTTTGTCGACTGCCTGATCGCGCCAGTACGCGTCGTAACTCGGATGTTCGAGGATCTTGCGCCAGAAGCCGACCTGTTCGAGACCGCGGCGGCGTCCGAGCTCGCCTGCCGATCCGGCTTCCATGAACATGTCGTAGTCATCGAAGTGGCTGGTCCACCACGAGATTTCGTTGCCGCGCGTCGCTTCCTGCTCATAGATGTAGTTCATGCCCTGCTGGCGAAACGCGCCGTTGTGGAACCAGTCATCGCCCATCCAGCCGTCGACCATTGGATTCATCGGCACCGAGACTTTCAACGCCGGATGCGGATTGATGAGCGCCATCAACGGCAGAAAGCCGTCGTACGAGATGCCGAGAATGCCGACCCGCCCATTGCTTTCGGGAACGTTCTTCACGAGCCAATCGATCGTGTCGTAAGTGTCGGTGGCATGATCGACGTCAGTTGGGTTCTGTGGACCACGAACCGGGCGGTTCATCACGTAGTCGCCTTCGGAGCCGTACTTGCCGCGAATGTCCTGGACCACGCGAATGTATCCGCCTTCGACGATCACGTCGGTGGCGTTGTCGTAGCCCTCGAGGATCGACGCCAGGTCGGAGCTGTGGGTGTGGGTCGTCAGTGCGTCGGCATTGTACGGCGTGCGCGTTAGCAGCATGGGCGCGCTTCGAGCGCCTTTGGGAACGAGGATCACGGTGTGCAGCTTCACGCCGTCGCGCATCGGAATCTCCGCGGTGCGACGGACGTAGTTGAAGCCGTCGTTTGTCGGTTTGAATTCCGAAGGCGTTTCGCTGGGCAGAGTTTTAACTTGCGCTGTTACCGTCACGCATAACAGCAACAGTGTCAGGAATATTTTCATAGTTGAGCCTTTTCGAATCTGCGTTCTCTGCGTTGCTCTGCGTTGCTTTGCGGTAAAGAGCTTAACGATCGAATAACCGCCGAGACGCAGAGGAACGCAGAGGCACGCAGAGACGATTGATAAAGTACGATCTAGTATTTCACAAACTCGAACTTGAGCCGCACGCTCAGTCCGGGGCTGTTGTAAAACGTTCCAAACTGGCTACTGTCGAGGTTGTTCTGAACGTCCCGCGGGTTCCAATGGTTCGTGATGTTGAAGATCGTTATCCCCGCGCGCCCGCGATACTTTTTGCCGCGAAAAGGAATCGTCACCCCTTTCGTCACGAGCAAGTCGAGGGTTAAGAGTGACGGAAAGCGTCCGCCTTCGTTACGTGGTCCAACGAAGTCCTGCTGCTGGTTCACGAGCGAGAACGGGAAACCGCTGCGCCAATCGACGACGGGCGTCGCGACGACGTCGAACGGCAGCGCGAACTCGCCCCAGAAAAGCATTCGATTGGGCGCATCATACGGCAGTTTGCCGTATTCGTCAGGGCGAATGACGGCTTGTTTCAGGTTACCGAAGTAGTGATTGAAGTCGTTAAGGTTGCCGCGCGCCTGCGATCTGACGTACGAGAGAAAGATGTTGCGTCCTTCCTGAAAGCGAAAGCGGGCGACTGCCTGCAACTCGCGATAACGCGAACGTCCGGAGTTTAGCAGCAACAAGTTACCGAGGCTGGGTGTCGTTGGATCGCGCACCGGCTCGAGCACGAAGTCGCGCCGCGTGCTGCGCTCTTCGTAACCGAGACGAAGCAACAGGTGCGGATTGATTTCGTGATCGACCTGCGCGTTCCATGCGAGGCTGTAAGGGTTCTTGAGATCGTCGGGCGCGTTGTTCAAGAACAGCCGTGGACCATCGACGACGGTCGTTCCGTTGTTGGCAAACGTCGTCACGACGAAGTTTTGATACTGCTCGAACGAGCCGACGTTGAGCGGGATCTTGTCGTAGAAAAGACCGACGCCGCCGCGCACGACAGTCCGGCCGTTGGAGAAGGGAACGAGGACCACGCCGAGTCGCGGTGCGAGGTTGTTCTCTTTCCCGATCTGGTCGCGGTCGTATCGCAGGCCGAGATCGAAGACGACGCGCGGATTCACGATCCACTTGTCCTGCGCGAACAGCGAGATTTCGTTTTGCGAGCGCGCGAGATCGCCGGGACCGGCGAAGTTGATCCGTTGATACGTCGTTCCGTTTGCGCGCAGGATACTCACGGGCGCGCCGCGGTCGCTGCCGTCGTAAGACGTGTGACTGTAGTTCACGCCTGCCTTGAATGCGTGCGAACCGCGCCAGGCGACGGGAGCGAAGTTGTAGATCTCGAGCAACTCGTAGCGGCGGCTCTCGCGATGCTGCCGATCAAACCAGCCTCCGAAGTTTCGTTCGGGAGTGATCTGGTAGGGCGCGCCACTGTTGCCAAAGATGTCGCCGTCAAACTGTTTGACGCTGAAACTCGATTGCAGCAGTGCGCCCGAGTCGAACGTCGCCTGCTCGTTGAACGCGAGAAACCAGCCGCGCTGATGAAAGTTCGCGGTCGTGTCTGACGGGTTGAAAGTGTTGAGATTGAAGTAGTCCTGCTTCTGCGGAAAGATCGAGAAACTGGCCGTCAGACGGTTGTTGGAATTGACGACGTAATCGAGACGCGAGAACGAGTCGAAACTCTCGCGCTGAATGTCGCGTTGGCGCTCGTCGAGGGCTTCGAGGCTCGGTACGTTCGTACGCACGAACCGATATTCGAGACTCTGAAAGAAGAAGAGTTTGTCTTTCTTGATTGGGCCGCCGACGGCGATTCGCGGCGTGACGGCGCCGATGCCGAAGATGCTTCCATCGCGCCAGCGTGGCCGCGGCAACACGCCGGTCACGAGATAACGCAGATCGTTTGTTCCCGAGCGCGTTTCGATCGTCGTCACTGCGCCAGTGAATCTTCCGTACTCCGCCGAATACGGATTCGAGTGGACCTGGACCGTGTCGACTGCTTCCAGCGGCAACTCGATCGCCGGCGTGCCTGTAACGGGATCGGTCACGTTCAGACTCGAAACGAGGATGCCGCTCTGGCTCGGCCGCGTGCCTTTGATGTTCAGATTTCCATCGGGGCCGCGCACGACGCCCGGCAGCAACGGCAGCGCGTCCTGAAACTTCTGATCGATCAACGGCGCGTCGCGCAGGGTCTGACTCGTGATGACTGACGGCGTCGACGATTCGGTCCGGACGGCGTCGGTCGGATCTTCTTTCACCGTTACGGTTTCACTCAACGGCACCGGCTGGAGCAGCGCGTCGTGTTCGACCGTGGCGTCGATCTGCAAGCTGATCTTCTTTTCGTACTTCTTGAAGCCCGTATACTCGATCGTGAGCACGTAATCGCCGGCGAGCAGACCCGAAAAATCGTAGACGCCTTCACGATCCGTGATCACTTCCAGTTTTTTGGCGGCGAGCCGTTCGCTGTTCAGAGTGACGATGACGCCGGGCAGCACTCGACGTTGGTCCGGAATGTCGGCGACGACCTTGCCCCTGATACTTCCGCCCTGCTGAGCGGCCGCGTTGACGATGAATAAAGTTAATAATGCGACGAGGGTTAAGGTAATTCGTTGAAACATCGGCCTAAAGAATTTCGAAATTCGAAATCCGCAATTCGAAATTTTTACTTCTTCTTGCCGACCGCAATCACGCTTTCGGCGGAACGAACGTACATCACACCGTCGGAGAGCGCCGGCGTCGCCATCAACAGTTCACCCATCGTGTTCGTCGCGATGTGAGAGAACTTCTCCCCGGCGCTGACGACGACGATCTCGCCGTCTTCGTTCGACAGATAAATCTTGCCATCAGCCGCAACCGGCGACGCGCTGAACCCGCTGCCAATCACCGGCAGCCGTTGTCGATACAACTCGTCGCCTGTCTTCAAATTGTAAGCGTCGAATGTGCCGTTGTTCGCGAGCACGTAGAGAATGCCGTTGTAGATCAACGGCGTCGGCATGTACGAACCGCGCCCGGTGCGACTCCAGATGACCGCGTCGCTGCTCGTCTTTCCTTCCGGCAAAGTGATGTCCCCGCGCGCGCCTGGTTTGAGGACGAAGATCGGGCGCTCCGGTCCGCGTCCACTCGCGACGACGAGCACGTCATCGGCGAAGATCGGCGTCGGCGCGGTGATCTTCGAACTGCGGCCCAGTCGCCAGAGCTCTTTTCCAGTGCGTGGATCGTATCCGCGAATGAAGTTCGACGCGTTGGTCACGAGCTCTTCGCCTTTTGAAGTCGTGACGACAGTCGGCGAGCCCCACGACGGAAGCTCATCGCGATCCGTTTTCCAAACCGTCTTTCCGTTTTTCGCGTCGAGGGCGATGATGAACGAGTCGGATTGCGTGTCGCACTGAAGGATGACGAGGTCGTGCCAGATGATGGGCGAGCTCGCCGTGCCCCACTCGTAAGTCGGAAGGTCGTAAGCGCCGGCGTCCATCCTGCCGAGATCGACCTTCCACAAAAGACGCCCGTTCATGTCGTACGTGTAAAGGCCCTGCGAGCCGAACCAGGCGACGACGATGCGTCCGTCGGTTGCGGGTGTGGAGTTGGCGTAGGTCGCTTTGATATGTCGTTTCTCGCGAGGCTCGCCTTTGAATGCAACTCGTTCCCAAACGACCTTGCCGGTCTGCTTGTCGAGCGCGTAGAGCATCCAGCGATGTTCGGAGCGATCTTTCGACGCGTCGCCATCGCCGTAGAGTCCGGGTTTGAAGGTGGCTTTGGCGTCGCTGCTGATGGCGCTGGTGACGAAGATCCGGTTTCCCCAGACGACGGGGCTCGAATGTGCGAGACCGGGAATCGGCGTGCGCCAGAGAATGTTCTCGCCTGTCTTGGCGTCCCACTTATCCGGAAGGTTTTGTCCTTCGGCGATGCCGGAAGCGTTTGGTCCACGAAACGAGGGCCAGCTTCCTCCGGCCGCCAGCGGCTTCGCTTTTGGCGACAGGCGCGCGCCCGCGGTGAGCTTGATTGCTCGCACGGGTTTGATCAGCGCTTCACTCGCGGGACGCCACGTACTGCGGTCGAGGATCATTCGCCGGACCGTGCAATCGTCCTTTACTAAATCGAACGTCAGGTGAGTGCCGTTGATCGTCGTTCCGTAGGTGCCCGGGCCATTGCAGCCGCCTGGACCACCGCTCATTGCGAGCTCCACTTCCGAGCCCATCTTCTTCCAGTTGCCGTTCAGCTTGGGCCAGCCGGCGCCTTCGAGTGTGAACGTGCCGCCGGGATCGAAACGAACAGTGAACGCGCCGAACGACATGGGATCGGAGGGCATTCCCGCTGTGGTTGAAGTTGACGAACTCTTTTGAACCACCGGGATGTTTTGCGCTGCTGAGGCGGTTTGAGCGGCTGCGGCCTTTTGATACTTCTGGATGTAGTTGCGAGCGAAGTCGACGAGGTGGGGAGCTTCGCGCAAGCCGACCTTTTCGGCCTCGGCCAGGGCGTCTTCAAACTTCCAGCCGTCGCGCATGACGCGCCTGATCAGCCAGAACGCGCCGACGCGAATTGCGGCCGTGCAATGAACGAAGGCGGGCCGGTTCGCGGGATCGTCGGTGAGCTTCAGAAACTCAGTGGCCTGTTCTTCTTTTGGATCGCCGAACGCGACGGGGATGTTGAAGTAGCGCAGGCCGAGTTCTTTCGCCTTTGCTTCTTCTTCGTCGGCGCGATGTTCGGTGGGCCGTCGGAGATTGATTATTGCTTTAACGCCTTCGGATTTCAGCTTTGCGAGGTGCTCGATGCGGGGCTGTCCGCCGGTGCAGAACTGGTCGTTGACGCGAAGAAAATTTCTGATTGAACCGACATCGTCCTGAGCGCGGACGGGCAAAACGCAGAACAGAAGAGCGGAAACCATGCACAGCGCAGTCTTCATGTATGACTCTCCGGTAAGAATGTTGTGCCGTAGATTACAACGTCTTGGCTGATTAAAGATAGGCCTTGGGATAGGCCGGTAGGTGCCCTAATCTGAGATCTGGAATTTATTTTTTTGCTACTCCC
>DASURS010000049.1:0-22176 GCA_036279935.1 Pyrinomonadaceae bacterium
GGAGACCTAAGTCGGCGGGTAAATTGCTATGCGAGCTACGCCGGAATCCAGGCGCAGCTTCCCGCAAGGGATAGGTTGGCTGAGTGACTAGTTGTGCCTGGAGATAGAGTGGTCGTAGTAGTCGATGGAGTAATGTCCATCCAGGGAGACGGCAACACCGTTCACAAGGCGAAGGACCACAGTCGCGTGCCTTTAATGAGATTACTCTTCAACTGCGTTGGAGATTTTCGAAAGCGAAGATGAGCTCGCGCGCGATGGAGAGCCGGATGCGTTGAAAGATGCCAGTCCGGTTCGGGAAAGGCTTCATCGAGACCGCTTGTTTCGTGAGAACGAGTATGGCGCGATGATTCTATTTCATAAAGCAAAAGACCCATTTGACATGGGACTGCGGGATCGAGTTGAACGCCAGCTTGACTGGGCGCCGGAAGTCCCGTCCACCGACATAGGCGTGGCGGCGGAAGACGGCGTGGTGACGTTAACAGGTTTCGTGAACACATATGCGGAGAAGGTAGCCGCGGAACGGGTGACGTTGAAGACCTATGGTGTAAAAGGCGTTGCAAATGACATCGAGGTCAAACCTCTATTCAAGAAGACGGATGCCGACATCGCGGAGGCGGCATTGAATGCTCTGAAAGAGCGCGTTGATGTTCCGGATGAGAAAGTCCAACTAACGGTTAAAGGTGGTTGGATCGCACTCGAAGGCACAGTCGATTGGTTCTATCAGAAGAACGCCGCTGAATTTGCGGTCAAGTATCTGTCGGGAGTCAAAGGCGTAACTAACCACATCCTGGTGCAGCCGCAGGTTTCAATGGCTGCGGTCAAAGACAAGATCGAAGACGCCTTTAAGCGCAGCGCAGAAATCGATGCGCGACGAATCACCGTTCAGGCATTGGACGGCAAGGTGACGCTGAGAGGCAACGTCCGTTCGTGGTTTGAAAAAACTGAGGCTGCGACCGCAGCGTGGGCCGCGCCAGGCGTTAAAGAGGTCCACAACGAAATTACTGTGGTGCCGTAGCGGCCGTTAATGATGGGTACAACGCAGTGGCTAAGTTTTTACAAGGTCCAGTTGTGCCCATTTATTTATTTCGTGCCGTACCGTCGCCTGACTGCGGTGTGGGTTCAGAATTTGGAAAGAACAGGGCAAATGATTCTTCCGGTACAAATCGCTTATCGCAATATGAAGCCTTCCGAGGCTGTTGACACTCGTATTCGCGAGGAAGTCAACAAATTGGAAACGTTCTATAAACCTATCATGCACTGCCGCGTGATCGTTGAGATTCCCCACCGGCACCATCGCAAAGGCCATCTCTATCACGTCCGCATCGATTTAGCAGTGGCTGGTGCTGAGTTGGTGGTGGAACGAGAGGGCGGTCCACACACGTCATTACGACAGGTTGAGGCGGAGAAAGAGTCGAAGTGCCTGGAAGCGCATGCCGAACACAAGGATATTTTCGTGGTGATTCGGGATGCCTTTAAAGAGGCCCGCCGCCAGTTGCAGGATTTTGCACGGCGACAACGTGGTCAAACTAAGCTTCACGTAGCGCAGCTAACTGCGCGCGTAAGCAGACTCTTTCCTGATGAGGGCTATGGCTTTTTGAAGACCGGCGAAGGAGATGAGATCTATTTCCATAAGAACAGTGTTCTGAACGAAGCGTTCAATCGATTAACGCTCGGATCAACTGTCACCTTCACGGAGGAAAGAGGCGAGAAGGGCGTGCAGGCAAGCACAGTTCGACCTATTGGATGACAGTCGTTCAGACATGAGTGCGAACAGGAATATGAGGAACTTTCGCACCAGGCAGCCAATCCTGGGCCTTAACCCTTTACGCAGACCATAGGCTCCAATCGGGCGACCTTCTTCGATAATCCAACTTCATCGGCTGCGTTAACGACGGCGGTTACATCTTTGTATGCTCCAGGAGCCTCCTCCGCGACACCACGATAAGAAGGACTGCGAATTATTATTCCGCGCGATGCGAGGTAATCGATCAGTTCGCGGCCTTTCCATTGTTTAGTGGCTTGATGCCGGCTCATACGCCGGCCTGCTCCATGACACGACGAGCTGAATGAACGTGCTTCGCCGGCGGCCGTTCCCACCAGAACATAAGACGCAGTTCCCATAGTGCCCCCAATCAGAACCGGTTGACCGATGGTCTGGAGTGAATCAGGTATATCAGGATGGCCGGGACCGAAAGCTCGCGTTGCGCCTTTGCGGTGCACAAACAAACTCTTCTTTTGACCATCAATTGAGTGTTCTTCGACTTTGCAAGTGTTGTGCGAAACGTCAAAGATGAGTTTGAGTTGGGCTTTGGGCAGGACCTCGCTGAATGATTGACGGACGAGATGAGTGATAACTTCGCGGTTCGCTAAGGCACAGTTGATGGCTGCACGCATCGCTCCGAGATAAGACCGGCCCAGATCGGAGTTGACCGGCGCACACGCGAGTTCGCGATCAGGCAGTTCAATTCCATAACCTTTTGCCGAGATCACCATTCGCTTTAAGAAGTCGGTTCCGACTTGATGACCCAGGCCACGTGAACCGCAATGAATACTGACTACCGCGTCACCACAACGTAGACCGAACGCAGCCGCCACGGTTTCGTCGTAGATTTCAACTACCTTTTGCACTTCCAGGTAGTGATTTCCGGATCCGAGCGTGCCGACTTCCTCCCGTTGCCGCTTTTTTGCCTGATCCGAAACCTCGCCGGGTTTTGCGTGTTTCATTTGACCGTGCTCTTCGATTCGATCCAGATCTTCGCGTAAACCGTAGCCTGCTTGCACTGCCCACTGCGCACCACCCGTCAACATGGCATCCATCTCTTCGGCATTTAGACGTAGCTTGCCCGTGCTCCCAACGCCGGCGGGGATTGCACGGAACAACGTGTCGGCAAGTTGTTCCTGACTGGCGCTAATCTCCTCCGCCGCAATGCCGGTCAGCAGAGTGCGAACGCCGCACGAGATGTCGAAACCGACTCCTCCGGCTGAGACAACTCCACCCTGATCCGGATCGAATGCAGCAACGCCACCGATCGGAAATCCATAACCCCAGTGTGCATCAGGCATCGCGAACGATGCCTTCTGAATTCCCGGTAACATCGCCACATTGCTGACTTGTTCGAGCACCTTGTTATCCATGTCGCGGATTAAGTCTTCACTGGCGTAAATAATACCGGGCACCTTCATTTTGTCCGTTTGCGGGATGTGCCATTCAAAATCGGATTCGCGTTTTAGTAATGCCGTATCCATAACTCACCTGCCCGACGAACTTCAGTTAGACGTCGACAATGCATTGGACTAACCAGCCGTTATCCTCATCATGCGCGACACGTAAGGCCGTGTAAGTGGCGCCTTTTACTTCGACCGCAGGCTGATGTCGCAAAACATCAACCACTTCACCCCACGCTTTTCCGTAAAGTTGCGAAGCTTCTATATGCACTTCAAAGCGGCTGAACAACATGTTGCGCGTGGCCATCTCGTAGACGAGCGCGTTTAGCCAATCGACAAGAAGCAACTCGTCATCAGGCGCCGCGCAACTTACATTGACTACTTCCTTTGCCTGGACGCTTTTTAGATCAGTGATCACGGCCGTTAACGCCAATGCTGCCTGCTCAAACGCTTCGGCTTTGGTGTTACCGAAACCCCGCACGCCCATATCGGCTTCGTGCGGAAAGTGCTCCCATCGTGCTTCACGCATCGTTATGTATCCGTAAAGGAGTTTTCTGCATTTACTCGCCGTGTAACGTTTTCACTTCGCCGCTGCAATTGCTCTCAATTTTTTCGCTTCCGCCGCGGCGATGACGAGCGCGGTTCTGATTGTCACGTCCGGATTAAGAGAGATCGACGTAATGCCCTGGTCTACAAGCCATTCGGTGAAGTCAGCAAAGTCAGAGGGCGCCTGACCGCAAATACCTATTGGCTTCCCAGCTCTGCGCGCCTCCTCGATGACGTCTGCAATCAGAGCCGTGACAGCACTATCACGTTCGTTAAAAAGATGAGAAATAGTGCCCGAGTCGCGATCTAATCCCAGCACCAGTTGTGTCAGATCGTTTGAACCGATTGAATAACCATCGAAAATGTGAAGGAACTCCTTGGCTCTGACTATGTTTGAAGGAAGCTCACACATTCCGTAGATCTCTAATCCCTGATCTCCTTGCCTGAGGCCGTTTTGGGCCATTACTGCAATCACCCGACGCGCTTCATCGGGCGTGCGGCAAAAAGGAATCATGATCTTCACATTGGTCAGACCCATATCGCGGCGGACACGCAGCAACGCGGCACATTCGAGTGCAAAGCCTGCCGCATAGCGCTCATCGTAATAACGAGAGGCGCCGCGAAAACCAAGCATTGGATTCTCCTCTGCCGGTTCGAACTCCATGCCTCCCAACAGCCGTGCATATTCATTGGTTTTGAAATCGCTCGTCCGCACGATGACGGGCTTCGGATAGAAGGCAGCGGCGATCTGTCCCACACCTTCACTAAACCGTCTTATGAAAAATTCATGCGGAGCTTCGTCGCCAATCCGCGCAGCAATTTCAGTAAGGGCTTGCTGGTCCTTTAGATTGGGATAGCGTGCGAGAGCCATTGGATGAATGCCAATGTGATTGGTGACAATGAACTCCGTTCTCGCCAGTCCCACGCCGGAGTTCGGAATGAATGACAAGTGAAAAGCTCGCGCGGGATCACCAACCGTGAGCATCACTTGAGTATTAGTTTGCGGAACAGCGGCGGCATCAATCTTTTCAATCTCAAATCTCAATCGGCCCGGATAGACATGACCTTCAGGGCCTTCGGAACACACCACCGTAACTTCATCCGAGTCTTTGAGCACCGCAGTGGCATTGCCACTGCCAACTATGCAGGGAATGCCAAACTCGCGAGACACTATCGCTGCATGGGCCGTGCGTCCCCCTCGATCGGTAACAATGGCCGCCACACGCTTCATCACTGGTTCCCAATCGGGATCCGTCAGTCCGGCGACGAGCACATCCCCCGGCTTAACTTTCTGTAATTCAGTCGTTCCCCTTGCAACCCGCACAGGGCCGCTCCCGATCTTTTCTCCGACTGCCTGTCCTGTAACAACCGAACTACCGGGAGGGTCCACTAGTCGATACGTCTCGGCGACTGCAGTTCGGGGTTTTGCTGAATGAACCGTCTCAGGCCTTGCTTGAACGATAAACAGATCGCCGCTGATTCCATCTTTGGCCCACTCGATGTCCATCGGATGCGGATGCCCAGTCAGCTCCGAGTAATGATCCTCAATCAAGCACGCCCAACGAGCCAGTTTGAGTACTTCGTCGTCGGTCAAAGAAAACTCATTACGCGCTTGCATCGGAGTGGCTTCGCTCCGAGTTGTACGACTGCCGTCGCCATAAACCAGACGAACTTCTTTGCTGCCCAACCGTCTGCCGATAATTGAGCGATGACCACTCTTCAGCGTCGGTTTGAAAACTGTCCATTCGTCCGGTGTGACAACCCCCTGGACCACAAACTCGCCGAGCCCAAAGGAACTGTTGACGAGGACAACATCGCGAAAGCCCGACTCAGTGTCGAGTGTAAAGATCACCCCGGCGCTCCCCTTGTCTGATCGCACCATCGGTTGAACTCCGACCGAAATCGCTATCTTCAATTGGTCGTAACCGAGTTTTGCGCGATAGCTAATGGCGCGATCGGTGAAGAGGGATGCGAGACACTGGTGCACGGCAGTAAGCAGTGCTTCGCGGCCGCGGACGTTCAGAAACGTTTCGGCGGCGCCGGCAAACGAAGCCTCAGGCAAATCTTCGGCGGTAGCGGAAGATCGCACCGCCAGTTCAGGTTCCCGACCCAGGCGCGCACATAGTTGGTCATAGGCTGTGGCGATTGCTGCGCGTAACTCTTCGGGAAGAGGGGTCTCCAGCACCGCGGTTCGTGCGGCGTGCCCATGAACGGAGAGTTCACTGACGTCTTCGGAATCAAAGTCCGACAGCAAGGAGCGCAGTTTGTTTTCAAGGTTGCCTTGCAATAAGAGGCTGCGATACGCATCGGCGGTGATTGCAAAGCCATCAAGCACGCCTACGCCTTTGGGCTTTAGCGCGTTGAATAATTCGCCAAGTGAGGCGTTTTTGCCACCTACAGATGCGAGATCTTTCATTCGGATCTCAGCGAAATCACGCGTAAAAACGAGCTTGCCTGTCATCGTTTCTTGCTCCGTTCTGATTTGTTTCGTTTAAGGGGCAACGCACATGCCCAACGAGAGTGTTCGCGCGTGTTTCGATGTTCGAAGTAAATCGGACAGTCAGAGCGATCCCGTCCGTTTTTCTCAGTCAAAAACCACAGATGCTGCGTGAAAGTCCGCAACTACCGGATCACACTTCCGGAATCCGGCAAACAGGCTGCGCACAAGAGATCTTTTACGGAGTCGCGGGCTTAGGCGCCGGTGGCATGTTGAATTTCGATTCATCAACCGGCACATTCAGTTTCAATTCAGTGACCGTTCGAGTTGAGGTTGGATTTCCGACTTCGATTACTGCGGCGCGAGCTGTGAATGGAAACTTCAGCCCATCCGCGTCGCGGTAGTCTTCCAAATCGATTTGATCAGGGATGATGCCCATGATCGTCGACATGGTCGTCGCGCGTCGCAGCAACAACCCTGACGTCGCATCGAAATAAAGCCGCATCCGCCGGTTGTCGGTTGTCGTGCCGTCGACGAGGTAAACATCGCGATCGCCGAGTTTATCTTTGCGGACCCGCGGCGGTCTGCTGTATTGCTCTTTGAGTTTCAGCAGAGTAAAGAGCCCGTTTGCGGTCTTGAAGTTGATCAGCTCGGCGCCGGTTATCTCTCTCACGCCCGCAGCAGTCTTCTCCCAACCTGTTTGGCCGTTGAAACCGCGTTCGATCGTGCCCTGCGGCGTCGTCACAACCAAATAGAACTTGTCAGGCGCAGCTTGCGAAAGCTCGAACTGAAAAGAATTTCCGTTTGCTTGCGTGACCGTGCCTTTCGCTGTTCGCGATTTCAGTTTGTCAATCGCAGCCTGTCCGCCGACCGCCGCAGCGTACTTGCTGAAAATTTCGTCTGCCGAAGGCAATGCAGGCGTAGCGGCAGGTGATGGCTGCGGTGATGCGCCTGGGGTTGGCCCACCAGCCCGGCCGGTAGTCGGCGGTGGCGAGGGCAGAGCCAAAGGCAGGGCCGGGATCGACTGTGGAGATTGGCGACCGCGATGGCACGTATAGCAAGACACCGGATCCAGCTTAAGACGTTCGGTCGTCTTGTTGGCATCCAGGACCAGCTTAATCATTTCACGTGCGGTGGTCTTCTCCGCCTTGGCGTCTGACGCGTAGTCCCACTGCCCCTGATTGTTGACGTGACAATAATTGCATCGCCGTCCCAACGAAGCGGCAAAGAAATTCATTACCGGAATTAGTTGCGATTGTGGCATGCCGGTAAGGACCTTGATGTTCTTATTGATTTGTTCGACGGTTTTCTCCGGCGCCGCCTGCGCCCTGGCCGGACGCACCAGCTCGCTGCGATTGTCGAGGGCTACAAAAAGAGCGGTGATAGAAAAAACTAACGCGATGGACTTCAGAAGTGTTCGTTGCATAATTGGCCTTGGAGACCGGTCAGGATTGGCAGAACTTTTGATCTGAGGAGGTCATTATAAGTTAGCGCGATCACTGTATGACAAGCGTGTTAGTTTGTGGAACCGGAGGGAGGGATCTTTCAAAACTTCGCGGTTCTTGTTTAATATAGCCGCAGCCGGCGACGCCGGAGCTTCATAAGTTACTTCTTCCGCCCAAGGAGCAAATCTTAAATGACCTATGTCGTTGCCGAACCTTGCGTCAACTGTCGCTATACTGACTGTGCCCTCGTTTGCCCCGTCGAAGCCTTTCACCTTGACGACGACATGCTGGTGATCAATCCCGAGACCTGTATCGACTGCGACGCGTGTGTTCCCGAATGTCCTGTCGAGGCGATTTTCGCCGACAGCGGCGTGCCGGCCGAGTGGGCCAGCTTTACTCCCCTCAACGCCGAGCGCGCCCTTAGTGGTTTACCCACGATAACCGCCAGGCTCGATCCGCTTTGCGAATAGACAAAGCTAGATGAAGATACGAACCAGGTGGTTATTGGGAGGAATGGCACTCGGC
The DNA here is from genome assembly GCA_036279935.1 of Pyrinomonadaceae bacterium. GTDB lineage: Bacteria > Acidobacteriota > Blastocatellia > Pyrinomonadales > Pyrinomonadaceae > PSRF01. Next base: position 8,119 of record DASURS010000049.1, read on the forward strand.
GCAGGAGTGTTCGGCGCCGCCAGCGCGTACTTCACGAGACGAAACATGCACGAATCGAAACGAGCGGGAAACGTTTGGGCGCGGCCCGGAATGATGGTGACCTTTCGGGCTGAACTAATGCCGGGCCGCGACCGCAACCAACGCACGTTTCGAGTCAAAGAGCTGCTCGCGAGCGGACGCGTTTCACTGCACGGCGTCGACGGCGAACATGCGCAGAAAGAGTTCGAGCCGATCCAGCTCGATCGGCCCGCCTCTTGATTAGTCTCACGCCACCCGAATCGGCTGTTTGACCAAATCCTTCCATTTGTTGGCGATTGCGAAGGGATCGCTGTACGTCAGCGTCAGCTTCGTCTTCATCTGTTGTTTGTAAGTTTCCACGTCTTTGTTCAATTGCGTTCTGGTCGGGTTCGAGCCGTCCTTTTCGTTCTCCTTGTTCATCTGCCTGTTCCACATGGGGGTGCCATTGTCGTCGATCTTGCCGTGGACCTCCCAGTAAACGTCGCCTGAGACGACGTGCTTGTTCGCCTCATACTCGACGGCCCGGATGTTCTTCAACCGCGATTCAATCACCTTGGGCCAGACCCGGTCGGCGTAGGTGGCATACCGTTGAGCGCTAACTGCGACGGTGCCGGTCTGCGGCTTGCCGTAGCTCGTATCAAGCGGCTTCAGCCATTTCCCATCTTTCTTCTGTGGAGCGACGTTCGCCATCTCCTGGAAGATCGCGAGCTGAAGGCTGGCGCCGAGCAGGAACACAGCGAAACCCGCCTGCTCGTATTTCTCGCTCTGCAGTGTCCCCAGCATGCCGCCCGGTCCTGAGATGAAACCGGTGTCGTATTTCTGGAGCAGATTGAAGAGCATCGCGCGATCGCCGTCGTCTTCGAGGTTAGCCTGCCGCCGCGCCACTCCGTATTCATCCTGAAGATGGTCCTTGATCGTGTTCAGCGCGCCGTTGACGCTTTCTATCTTGTCCTGCTGAAGTCCCTGCCCGATCAGCTCCGACATCCGCTGATAGACTTTGTCGAAATAGCTCGGCACGTCGGGCGGAAAGATCTGGCCGATGATGTAGTTGGCGATTGCGCCGCCAACGGCTGAGGCCATGCCCGTCACTACCGACATCGCCAGCTTCGCCGGCAGGCTTTCACCTTCAGGCCCACCCGCCTGCGGCATGCGCGGGCGCGGTTGTCTTCTCAGCAGGTCTCCTTGTTCATCTACCTCGACATTGGTGATGACGTAGTAGAGATCCGCCATGTTCGTGGTTCTTCTGATAACGGCCGTGCCCGCCGGAAAGCGGAGGAACGGTTCCGTCAGAAACGAGGCAAAGTCTTTCTCGACGGACTCACCGGCCAGCAGCGGATAGTTCTTCTCGATTTTCCCTAACGCGCATTCGACGAACCGATCGATCGCTTCGCGTTGTTGGGCGTGTAACCGCGGTAGTTTGTCTTCCGAGGCGATTGCGACAGGTGGATGAGCCTCCGGTTGCATATCCTCGCTCGAGAGCTCCCGATCGGGATATTGCGTCTTCATTGAGAGGACCAGTTTTTCCTGCTGGTAATTAGGACCGGCGGCCGCACGAACTTCGCCGATACATGCAATGACGTCTGGGGTCAGGTTTACAACGTCTTTCATAGGCGTACATTCTCCTTTGGAGGGTTAGAGATAAAGTGAACTGTAAGCGGTATTAAAAGGCGGGTAGATCCGCCTTTACCACTGATAGGTCTTACCGGGTTCCATTACACCGAGATTCGGAATCTGCAACGCGTTGAGTTGTTCGATGATCTCTTCGCGGTAAGCGGGCTTGATATGGACGGCCATGATGTCGAGACCGTTGTGATTCAGTTTTTTCAACTCACGACCAAGCGACGCCGGCGTGAAGTGACGCGAGACTTCGGCGAGTTTGGCCAGTCGATCCGGAAAAGACGCTTCGATCAGCAAGGCATCGACGTGCTGCGTCTCGTTGAGTAGCTGCCAAAACTCGTCCGTCTGCGCGGTATCCGAACTGAAAGCGATGCGCCGTTCGCCGTCAGAAACGACCAGCCCGATCGTCGGCACGATGTGATTTACCGGCACCGCCGTTACGGTCAGGTGGGCCACTGAAAACGGTTGGCCCAACGGGATCGCGACGTATTCCATCACTGGACCGTAGTCGTTCTTCAAGTCGGAGAACCGTGGGTAGACGTTCCAGTTGAAGACGTCGCGTTCAAGAAGCCGGATGACCTCCTGCGTCGCATGTATCCGTATCGGCTCCTTCAACGACGGATAAAGATCGTCGATGAAGATGGGCAGGCTGGCGATGTGGTCCATGTGAGGGTGAGTGACGATGATGTCGCGCACTCTGGACCGTTGTTCGTTAGTCAGCGCGATGGCAATGCTCCCGGCGTCGACTGCGACACAGTCGTCGATCAGGAAGCAGGTCAAGCGTTGTTCAAGCGTCGCCTGGCCTTTGTCGTCAAAGGTACTTGGTAGGAGTTGGATTCTCACGAGCTTCAGGCTCTGATGAAAAAACCGCGTAACGGGGCCAAGTATAAGCCAGAATCGAGACAGGCAGCGAGGACTAAAATCAGTTGGCCGGTTCAGTGGCTGCACGGTTCAGTGTCGTCGCGCCTTGTATAACAATCCCACCCACGGCAGTGGGTGGATAGTTTCAACTACGACCTACAACACGCGAAGCCTCTGTTTTCAATCCCACCAACGTGAGTTGGTGGATAGTTCATGTACAACCTAAGGCCGGAGTGAACGATCTACCAACTGCCGTTGGTAGGATTCACCAGGAGTTCGTCGGTGTTGATAGGCTGAATCTAAATATCCACCCACTTCCGTGGGTGGTCTTGGGGGCGCAAAAACAACGCATCGACCCACGGTGGTCTTGGGTCACGCAAAAACAAACCATCGACCCTTGGTCGTCTTGCGAATCCGCAAAGCCTAACGTGCACGCAACTCAATTATCAAGGCATGCAGCGCGTGCAGGTATGCGGCTTCCTGCTCTTGCGGGTCCTGGTTTCGCGACTTGATCCCGCGCGAAACACGACTCCGGTGAAACGCCAGTTCGCTCGCGAGCTGATTGAACCGCCGGCGCGTTCGCCAACCTTTCATGCCGGTTCGTGAAAGAGCGTTGAACGAAGATCCCATCCTGCCCGTGATCGAGCCAAGCTGTTGAAACTCTTCGTGCGTGAACAGCCCGCGCTCGATGTCGGTCACCAGGAACTGACGCACGACCTGGCCCTCGCGTCGCAAAGCAACCGCGACGACGACCATCAAAATCAGAAACGCCGGCACCATCACCACGATGTACATCAATACAAACGCCAACCCTCCACCAAACACGGCCGACGCGTTCCAGATGCTATGCATAATGATCGCCATCAGTAACCCGACCACAGGCATGATCACCTTAACGGCCGCGCTGGTTGACTGTCTTGCGAGCCCCAACCCGATTCCAGTCAGACTGGTGAACAAAGGATGCGAGAACGGCGCGAAGAACCCTCGCACGATGACAGTCGCCGTCAACATGCCGCCGCTCTCCGCCGCTGCATTGCCGTAGTAAAGAATGTTCTCAGTCATCGCGAACCCGAGCCCGGCGAGCGACGCGTAAACGATCCCATCGATCACGCCGTCAAACTCATCTTTCTTCCAGATAAAAAAGATCACCAGGATCAACGCCTTGCCGACCTCTTCGACAATCGGCGCCGAGATGACGGCGGCAAAAGCCTCGCCGACTTGAGCGTTCGTAAGTATGCTCACGATCAGCCCCGTGATCGTGTTCACGAGGAAGGCGAAAAAGGCGGCGATCAGCGCGCCCCAGAAGAAAGCCGTGCTCAACATCCATAACGGCTCACCCTCGTATCGATCGATCCAAAGCACGAGCACGACGTAGATCGGAACGGGGATAGTCGCGGCGATGAAACCGAGGAGCAGCCCGACCGGACCGGTTTCGATTCCGATAACGAGCAACACCAGCAAGCCGAGCATCAACGAGAGCAGAATCGCGATGATCGCCAGCGCGAGTTTCATCAGGCTTGCCTGCGGCGATCGCTTGATGATCAACGTCGGCAGGTTCGGGGTTGGGTAGTTGGGGTTCGGGTAAGTCATCTCGGCGATACCTTCTGTTAGCGCGCGCAGGTCAACGCCCGCCCGCCGTCAATCGAATAAGTCGCGCCGGTGACCCACGACGCTTCATCCGAAGCCAGAAACAGCACGAGCGCGGCGATCTCTTCCGGCCGTCCAGTGCGGCCGAGCGGGTGAGTGGTTTTCGAGTGTTCGAGAAACGCAGCATACGCGTCGTTATTCATGCCGCCGCGCTTGTGAATCTCAGTCACGACGACGCCCGGGTTCACGGCATTGACACGGACGCCCTTCGCCGCCAGCTCCAGCGCCGAGCAGCGCGTCAGTTGATCGACTGCGGCTTTCGAAACGCAATACGCAAGCACGCCGGGAAACGAACGCAGTCCGGTGACGCTTGAAACGTTGACGACATTCCCGCGCCGTTCGATCAAACTCGGCAGCGCCCTTTGCATGAGACGAAACACGGCGCGAACGTTGACGTTCATCATCTCGTCCCATGCGTCGATCGACGTGTTTTCGATCGTTCCCGTCGTCAGAAAACCGGCCGCATTCACGAGCACGTCCATCCCGCCGAAAACCTTCACCGCCTGATCGGCAACTCCATCCGCCTCGGCGTCGACCGACAGGTCCGCGCGAATCGGCAACACGTCCGCGCCCAGGCCGCGAAGCTCACCGGCGGCGCTCTCCAGCGCCGACTCTTTTCGGCCGACGCAAACAATTTTCGCGCCTTCCTTCGCAAAACCCACGGCACACGCGTGCCCGATTCCGGACGTTGCTCCGGTCACGACCGCAACTTTCCCACTGAATCTTTTATCGCTCATGTTGTTTGTCCTTGTGAGTGCTGTCTGATCCGCGCCCGCGCGCCCCGCACGCGCGCATAAGCGCGTGAGCCAGCAGCATCATATATTGACAGGGCAATCGCAAAAAGCCGACTATTATGGCCTTGAGAGCCTTGTGAAGCTATTTCCCCCCGGCACAACGCGCGTAACAGTAGTGGTTTAGGGGTCCTGAACGGTTGGCTCGGCCAACCTGGAGGAGTTTTTGGGAGACAACTCCGCAGATCAATTCTTTCCGCGCAATCCGCGATCCCACTCGGGTCCGGCTGACGTGTTCCACGATCGTCCGGCGCGCACGCGCATGCCTTCGAGCGCCGGATATTTCACGGCAGCGATCGTTATCGCCCTCGCATTGTTCTTCGCGCTCTGGTGGATGCTGGTGCGTGGCGGCGACGATGCGCCGTGGCTGCCCGCGGGACTGGCTGCGAGTGTCGTTTTACTCGTCGCGTTGTCCGCGCGCGAAGTCGTGATGAGACGAGCATGGACGCGCTATGTCCTCGATCACGGGATCGCGCCGAAACCGCACACGAGCCAGCGCCGGTCGTCCAGCCGCAGCAGCAAGAAAGGTTTTTCCGCCTCGTTTCATTCCGCTGCTCTGCGAACGATTCAAAAACAATCGACCGCCGCCGAGATGCCCGGCTCGAGCCCGGAAATGCACCTCGACGTGGCCCAACTCTGTCACGATTATCTTTCCAGCACTGACGAGGCAATGCGGACCGGCCGTCTCGGGAGTGAAAAAGGAATCGCGATTCGTGCCGGACAGGAACGCGTGCGGTCGCTGCACAAGCATCATTTGCTCACCTGGGCCAGAGGGCAGTCGCGCGCCCTGACGTACGAGGCTCAACAGCGCGCGCGCACGTTTGAAAAGATCGAGACTGCCAACAAGGCCATCGAGTGTATAGATTCGGCGTTGAGAGTCTACCCTGACGAACCGGAACTGAAGGAGTCGAAGAACGCTATCGGTGAGTTTATCGCGTCGGTAAAAGTGGCCCACTGGGTTGAACTGGCCGAGCGGTCGGCGTTCAAAGGCCATTACCGGCGCGCCATCGATCGCTATCGCGACGCGCTTTTCTATCTGAACCAGGAAGTCGTAAAGCCGGATGTGCGCGCGGCGGGCACGGAAAAAATCGAACGGCAGATAGCTGAATTACAGTCGCGGCTGCGGCCAAATGACGGCGGACGCCGGCGTGAAGTCGATGCCACATTTCGTGAAGACGAATGATCGGCCCGAAGTGTCCAAAGTGCGGTAGCTCGCGTATTCGCAGGGGTTACAAGCGTACGCCGCTCGTGATGCGCTTGTTTGGCATCTATCACCTTTTGTGCGATCATTGCAACTTACTTTTCACCGGTTTCGTCGTGCCCGGAACCTTGCACCGCCGGAAAAAGCATCGCCGGCATAAGAAGCTGAAAGCCACTGATTCGAGGTTTTAAAAATGAACCTTAGTCGACCGTTTGTCATCGTCACCCTCCTGATCTGCGTGGTGTGCGGTGTGGCTTATGGACAGGAGCAGCCTTACCTGCTTGGACCAGGAGACGTCGTCGAGATCAAAGTCTTCGGCCAGGATCTCAACTCGTCGGTTCGAGTGGACAGTGAGGGAAACCTGAGCTCGATACCGTTTCTCGATCCGATTCCCGCGAAATGCCGGACGGAACGCGAGGTCCAGAAGCAGATCGCGGCCGCTTACACTCGCCTGATCAAAGACCCACAGGTGAGCGTGATCGTGACGCAGCGAAACAGCCGCCAGCCGGTGTCAGTTTCGGGCGCCGTTCGTCAGGGCGGAAAGATTTCGATGGAGGACCGGCGGCTCCGTTTGAACGAACTGATCGCAGCCTCGGGAGGTTTTACTGACAAGGCCGCCGGCACGATCCAGATACTGCATACGCAGCCATTGTTGTGTCCTGGACCAGGCGAACAGGCCGAGGCGTTGCCGATAGCTGGAACCGCCGTTCCGCTCCAGGTGCTGAAGATCGCCGACCTGGCAAAGGGCGCCGTCAATCCAATCATTCGGCCCGGCGACCTGGTTTTGGTGACCGAGGCCGAGCCGGTTTACATTACCGGCAGCGTGGTTTCACCCGGAGGCATCCTACTGCGCGACCAGCTCACGCTGAGCCGCGCCCTGGGCATGGTCGGTGGTCCAAGGAAGGAAGCCAACCAGTCGGAGATCAAAATCTACCGGCAAAAGGCGGGCTCCGCGCAGCAGGAAATAATTAAGGTCGACTTTGAGGCAGTTAAGAAGAACAAACAACCCGACATCTTTCTACAGCCTTACGACGTGATCGAGGTCGGAGACAGCGGCTTTCTTGGAAATCGCGGCTGGCTCGAAATCCTGGCGGGCGTGTTCACAGGCGTGCTCAGAAACCCTGCGATCCCCGGCATACCGTAAGGACTTTTGAAACTTTTGAAGTTGAGGGTTTGAAATGAAGTTGAAGCTATCATTGATCGCCACACTCGCGTTCATCCTGAGCCTGGCGATGTTCGCCTACGCACAGGAGCCGCAGCAACAGCAGCAGCAGAGTTCGACGCAACCCGCGGCGGGACAGTCGTCGGCGCTGGACATACAGGGAAGTAAGTCGTACCTGCTTGGACCAGGCGACGTCCTCGACGTTCGTGTCTTCGGTCAACCGGAGTTGTCGAGCAACGTACAGGTCGACAGCGACGGCAATCTGAGCTCTCTGCCGTTTCTCGAGAAGCCCATCCTCGCGAAGTGCCGCACAGACAAGGACATTCAGAAAGACATCGCGCTGGCGTATGCGAAGTTCATCAACAACCCGCAAGTGAGCGTGCGGATCTCGGAACGCAACAGCCGCCAGCCCGCGACCGTGTTTGGCGCGGTTCGCCAGGCGACTCGCGTCGAGATGAAACGAAAAGTTCGCTTGAACGAGTTGATGGCAGTGTCGGGAGGATTTACCGAACGCGCCTCGGGCACCATTCAGATCCTTCATACGGAACCTCTAATGTGTCCCGAGCCCGGCGAAGAAGCCGATGCAGCGCCGATCGACGGCACGAAGATTCCGCTCCAGATCGTAAAGATCTCGGAACTGCGAGCAGGCAAGATTGAAGCGAATCCGGTTATCCGTCCCGGCGATTATGTTCTCGTGACGGAAGCCGAGCCTGTTTACATCACCGGCAGCGTTATGGCGCCCGGTGGTATCTTCCTTCGCGATCAACTGATGCTCAGCCGTGCGCTGGCCATGGTGGGAGGCGCGAGAAAAGAAGCGAAACTTTCGGACGTGCGAATTTACCGGCAGGTCCCGGGTTCAAGTAATCAGGAAGTGATCACCGTCGACGTGTCGGCGATCAAGAAGAACCAAAAACCTGACGTCCTGCTGCAAGCCTACGACGTGATCGAAGTGCCTGAAGCGGGCATGTTCTCTTCGCAGCGCATTGGACAAACACTGGTGGGCGCTCTGTCGGGCGGCCTTTCGTCGGCGGTTTCGAATACCGGCATGTACTTGCCGAGCCGCGTGATTTACTAAGTCGGAAACAAACTCAAGAAGTGAAAGTTAACTGAGAATGAATCGAAAAACTCTGGCCGGCGACCGCCGGCGTCGAAGACTGATGACGTTTTTGTGGTCACTGGGACTAGCAGTGTTAGTAATCGTTCTGATTTACCTTGAAAAGACCGCCATCCTCTACATTCTTTGCACCCTCGGCGTCACTGCACTGCTGATGATCGTGGCATTTTCCGACCTGGCCCATGGTGAACATCAGACCGAACAGTTGGGCCAGCCGGACGATGCAGCACGTGTTGCAAGCAGAGCAAAATGAAGCAAGTGTTGCAAGTCGAATAGCGGTACGAAATTCCCCAAACGCGCCCCGCGATTGAAATCACTTATATGGTCTATAATTTGCGGCGATAATTTTTTTGCCTGCGATGAAATTATTGCCGTCAGGTGAAAAACAAAACCGGGTTGAAACTTTAAGCGGACTATTGCATAATTCGCCTGCGTTCACCTCCCCGGTGGACGAAGTGGTCGCGTGGGGTGAGGACACGTGGCCTTAGGGTGGGGGCTGTGGGAGGCCCCCGCCCGCTTTTTTTGTTGGCGGATCAGGCTGCGGTTTCCCGAGCATCGATTTTTATAGCGCGCTGCGCGGCTGACAAATCAAACGATGGGGTTTCTGCAGAGATCACGACGCAGGTTTCAGCTCTGGTTTTTTGAGGGCAGGAAACGAACCGATTCACAGCACGAGTCTTCCTCCTCTTCTACACACAAACAACATTCGTGGTGGCAGGTGATGTGCCTCACCGGCGTCGACTATTTTTCGACACTCGGTTACCAGCCAGGCATCGCGTTCCTCGCCGCCGGCGTGCTTTCGCCAATCGCGACGTTAGTTCTGATCTTCCTGACGCTCTTCGGTGCGTTGCCGATGTACCGGCGCGTCGCCGCTGAGAGCCCGCACGGCGACGGCTCGATCTCGATGCTCGAAAATCTGCTCTCGCGCTGGAAGGGCAAACTGTTCGTGCTCGCGTTGCTCGGATTCGCGACGACGAGTTTCATCATCACGATCACACTCTCCGCCGCGGATGCGACTGCGCACATAGTCGAGAACCCGTTCGTGCTGGAGCATCTTAACTTCCTGCACCATCGCATAGTCGTCACATCGATTCTGATCGCCGCACTGGGCGCGATCTTCCTGCGCGGCTTCAAGGAGGCGATAGGAATCGCCGTATTTCTCGTGGCGATCTATTTGGCATTGAACCTTACGGTCGTGGGGGTCGGGTTTTACGAGATCGCGACGCATCCGACAGTGCTGTGGGACTGGAAGCGTTTCCTTTTCGGCACTTACCCGAATCCGTTCCTGATGATCGGGACTGCGCTGATCGTTTTTCCGAAGCTGGCGCTCGGGTTGTCAGGTTTTGAAACCGGCGTGGTGGTGATGCCGCTCGTCAAGGGTGACGGCGAGCCGAGCGAGGACGAGGTGCAGGCAGCCAAACACGTGGCGCGCGGGACTGAGTCGCCGCATGAAATTGCCGGCCGCATTCATAACACGCGCAAGTTGCTGACGTCGGCGGCGTTGATCATGAGCTTCCTGTTGTTTGCGAGCAGCATCGTGACGACGATGTTGATTCCGGCGGAGGAGTTTCGACCGGAGACGGACTTTCAGGAAGCAGGTAACGCCAACGGACGCGCACTCGCGTTTCTGGCCCATGAGTACCTCGGCGACGTCTTCGGAACGATTTACGACCTGAGCACGATCTCGATCCTATGGTTCGCCGGCTCGTCGGCACTGGCAGGTTTGCTCAACATCGTTCCGCGTTACCTGCCGCGATACGGAATGGCGCCGGAATGGGCGCGCGCGGTGCGGCCGCTGGTCGTCGTGTTCACCGGTATTTGTTTGCTCGTGACGATTCTTTTCAAAGCAGACGTGGACGCGCAGGGCGGCGCTTACGCGACGGGCGTTCTGGCGTTGATGACTTCGGCGGCGATTGCCGTGACGCTTTCGGCGCGACGTCAGGGTCAACGCGTGCAGTGGCTCTTCATGGCGATCTCGCTGGTGTTTATCTATACGACGATCGTGAACGTGGTCGAGCAGCCGGAAGGAATCAAGATCGCGACGATATTCATCGTCGGCATGGTGCTCACTTCACTCGCTTCGCGCGTTTGGCGTTCGACTGAATTGCGCGTCGAGCGAATCGAGCTTGACGACCCGGCGCGCGAGTTTGTTCGCCGTGCCGCGAAGGGAACTGTCCGCATCATTACCAATCGAATCGATCGCGGCGATGCCGAGGAATACAAGCTGAAGGAGAAAGAGAAGCGGCTCGACAATCACATACCCGCGGGCGAGCCGATACTTTTCTTCGAAGTCACGCCCGGTGACGCGTCGGAGTTTTCGGGAGTGCTGAAGGTTCGCGGTGAAACTGTCGACGGCTTTCAGATCCTGCGAACAGAGTCGCCAGCGGTGCCGAACGCCATCGCGGCGTTCCTGCTTTTCCTGCGCAACGAAACAGGGAAACTGCCGCACGTCTACTTCGGTTGGAGCGAAGGCAATCCGGTTTCTTACTTGTTGAAGTACATCGCGTTCGGCGAAGGCGACACCGCGCCCGTGACACATGAAGTGTTACGGCAGGCAGAAAAGGATCCCGATCAGCGGCCCATCGTACACGTTGGCGGTTGAAATATTTGTTTGTTGCGTCGGGATGCTGCGAGGAGTAACATCGCAGCCGGTTTGATAATTGAACGTCTGCCGAAGTTGCGATCGTAACGCACCGCTTCGCAACACGGGGGAACCACAGTTTCGCGCAAGTGAGACATGGGGCGAATCGTCGAGCAGTTTTGCCGGCGACGAACACTTCCAGTTCGAGCCCGACAGCTAACCTCGTAGGCCAAAGGGAAGGGCAGTTCCGCGATAGTTGAAGGCGCGGGGCACATTGCCCCGCGCCTTTGTATTTTGTGCGCTCCCGGTTTGGCCGGGGTCGTCGAGAACATGTTGAATCTACTGAATCGGACTTCCGGACGCCGTTTCAAGCTTTGGTTATTTAGAGGCGCTGCCGCCCAAAAAGAGACGGTCCACGCCACCCCACACAAGCAACACACCTGGTGGCAGGTCATGTGTTTGACCGGAGTCGATTACTTCTCGACTCTGGGATACCAGCCTGGTATTGCTTTTCTCGCCGCACAATCGCTTTCACCCATCGCGACTCTCATTCTCGTGCTGCTGACGCTCTTCGGCGCGTTGCCGATTTACAATCGCGTTGCCGAAGAGAGCCCGCACGGCGAAGGTTCGATCTCGATGTTGGAACACTTGCTCTCGCGCTGGAAGGGCAAGCTGTTTGTCCTCGTGTTACTCGGATTCGTTGCCACCGACTTCGTCATCACGATCACTCTGTCTGCCGCCGACGCGACGGCGCACATCATCGAGAACCCGTTCACGCCGGAGATCATGAAACACCAGATCGGCGTAACGCTCGGGCTCATCGCCGTGCTTGGCCTGATCTTCCTCAAGGGGTTCAAAGAAGCCATCGGAATTGCGGTCGCGCTGGTCGCGGTTTACTTATTACTGAACTCGGTAGTGATCGGCTACGGATTGTTCGAGCTCTTCACGCATCCGCATCACTTTCCGGAGTGGAAACAGGCGGTTCTGTCGAATCCGCGCGTAGGCGGGAACGTATGGTTGGTCGTCGGCGTGTCGTTGATACTGTTTCCCAGACTGGCCCTGGGTCTTTCGGGGTTTGAAACCGGCGTGGCTGTCATGCCGCTGGTGAAGGGCGACGACGACCTCACTGAACAGGATTGGGAAAACATCCATTCGACGAAAGCCGGTCAGCCACAGGAGGGCAGGATTCAGCAACTCCTTCGCGGGCGGATCAAGAACACGCAGAAGCTGCTTCGTTCCGCGGCGCTGATCATGAGCGTCATGTTGATCACCAGCAGTTTCGTCACGGCGATCCTGATACCTCCCGAACAGTTTCAGGAAGGTGGAGACGCGAACGGACGCGCCATCGCGTACCTGGCCCACCATTTCTTCGGCGACTTCTTCGGCACTGCTTACGACCTCAGCACGATCTTCATTCTGTGGTTTGCGGGTGCTTCGGCGATGGCGGGTTTGTTGAGCATCGTGCCGCGCTATCTTCCGCGTTACGGTATGGCGCCGGAGTGGGCCAGGGCAGCGCGCCCGTTGGTGCTCGTCATCATGGTGATCGCCTTCGCCGTCACGATCATCTTTCGCGCGGACGTGGACCAGCAGGGCGGCGCTTACGCTACCGGCGTGCTCGTGCTGATGACCTCCGCCGCGATCGCCGTGACTCTGGCCGCGCGGAGAAAAGGCGGGAATTGGTATCTCTACTTAATCATCGCGCTGATCTTCGTTTACACGACGATTCAGAACGTCCACGAGCGACCCGAAGGAATCAAGATCGCGTCGTTCTTCATCCTGACGATCATTCTCGCTTCGCTGTTCTCGCGAGTGTACCGCTCGACGGAACTGCGCGTTGAGCAAATCGAGCTGGACGACAAAGCACGCCAGTTCATCAAAGACGCCGCCAAGGGAACGATTCGCATCATCACCAATCGACGCGACAAGGGCGATGGTGACGAGTATGCGATGAAGGAGCACGAGAAGCGCACTAGTAATCACATTCCGTCGGGCGAGCCGATCCTGTTCTTCGAAGTGACGCCGGGTGATGCTTCAGAGTTTTCGGGAACGCTTTGTATTCGCGGCGAAACAGTCGACGGTTATCGAATACTGAGAACTGAGTCACCCGCGGTGCCGAATGCTATCGCCGCGTTTCTGCTGTACCTGAGAGACGAGATGGGCAAGCTCCCCCACGTCTATTTCGGATGGAGCGAAGGGAATCCGATCTCTTACCTGTTGAAATACATCGCATTCGGTGAGGGCGATACGGCGCCGGTCACGCACGAAGTCTTACGCAAGGCGGAGAAAGACTCTAACAGACGTCCTATCGTGCATGTCGGGGGCTAAAGCGAGATAAGAATAGGCGGACGCGTTCCCACGGGCCGCGAAATGCCACGCGCAATTGTTTATAACTGAGCTGCTTCGGCAGGTGTGGTTTTGCCCGCAAGAAAGCATGAACGACAATAGACCGGACGTCCCTGCGAAGGATAGAACGGAACGGTCGTTTGTTGTCCGCACTGAGCGCATTGAACAGACACTTCGATGCGTTGCCGAACTCCTGACGATTGTGCTGCCGCTATCGCCGCGAGTCGTTCGTTTTTGGCTTGCTTGCAAGGCTTGCAGCGCTTCGGTTCATTTTTCAAGCCTTTGTCGTGAAAGAACACCTGCTCGCCGGCAGTCCAGATGAAGTTCTCGTTACAGTCGACGCATCTGATTGCCCGGTCCTGATATTCGCTGTGTAGAGACGTTTCCAACGCGTGAGCCGCTTCTGTAGTTGCCATGATCCACTCCCTGGGTCGTATGCCTAAACCACCGAGTTCGGCGGGCGAATAAAGAACAACGCGTTGAGAAGGGACGCTCTTCGGTTGTCCACCAGTTGAGGTAAAGATTAACCAGCCGCACGGGCCGCCATTGGGGGTTGTATATAACTATGACGAAATTGTGTCAAGGTAAATCCTGCGTAAATCAGGGGCGTCTTGACATTCTTTCTGCTCGGGTGGCAGCATCCGCCCGCAAATCATGAAAAGAATACTCGTAATTGGCTCCGGTGGCAGGGAGCATGCCATAGTTTGGGCCATCCGCAACACT
>DASURS010000050.1:0-20236 GCA_036279935.1 Pyrinomonadaceae bacterium
CCAATACGTATGGCGGTCCATGCCTTTGAAGGGCGTTGCATACGTTTCCAAAATCGTCGTGCTCAACATGCCTTTCGTCAGCAGATTGAACGCGGGATTGGCGAAAAAACCTTCATCAGTTCCCGGGATTTCAGTCAGGGCAGTGCCTATGGTTAGAGCCAGGTAGAGCGCCAAGATCCCCAGACCAATAAATAAGGGCGCCCTGGACGTCGCGGATGGGTTCATTGTTTGTCAGAATTGAGCTTCGGCAGCTTATCGAAGTTGACTCCCGGATCAACGCCGCCGGATTTAGCGCGAAAACGGCTGTCTGGACGCAGCCGGTAATTGCCTCGTTCGGGGTCGACAAAGCCGACGGCCTGCATCGATTCGGGGAAGAAGTTGCCGCGCGGATAAAGCGACTCGGCGTTTCCGGGCGCATTCTCTTCTCTCGTCATCACGTTTCCGGTGATGGTGCCGCCGGGGAAGTATTTGACGATCGTCGGATTGCCGACTCCGGCGCCGCTGCCGAAGATTCCATAGTCGTTGTGACGGGAGATGTTGTTTCGATAGGTAAAGCGGACGTTCGGATCGTAATCCGTGCTGATAATGTTGCCTGTTTGAATGGCGGTGTTGTGTTCGATGGTGACGTCTTCGGTGCCGGCGATCACGGTGATGAACACGCCGTTACTACCGAATTGCGGACCGTTGATGTTGTCGAACAGGTTATTCGCAACTGTCACGCGACGTAAACGAACGTCCGTCGGGGCCGGCGGTTCGTCGTGTCCCAACAGAAGCACGCCCGATCCGACGTTGCGAACGATATTGTTCGTAAATGTGACGTCCTCGACCACCGCGGCGCGTCCTGAATCACTCGGCCGAGGAGTGAAAACGATCGCGCGGCCGGCTTGAGCATCCGTCCAGTTGTTCTCGAAGACATTCCCGTCGACGATTACCTTTCGCGCGTTCTTCAACTCGAACAGGTTCTTCACGGACCAGTGAATTCCACCGTAGGACGGGTCTTTGGGATACCAGGACAACGGCTTGAAAACGTAGTTGTTCCGAAACTCGATGTCGGTAGGAACCAACTCAGGGATCGTAGCCGGCGCGCCGCCGAACATCACGTTTTCGCCCGCGCCCTCGAGATAGTTATTGACGATCTTGAACGGGCCGGGACCGTTCCATCCGCAAATGGCCTGCGTGTCGTAACCTTTGCCGTGGATCTCGGAGATGTATGAATTCGTGATGCTGGTCTCAGCGCTGTTTAGCGCAATTCCCCGTTGCACTTCCTGCGTCTTGAAACCGTGAATGTAGCTGCGGTCGATTATAAGGTGATGGGGAACAGACTGGAGGGTGGTTTGTGATTGCCAGTCGCCGAGCCTGATGAGATCGTAAACTTTTACGTTTGCGTCGGCAGTCGAGAACTCGACTCCCACAAACTTGTAGTGATGAGCCCCTGCTTTCGTCTTTACGATCGGTTCGCCATTTGTCGAGGACTGCACCTTCGCAAACAATGCTGATTGCGACGGCGAGACGCGAACGCCTTCCGGCAGATCACTGGTGCGCGAACTTTGAATGGTGATGAAGGAACTACCGGTTTTGACGGGCAGCGTAATGGGACCTTCGTAAACTGCGCCTGCCTCGAGGACAATCGTGTCGCCGGGCTGCGCCTGATCGATTGCGGCCTGGAGATCGCCGTTGCGGTCGAGGCGTAAAGTCGAACCGTTTCGCTGCGGGGCCGAGACGCGCCGGGCCCGCTGGACGAGAGCGATTCCAGCGCCCGCTATTAAAATAGCCACAAGAGAAACGGACAGTACTGATGCATTGCGAGTCACTATCATCCGGGAACAGTCGCACCTTCGAGCTCAACCTGAGTCTGATGAAAGATAATCTCACATCGCGTCGAGTTTACACACATTACCCGGTTGAACCGGTTGAACCCCCGGACTGGCTTTGCACGAAAAGTCCCGAGCGCGCTCTTCTCTGTGCAACCTCAGTGTCCTCTGTGTCTCTGTGGTTGATGAATTCCGAGTAAAACCACACCACCGAGACACAGAGGACGCTGAGGTTGCACAGAGGATCCCCAGAACAAGGACTTTTTGTGCAAAGCCCCCCGGACTAGTTCCCGCCTTTTACCTTCTCGATTGCCTCCGCCGCCTTCTTCATCCATTCCTCGCCATCATTGCCAAACCCGATTCCTTCAAACATCACCTTCCCGTCAACGGCTACGACCCAGTTACGCGGAATGCTGTTAACGTTCTGCGCGTCAGCGTAGGACTGGCCGAGTAACACAGGGAACGTGTATTTGTTCTCCTTCATGAACGGCGCGACGAGGCCGACTTCCTCGTCGATGTTGAGGGTGAGGATCACCACGTCTTTTCTGTCTTTCATCTGCTCACGCAACTTTTCAACGTAAGGCAGTTCCATGCGACAGGGGCCGCACCACGTCGCCCACAAATTGATAAAGGCGACTTTTCCTTTCAGGTCCGCAAGCGACCATTTACGTCCCTCGAGATCCATCAGATCGAATTCCGCCATCGCCGCGTTCTTCGTGTCCCACGTCGACACTTCGGCAGAACCGGGTTTGCTCTTCGAATCGACGCGCGCCAGGTAAGCGCGCCATCCCTGATCCGTGCCGCCCAACTCTTTCCACAAACGTTGCGTGTTTTTTGTTAACTCATCCGACGCGGGTGCAGCTTTCGTCCGCATGGCGAGCGCAGTTTGATAGGCCGTCAACGCATCGAGCTTGCGCTGCTCAGCTTCAGCAACTTTCCCGACCGTTTGCCAGTAGATGCCGGCGTTGTAGGCGTAACCCCTTCTCTTAGCGTCCGAGGCTTTGTCGCCGGGCTCCTTCTTTTTCAAAGCTTCAGCGAGGCCGGCGAGCACCTGACTCGCTTTCGCAGGCTGTTTGGTCCGGGCGTAAGCTTCAGCCAGCAAAGGCCACGCTTGCCATTGCGTGAAACTGAGATTCGTCTCTATCTCGTCGCCGCGCGGGAAGAGATCGGACACGCCGCGACTCTTGTCCTGCTTCTCCATCTCGGCGAGGCCCTTCTGAAGCATGGCCGGAACGGTTTGTAAGCGATACCCGTGCTCCAAAAAGAACCGCGCCACTGTCACTTCAAGCGGCGGAGTTGAAAAGTAATTCCCCTCCAGCTCATGCGCCTTCGCATACCCGTTGTACGCCGCTTCCATGTCCTCGGGTTTTGAATCCTCGAGCGCCTGCAAGGCGTAAATGCGAGTTGACCAGCTTCGCTCGTCGTTGGGCCATCGCTTCAGCCATTCCGACGTAACTTGCAGGTTCGCACGATAATGGGCCTGCTTCTTCGCTTCCGGCTCTTCGGGTTTTGGATACGGGTGCTCCTCGTCATAGCGCGACTGAATCATGCGCTTTGCCGCCTCAGACTTCGGAAAGAGACGCACGATTTCGTCTTCCGCCCAGTGCTGACTTGCCTTGTCGCCCGTTTGTGCGTAACCGCCTCGCAACGCGTCGAGCCATTCCTGAGTATTGAGATTTTTGGCGCGGAGGGCCTTTACTTCTTCAGCGATCTGCTGGCGCACTTGCGCGTGTTCGGTGACGGGCCTCAATTTGAAATAGAGAGCCCAACGTTCGCCCCAGTAAACAAGATCGTCATTGTTCGCCGACGAATCGAGCAGCGCGCGCAGGCGCTCGGCCGCTGAGGTCATCAAGTCTTTGTCGCCGAGACGCGAAACCATCGAGAAGCTGTTTTTCTCATTCGGACACCTGGCAATCCATTGCTTCAAGTGTTCTCGAGCTTTCGCCTGGTCACGGAAATTTGCGTAGTTATAGATCTCCGCTAACTGCAAATGGGTCCATGGAAATTCGGGGTGCTCCTGCGTCAGCTTCTCCGCGAGCGCGATCGCGTCTTTGGTCTGTCGCCCGACTAGCAGCCGCGCATAGAGATAAACCGCCACCGGATCGTTCGGGTTCTTATCCATCTGCGCGCGATACTCGGGGATGAGGGCGTTTATATCGGCGAAGAATCCAGCGCGACGACTGTCCTGATAACGCCGACGCACGTAAAAGTCGTCCGGGTACCTATTGATCAACTCCTGCATCATCGTCTTCTGCCTTTCGAGCCGCGGCTTGAACGGCAGATTTTCATCCCACGTTTTCTTCAATTCCGCTCTTATCGCGGGCGTTGGTTCGCAGTAGTTTTGCGCGGACTGGGCGACAGCAACGTCGACTGTGAGCAGCGTGAACAAGAGTGGAAGAAGTCGAAATGCGATGCGGTGGAAGGACGACATGACGCTAATCTCCTTGAGGGCGGTTTGTGGCTCAAGATAATAGATGTTAGGGCAGCAAATTGAGAAGCAATCGATGGACGGATGGTATACTTCGCCCGGAATTTTCCTCCGAAGAGGTTCGCAATGAATCGAAAACCGATAACAGGATCGTCGATGAGAACCCCACCTGCCGCGGCGCATCGACCCGTGATCCAGCCGAAGCCCGCACCTCCCATGTGGCCGACCACACCCGGCGCGTACGTTGGGTCTAACTCAGTCATTCAACAGGTGCGAGGACCGAGGGGAGCAAAGAAGGGAGGGAAGAAGGCGGCGCAAAGAAGGGCCGTCGTCACTTTGACGATCTCGGGTAGACCATATCCAGGTGAGTCGAGCGGCCAATATGGACATGCGGAAATGCAGGCGCTGCGGCGGTTCATAATTTCAAAGCCGTCCGTGGCTGACGCATTGCGAATTCTGAGAGGACGCGGCAGAAAGACAGTGACGTGCCCCAACCAGCCCGTGTGCGGATCGTGCAAGAGGATCCTGGAAGCATTCGGGTTTCAGGCAGCTCCTGGAACCGTGCTCAGTAACAGGAAGAGCGGTGGAGTGGCATGGGGCGCAAACATAAAAGTCCGTGAGCTCATGGAACTCGCCGGTGAGATGGACACCTACCGAGCCGCACTCGCCGCCGGAGCGCGATAGCACGATCAGAACACTGACGCTTTCAACCTAACATCAGCCTTCTTCTCCGCGTCTGCCCCATCGCCGCGTCTCCGCGTCACCGCGTCCCCGCGTCACCGCTGCGAGCCCAGTGTATAATTCACCGCTCACGTGGAACATGTCGACGTAATCATCGTAGGCGCGGGACTGTCGGGGATCGGCGCGGCTTGCCATCTCAAAATGGAGTGCCCGGGCAAGACGTTCATCATTCTCGAAGGACGCGACGCGATGGGCGGCACGTGGGACCTCTTTCGCTATCCCGGCGTCCGCTCCGACTCCGACATGTACACGCTCGGTTATCGCTTCCGCCCGTGGCGGGATCCGAAAGCTATCGCCGACGCGCCCGCCATCCTCGGTTACATCCGCGAAACGGCGGCCGAGTTCGGGGTCGATAAACAAATTCGCTACAACCACCGAGTGCGCAGCGCGGAATGGTCGTCGGACGACGCGCGCTGGACTGTCGAAGTTGAAACAACGGGAAACGAAAACGGAAGCAGCGCGGTCGTGCGCCTGACGTGCAACTTCCTTTACCTCTGCACCGGCTACTACGACTACGACGCCGGCTACACACCCGAGTGGCCCGGCGTCGAACGTTTCCGCGGCAGCGTCGTCCACCCGCAAAAGTGGCCCGCCGATCTCGAATACGCAAACAAGCGCGTCATCGTCATCGGCAGCGGCGCAACAGCCGTCACGCTCGTGCCCGCACTCGCTGAACGCGCCGCGCACGTAACGATGCTGCAACGCTCGCCGAGTTACATCGTCGTGCGTCCGGCAGAAGACAAGATCGCAAACTTTTTCCGGCGCATTCTTCCGAGCCGCGCGGCCTACGTGTTCGCGCGCTGGAAGAACGTGCTGGCGGGAACGTTTTTCTACAGCGTCGCGCGCAAGCGGCCCAACGTATTCAAGTGGATGGTCGCGAGGGGCGTTCGCAGCGAGCTCGGAAAAGATTACGACGCCGCCCATTTCACGCCACCGTACAACCCATGGGACCAGCGTCTATGCATCGCGCCGGACGCCGATCTCTTTCGCTCGATACGCGAAGGCAAAGTCTCGGTCGTCACCGACCACATCGAGACGTTCACTGAAAACGGGCTTCTGCTGAAATCCGGCCGCGAGCTAACTGCCGACATCATCGTCACCGCCACGGGACTCGTGCTCAAACTCATCAGCGGAATGCAGCTCATCGTCGACGGCAAGCCCGCCAACTTGCCCAACACCCTTGTCTACAAAGGCATGATGTTCAGCGACGTCCCGAACCTTGCCTTCGCCATCGGCTACACAAACGCATCCTGGACGTTGAAGTGCGATCTCACATCCGAGTACGTCTGCAGGCTGCTGAACTACATGGACCAGCACGGCTACGCCGTCTGCGCGGCGCGCCTCAACGATCCCGACATCGAGGAGGAACCAGTCATCGACTTCAACTCGGGCTACGTCCTGCGGGCGCTGCACACGCTTCCGCACCAGGGATCGAAAACACCGTGGCGCCTGCACCAGAACTACATCAAGGATGTCTCGATGATGCGCTACGGGCGTATTGACGATGGCACGATGCAATTCAAAACCGCCGAACAAGCGAAAGCTGGAGCGGCAAGCCATGCCTGAAACGACGTTGCCTCAAAAGTCGGGAATACCACCAACGGCAGTTGGTGGATGCTTCAAATGCGACCTACGAACAGGCCCGCCAGTCTTTGCGAATACCACCAACGGCAGTTGGTGGATGGTTCATTTTTCAGCCTTGTTTTAGGTAGTAAGTGAAACTTCCACCAACTGCCGTTGGTGGGATTCCCGACTCTTGAGGCACGCCATGGCTGAACGCATGCGCCTCGACGGGCGTACCGCGGTGATCACCGGCGCCGCAGGTGGCATCGGACGCGCAATCGCAGTGTCACTCGCGCGCCGCGGCTGTCACGTCGCGCTGGCCGACGTCAACGAACCCGGATTGGCAGAGACGGCCGATCTCGCGCGCGCGTTTCGAGTGCGCGTGTCACAACACCTTCTCGACGTTGCTGACCGAGCGGCCATCGCTGAGTTTCCGAACGTCGTCGCCGCGGAGCATTCGAACGTTCATCTGCTCGTCAACAACGCCGGCGTGGCCGTCGGCGGAACGTTCGAGCAGGTCGACGAACTCGACTTCGAATGGCTGTTCGAGATCAACTTCTGGGGAGTCGTGCGCCTGACGCGCGCTTTCCTGCCGGCGCTGCGAGCGAGCGGCGACGGGCGAGTGGTGAACCTGTCGAGCATTTACGGCGTCATCGCGCCGCCGGGGCAAACGGCTTACTCGTCAAGCAAGTTCGCGGTTCGAGGATTTTCTGAGTCGTTGCGGCACGAGCTGGAAGGGTCCGGCGTCGGCGTCAGCGTGGTGCATCCCGGCGGCGTCGCGACGTCGATCGCCGAGAACGCGCGCGTCCCCCCGGGCGCAACCGAAGATGAGATCGAGCGTGAGCGCGCGAAGCATAGGAAACTGTTGCGGATGCCGGCCGAGATCGCGGGTGAGATTATCGTGCACGGTATCGAGCGGCGAAAGCCGCGCATTCTGGTTGGATCAGACGCGAGAGTGTTATCAGCGATCGCCCGTCTGTTGCCGTCGTCCTACTGGAAGATCCTCGCGTCGCGCATGAGCGACTGAATTTAATAACGGCGTCTCGTTAGTAGTGCGATCACAGCGACGAACAGAGCGGAGCCGATGATCGACCACACGATCGGGAAGTTAGTGGTTCCGATCCGCACGCTGAACAGTTCGGGGAGCCCCGCTGCCCGAGCCAACCACATCCCGATGACGGCGCCGACAAAGCCAAGCGCGATCGACACGAGACAGCCGCCACGCGAAAAACCGCTGATCGCCTGTCCGAGCGCGCCACAGACGCCCGCTACCAACAGCAGAATCAAAACGTCTAATAACGTCATATTGTCCTCTCCGATGTGAAATCATCATAGTTGATCGTCAACTGCAATTAAAACCTTGCCTTGTCATTCGATGTGTGGTCTATTCTTACCCGCTACCACTTAAGCCAGTAGCGAATCACCTCGTTTTTCTTTCCTCTCTCTCAATGTTTTTTGGTGACCCCCATGATTAAGAAACCCGTACACACACTCAAACAGCCGGTTCCGGCGCCTCCCCTGCATAGACCACCTCAAGCGCCAAAGATCCTACAGCCCAGGACTCCACCCAGACCCGTTGGACCCAGAGCGCCCATTGGACCAAAGACGTCCGTTGGACCAAAAGCGCCCGTCGTCAATGCGCGTCCGCCCCGAGCCGCGCAGATGAAGCCGAATGGTTTTCCAAAAACACCGACACCGCCGGCGCGTAACGTCGTGCAACCCGCGGCCGGTTTCGGCGCAATGCTCGGCGCAATAGCAGCAGTTCCGGCGTTGCCGTATGTAGTCGCGGGGGCAGCCGTCGCGGCGGCGGTTGGTTATCAGGGAGTCAGGATCGACCAACCGGATGATGGGATGAGGCCTAACATTTCAGATGCCCGTTGGAGACGGCTGACGGCCGGCATCTCGAGGGCTCGATACTATTGGGGCGGACGTCCGCTGGTCGACGCGCTTTTCCGTAATTTCCTGAGTGCCGGTTACGGCTACAACCTGGGAAACGGGCTCGTCATTGAGCTGGTCGGCACTCAACTCGGCGCAGCTGCGGCGGAAGGCAATTGCTTTGCTTACTCGAAGACATTCGCGCGCCTACTCAACTCAGTCGGAATCGAAGCAGAGTCGCGCGAGGTTCGCTCGGACGATCAGGGACGATTCATCGTCAGAGTGGATCGGTTCATCGACCCGCGCGTGAGAGGCCACATCTATTACAGAGACAGGCTCGTGCCGCACTACTACATGTTCAATTCGCACGTCGCCGTGTGGGTGCCTTCCCTCAGAACCTATTACGATCCGATGGCTTCCACCACCTACGCTAATTTCAATTCGAACCAGATAACCGAGGTGGACGGACCAGACGACAGACACCTGCGGACGCGAAGGGCGCCTCCGTTTGCCGCAGGCATCGTCAATCTGGAGATCACTAAAGCACCGGAAGACGGCGGCTTTCACCGCGTGATCGCGACTGATGCGTAAGGCGATTACCGCAGTATCTGAATCGCGCCGTCGCCCTCGAGGAACGAAGCAAACTCGTAGCTTCCAAGCGGATTCCGGACGCAAGCTTTCAAACTACCGGGAATCAGACTTGGCGAAGGGATGCCCACGTCGTCTTTTCGCTCGGCATCGGTGGCCCACCAGCTCAGGAACGCTCCCATATCGCCCGGAACTTCCGCATCCGTGGGAATCCAGCCGCCCGCTTCAGGCTGACAGAATGACCATACGAATTTATCAGGCACTTCTTTACCGTCGTTGTCTTCGATCACCAACTGTACCCACTTGCCGATATAACTCTTATAACTCGAGTCACTCACGACACCGTCGATGATGGCCCTGTTGTTTTCGATCCGCATCGAAGTCAGGTCGGCCTTCATCGAAAACGGGACGGGTTCTTCGCGCGGGACATCGCCGCCGGCATCCACATCCTGAATTTCGATTTTCGCTTCATCAGTGAAAATCATGTAACCGGTGGCGGTCCCTTCCTTGTCCGACTTCGCGTCGAACTCGAGATACTTGGTCAGCCCGTCTTCAAGGATGAATTTGTATGTGCCGTTGGCGGCGCCTTGAGCGAAAGTTGATGATGGGGTTACGAGAAGAAGCAGGGTCAGGACGAACAACGAAGCGCACGTTCTTGTCAGCATGAGGGATAACTCCTTCGATTTTATTTTTGGTCAGATGTTCTCGTTGGCATGGGGGAATGCAGCTGGCGAAAACTGATTTGAGTTAAAAGACTTGCTCTCCTTCGGAAGAGTCGTGAGTCGGGGGGCACTCCTTATACCACACCACCCAACGCGCTGCCAACGAAATCCGGGACCGAAAATCAGGTCCGGTCCAAATTCATTGACAGGGTCACTCGTAAACGGTCTTTGTGTTTTCTTGTGCCTTTTCGTGGCTACCAGTTGAACAGAAACTCACGCACGAGATTGATCCCGAAGCCCGCCAGCAACGTCCCGGTTCCAAGGCGCAGACCGTCTTTGTAACTGTAACGCTCGGGATACCACGTCTCACTCGCCACGATCGCACCGGTGTAAACGCCCGCGAGCCGCGGCGCGGAGATCACTCGCCGTCCACTCTTCGTCCGCGACGTGATGCTCTCGAGAAAAGCGTGTTTCACTCGCGCGCCAACACCTTCGCGATTACTTCGGTGAAACCGGGTATCAAGCCCAAACGCTTCGTCCATCCCATACGTGACTGATTGCTGAATCGCGTTACGGCCCATACCCGATGCGAAGCGCTTGCCGTACCCCTTCATTCCCTGCCCCCACTCTTCTGGACTATCCTTCCACTGTCCGATCCCCGCGGCCGCAGCACTGCGCGCGACACTAAACGGACCAACAGTGTCCTTAACGTAACGATCGAATCGCTCGCGCCGAGTCGGAAATACGTACGTCTTATATGGATCAGGATCCGGTTTCGCTTTCGCCGCCACCGGCTCGCTCTCAGGATGCGGCAGCGCCGATTCCGGCTCTTGTGCGCGAACCGCGAAGGCAATCGCCAGCGACGTTACTAATATGCCAATCGAATATTTTCCAGCACGCAGATAGACCTGTCTCATAGATCTCTTCCTCTTCAATTTTTTTAGGGGATTAGATCAAGAAAGGAGGGTCAGAGTTGCTATAGGTATGAAATGACACGAATCTATCACGCGGCGCCAACTAGGGAGTGTCAGTCACTTTCAATTCCTTCACCGGAACACCATCACTCCACACGCCCATGAATCGTTGTTCCTTCGTGTTTCCCAACGCGTACTCGCGGTTCTTCCCGTAGAACGCCGCGTCGCACAGCGCGTCGAACAGTTTCCAAGTCCCGTAAAAATCGAGCGCATTGACCATCATCGTTTCGAGCCGGCGATCCTGCGACGATGGCCCGTTCTGGCGAGACGTCGAATTGCCGACGCGGCTTGGACTCGCCGGTCCTCCGCCCACGCCCTCGCCGTTGTCATAATCGCGGTCCATCGCCGTCGGCGCACGGTGGCTTGCCTGCAACGACGGCGTGCCGTGTGTGTCAGTAACCAGCGTGATGTAGTCTTTGTTCGCAGCGGGAACGTTGGTCGATTCTTTATAGATGCGCTTCGCATCGGCGTCGCGCACGAGCGTGTCCTGGTCCCCGGCGAGCGCAAGCAACAACGTGTCGGACGGAATCTTCTTCAGGTCAGCAAGCGGAATATTGATCGGGGACTCAGTAATGCCTGGTTCGACCGACATCACGGCCCGTACTTTCGGCAGCTTCGATTGCTCGGCCAACGCCGCCACACTCGCGGCCAGCAAGCCGCCAACCGAATGGCCGACAACGGCAAACCGCGTGAGATCGGGTTTGATGTGCCCGCGTTCGGTTTGCAGACGATTGACCGCGTCTTTAATAGCCGCGATCGTGCTCGGTGTGAACTCGCTGATCGACGTCAACAACGTCGCCTGGTAACGCGGATAGACGACGATGTTTCCGCGCTTCACGAGGTGGTCCAGCCACGCGCCGTAGTAAAGCGGGTTCATGCCGCCCCAGCCGTGCAGAAAAACGACGACCGGAGCGGACGCCGGCTTCGGAGTATCGGGTTCGAAAATCCAATACTCCTCATTCCCGGCGCCGTATCGGTTTCTAGTGACGCCAGCGTGCGCGTATTGCTTTCCGCCCGGGCCTGTCGCGGGCTGCGCCGGCGGAGTCGGCCGCTGGACGGCAAAGGTCGTCAGGGAGAAAAGTACGATTGTAAGGATAAGAGCTACGGGTTTTCGCGTCATGTTCTCCCTAACAGCCGTTCACAAGGACTAGCGGGTTGCAACTACTTCGAGGTATTCAGCCTCGACTGAGGTTGTCCCGTCAGTCTTCGTGTTGTTGCGGGTCCAGAGCTCTTCCAGGTCACGCCGGAGCGCACCCTGTTTTTCCTCGTCCAGCGCGGCAAACGCCTTTTGCGACGGTCCGTAGTAAAGGCGGAAATGTTCGACGACCTCGGCGGGCGAAAACGGAAACGCGAAACTCACGATCCGCGGCCTTGTTTCGACATTCGCCACGCCGGCGAAACGTTCGCGGACGACGTCGTCCTTACCCCACAGGACCGGAGACGTCATTCCCGCCGGCGGCGGAAGGTAAACGGTCGAGGCCTTGAACATCTGACCGATGAAGCCCGTGGGCGTCCAGTTGGCCATCGCGATGATCCCGCCCGGTTTGCAGACGCGCTTCAGTTCCGCGGCGACGAGTTCAGGACGCGGCGCGAACATCGCTCCGTACATCGTCACAACCGCATCGAAACTCGCATCTTCGTACGGCAAAGCTTCGGCGTCGCCTTCGTCGAATTGGATGTTCAGACCCTCCGCCTGAGCTTTCGCGCGCGCCTGTTCGAGCGAGTTCGGGGCGATATCGACGCCCGTGACGGTGGCGCCGAGCCGCGCCGCCGGCAGCGTCAGATTTCCGGTCCCGCACGCCACGTCGAGCACTTTCATCCCGGGCTTCAAACCCAGGCCGTTAATGAACTTCTCACCTTCCGCGGTTAAAAACTTCGCGATCTGACCGAAATCCCCAGCGTTCCAGGTCGCCTGCAGTTTCGCCTTCAGAGCGTCCATGTCTGGACTTGGAGTAGCACTTTCCATATTTGACCCTTTCATGTTTCGTCCGAAAAGTCCCGCGATCATCCTCGCCGTCGTGGCACGGATCATGCGGTCATACTAAGTAACGCGCATTTTTGCGTAGCAAAAGTATTCAGGCGCGGCATCCGAGTGCAGGGTAGATATACAGTCTGGGCGCTTTTCTTGGTCCAGGCCTGATTACGGACAAGATGCTAACCCGGGTTAACTATCTCACGATAGTCTGCGTGACTATTGTACTCGCCAACGTGGCGATAAATTCCGCGCTCGCGCAGACTTCCGCCGCAGAGTTTCAACAGCTATTGCAGGAAAAAGCAGCCCTGGACGCCGGGGACTTCGCGGCACTCGAACAAGGTCAAACCATCGTCAAACTCGCCCCGATCACCGATAAGCGCGAAGTCGCCGTGTGCGGTCTCGTCAGTCTTCGATCCAGCGCCGACCAGTTTTTACAGTCGTACCTCGACGGCATGACGCGGAAGAACGACAGGACGGTGCTTGAAGCGGGTCGTTTCGGAACCGCCCCGGCTGTTGCGGATCTGCAACAACTGACAGTCGAAGCCGAAGACATCGAGGATCTAAAGCAGTGCGTCGTCGGCGACTGCCAGCTAAAACTCTCGGCCAATATGATCGAGCGCTTTCGACGCGAGGTGAACTGGGACGCGCCGGATTATCAAGTCAAAGCCTCGGAACTGATGAAACGAATGCTCGTCGAGTACGTCGGCGACTATCGCAAGCGCGGCAATGCGGCGCTGATCGAATACAACGACAAGCGCGACGAAGTGCGGCTCGCCGACGAACACCAGGCACTGAACACAGCGCCGGGATACCTGAACGATCTCCTGCGCTACTCGCAATCGGCGATGCGGCTTGTCGAAGACGCGATCGTCTGGTCCAAGATCAAGTTCGGACTCAAGCCGGTGCTCGTAATCAATCACATCAAGGTCTACAGAGACGTTCGCGAGTATGGTCCACAGGTGCTGGTTGCGTCGAAGCAGATCTACGCGAACCACTATTTCAACTCTTCGCTGGCGCTGACCGGCTTCGTCACTGTTCCCGGTGCGAACCAGGCGGCGTATCTCGTCTATGAAAATCGTTCGCGCACGGACGGTCTGCAAGGCGCGTTCAGTAAGTTCAAAAGAGGAGTCATCGAGAACAGGACGATCGACGGCTTGAAGTCGGTCCTCGAACACTCGAAGGCGCGCCTTGACGGTTCCGCCGTTGACACAGCGGAAACCGCCGTTGTCGCGCATCACTCGCCCGGCTGGGGCCAACGATTGTTCGGCGGAATTCGTCCATTGTTGTGGGTCCTGATAATTTCGGCATTATTGGCGTTACTTGTATTAGGCAGAATTGAGCGTAGTCGTGTTCCGTTACCACGGAATGCCACAAGGGAGAAGTTATGAACAAAGCACGTATTGTTTGGATGGTTCTGGCAGTCGTAGTCGGTGGTTTGTTGTCGTACGTCGCGGCGCAAAACTCGAATCAAAGCACGACGAAACAAACGATGCCGAAGCACGACATGAGCAAGATGGCAAAACAGGAGTCAGTCACGGTCGAGCTCAAAAATGGTAAGGGTGAGTCGGTCGGGACTGCGATGCTGACGGGGCTTGGCAACAAAGGAGTTCGCATCAAACTCGATTTGAAGAACCTGCCGCCAGGACAGCACGCGATCCATTTTCACGAGATGGCGAAGTGTGAAGGTCCGAATTTCGAATCGGCCGGCGCCCACTTCAATCCGGATTCAAAATTGCACGGCTTGAAGAACCCGAAAGGGCCGCACGCCGGCGACATGACGAACTTCACGGTGAAGCCCGACGGCACTGCGAACCAAACCGTGACCAATTCACACGTCAACTTCTGGACCGACAACCACTCGCTGATCGGCGGCAACGGCACGTCGCTGGTCGTTCACGAAAAAGCTGACGACCAGAAGACGGATCCTTCGGGTAACTCCGGCGCCCGCATCGCGTGTGGCGTTGTCACCAAGCCGGCGAGTTAAATCCTCCTTAGCCACGGCGCACAAGCGCGTATCAAAAGCGAAAAGACACGGGTGAAACGAACCTTTCATCCGTGTCTTTTTCTTTGTAGACTTCTCGGCATTATGAAACGACTTCTACTGCTCGCCGCCATCGTCATCGTCGTTACTGTCGTCGCCGCCGTTTACGCCCGCACGCAGCAGACAGTCAGTATCGGCCCGGGTTTCTTCAGCGGCAAAGACTACCTCGATATGACCGACAGCGAACGCCGCGCGTACGCGACAGGCGCCATCAACGGCATGCTCGTCGCCCCCTTCTTCGGCGCGCCGCCGGACAACCTGGCCTGGCTCAAGACCTGTACTGCCAAAATGTCTGACGAAGACCTCGCGGCGATCATTACCAGGTACATCAACAGCCAGGAGAGCCAGTTGAACTTCAACCTCAACGTCGTCACCTTCAACGCGCTGCGGAACGCCTGTCCAAAAACGAAGTAGTGTCGAAAAGCTGGTTCCCTGTTCGTTATCCAAATGGAAACGAACTCTAAAAGGAGGCGGCAATGCCAAACTATCTACTACTGCTCTATTCCGAACCCGACGCTTTCAACGAGACCAGCCCCGCTGAAATGCAGGCAATCATTCAGAAATACCGCGACTGGCGGATGCGTCTGCAAAGCGCCGGCGTGATCGTCGGCGGTGAAAAACTTCAGGACGGCAGCGGCCGGGTGATGAGACGGACCGGCGGGGAAACGTCCGTCCTCGACGGCCCGTACACGGAAAGCAAAGAGATCATCGGCGGCTTTTTCGAGATCCAGGCTGAGAATTACGATCGGGCGGTCGCGACTGCCAACGACTGTCCGCACCTCGAATATGGCACGATCGAGATCCGCGAAGTTGAAATGATCGTCACGAAACAGGGATGACGGCCGATCCGGAACAACTCGTCGACCATCTTTTCCGGCGTCATTCGGCGAAGATCGTCGCGACGCTGACGCGCGTCTTCGGTTCGCGTCATCTCGATCTTGCCGAAGACGTGGTCCAGGACGCGCTGGTGAAGGCGTTGCAGCAGTGGCCGTTCAAAGGCATTCCGGAGAACCCGGCCGCATGGCTCACGCTCGTCGCCAAAAACCGCGCGCTGGATCTGCTTCGTCGTGACGCTTCGTTGGCGAGCAAAGCCGCTGAACTCGAGTCGGCTTTGCCTCACCTCGCGTCGCCGTCGCTGCCGTCGGGCGCCGAGATGGACGACCAGTTGGCGCTGATCCTGATGTGTTGCCATCCGGCGCTGCCGATCGAGTATCAGATCGCGCTGACACTCAAGACGGCCTGCGGCTTCAGCACGGCTGAGATCGCGCGCGCCTTTTTGACGCCGCAACCGACGATCGCGCAACGCCTCGTCCGCGCGAAACGACAGATACGAGATCACAACATCGTCATCGATCCGCCGAGTGCCGATGACCTGCCCGCGCGCATCGACAGTGTTCTGCGCGTCATCTACCTGGTCTTCAACGAAGGTTACTCGGCGACCAGCGGCGACGATCTCGTGCGGACCGATTTGTGCGAAGAGGCGATGCGGCTCGGGCTGCTGCTCGTCGATCAGTCGCCGTTGCAACTGCCCGCCGCGCACGCGTTGCTCGCGTTGATGATGCTTCAGGCCGCGCGCCTGCCCGCGCGCACGCTCGACGACGGCTCGCTCGCGGTGTTGTCCGAACAGAATCGCGACCTTTGGGACCGGAAACTGATCGCGCAGGGCATGCGTCACTTCGGCGCGTCCGCTTCCGGAAACACCGTCACCACTTACCACCTCCAGGCCGAGATCGCGGCGGAACATACCACCGCCGCGAGCGAAGCCGAGACGGACTGGCCGAAACTCGTCGAGCTCTACGACGAACTCTACAAACTCGAGCCGACGCCCATCGTCCTCCTGAACCGCGCCATCGCCATCTCCCGCGCGCAGGGACCGCACGCGGGCCTCAGCGCCCTCGAAGCAATCGACGCTCACCAGTCACTCCGGAATTACCACCTGCTTCCCGCCGTCGCGGCCGAGCTGTGGAAACAGGCGGGCGATCGCCGCCGGGCGGCGGAGTCGTACGAACGTGCCCTCGAATGCCCGTGCAGCGGCCCGGAACGCGCCTTCCTCGAAGCCCAACTCCAACGATTGCAGTAATATAAGTTTCCCTTTTTCAGCCGGAATATGCTAAGAAGAGTCGCACCTTAAAACCCAATAGCCCGAGGAACATAATGCGACCAGAAAAAGCGACTCGTTTAACGCTCAGCTTCGTATGCGCGCTGCTTTGCGCCCTGATCCTGGCCGGTTGCCAGCCCGCCGCAACGCCGACCAACAGCACCAATGGCGGAGGCGGAGGCGGCAAGCACAAGCTCGCTTTCGTTACCAATAACGCTTCCGATTTTTGGATCATCGCCCGCAAAGGAACTGAGAAAGCCGTTGCAGAAATTCCCGGCATTGAAGTCGAATTCAGGATCCCGGCTGACGGGACCGCCACCGAGCAACAACGCATCGTCGAAGACCTGCTCGCGAAGGGCATTCACGGCATCGCCATCAGCCCCGTCGATCCGGCCAATCAGATCGCGATGCTCAACCGCGCCGCCAGCCAGGCGCTCGTCGTCACGCAGGACAGCGACGCGCCCGCCAGCAATCGCTCCTGCTACATCGGCACCGACAACGTCGCCGCCGGACACCAGGCAGGAGAACTCTTGAAGGAAGCACTGCCGCAGGGCGGCAAGATCATGGTCTTCGTCGGGGTGCTCGACGCCGCCAACGCACAGCAACGTTTTCAGGGTCTGAAGGAAGCGATCGCCGGATCGAACATCCAGATTATCGACGTGCGAACTGACAACACCGATCGCGTCCGCGCGAAGTCGAACGCCGCCGACACGCTCGTAAATAATCCCGACATCGCGGGCATGGTCGGGCTCTGGTCGTACAACGGGCCAGCGATACTCAGCGCCGTCAAGGAAGCAAACAAAACCGACAAGGTGAAGATCATCGCGTTCGACGAAGAAGACGAAACGTTGAGCGGTATCAAAGAGGGCGCGATCTATGCGACCGTCGTGCAACAGCCGTTCGAGTTTGGCTATCAATCGATGGCCCTGATGGCGAAGGTGCTCAACGGCGACAAGTCAGGCATTCCGGCCAGCAAGCAGATCTTCGTGCCGACGATCGCGGTCAAGAAAGCCGACGTCGAGGAGTTCACCAAGAAGATCAACACGCTTCGCGGCCGCAGTTGATGAATAACACTCCACTTCTCGAAATGGAGGGAATCGGCAAACGGTTCCCGGGCGTTGTTGCGCTCGATCAGGTCGATCTCAGCGTCGGCGCCGGCGAAGTTGTCGCCTTGATTGGTGAAAACGGCGCCGGCAAGTCGACGCTGATGCGCATCCTCGGCGGCGCAACCACTCGCGACAACGGCTCGATCAAGATCGACGGCAAACCCGTCGAGATCAACTCACCACGTGACGCCAGCGCGCTCGGAATCGAGTTTATCCACCAGGAACTGAGCGTACTCGACAACCTCGACGTCGCTGCCAATATTTTCCTCCGCCGCGAACCGACGAAGGGCGGCTTCCTGAAGTTGATCGATCGCGGACGCATCTATCGCGAAGCAGACGTCTTCGTTCGCAAGCTCGGGCTCGATATTTCCAGCCGTACGCTGCTCAGCCGCCTTTCAATCGCTCAGCAACAACTCGTCGAGATCGCCAGAGCGCTCAGCGCAGGCGCTCGCATCATCATCATGGACGAGCCGACGTCGAGTCTGACGTTGACCGAGACGCGGCGGCTGCTCGAGAT
Organism: Pyrinomonadaceae bacterium; assembly: GCA_036279935.1. Taxonomy (GTDB): domain Bacteria; phylum Acidobacteriota; class Blastocatellia; order Pyrinomonadales; family Pyrinomonadaceae; genus PSRF01. Next base: position 18,380 of record DASURS010000050.1, read on the forward strand.
CGTGAAAGATCTCAAGTCGCAAGGCGTGAGCGTCATCTACATCTCGCATCGGCTGCACGAGGTCGAAGAGATTTCGGATCGCGCCGTCGTGTTGCGCGATGGACGAAACGCAGGCGAGCTTCCGCGCAACGAGATCAAACACGAACGCATGGTCCGCATGATGGTGGGGCGCGATCTGAAAGACTTCTTCAAAGGCGCAAGCGGCCGGCACGTGCCCACGAACGGACAGCAGGGCAGTTTTGAAGTTCGCCGGCTGCGAACGGTGCGATATCCGAAACACACGATTTCATTCAGCGTCGCTCATGGCGAGGTGTTGGGGTTCGCGGGGCTCGTCGGCGCCGGACGTTCCGAGATGGCACGCGCGATCTTCGGCGTGGAAGACGCGATGGAAACGGACGTCGTGCTCGACGGCAAAGCGCTCAGCATCAACGGCCCGCAGGACGCGATCGCGAACGGCATCTACCTGATACCCGAAGATCGGCGGCTCTGTGGTCTGATCGTCGACTTCAATGTACGCGAGAACATTTCCCTGCCGAATCTCGAAAGCTACTCGTCCGCGAAGCTCATCAACTTCGCGAAAGAATCGAAAGCCGCGGTCGAGGCATGCAAAGCGATCAATATCAAGACGCCGACGCCCGAGATGCGCGCCGCGAATCTGAGTGGCGGCAATCAGCAGAAAGTCGTGCTGGCGAAGTGGCTGACGTTCGCGCCGCGCGTGCTGATCTTCGACGAGCCGACTCGCGGCATCGACGTCGGGGCCAAGTCAGAGATTTATCAACTCATTCGCAATCTCGCCGCCAACGGCGTCTCCGTTATCGTGATCAGCAGTGAGATGGAAGAGGTGCTTGGCATCAGCGATCGCATCGCCGTGATGCATGAAGGACGGCTGACCGGAATTCTTGACCGTCCGCAGTTCAGCGAAGAGGCCGTCATGCGTCTGGCCACCGGAGCTGAAGCCACTGAGGGATAATCCGCTTATGAAAAAAGAGCTCGGAATCTTCGTACTGCTCATCGTCCTCTGCGTCGTCGTCTCAATCATCAATCCGAATTTTCTGCTCGCGATCAACTTGCAGAACCTCGCGCGGCAGATCGGCGCGTTCGGGATCTTCAGCATCGGGCTGGGACTGGTGATCATCACCGGCGGGATCGAGTTGTCGGTAGGATCGATGATGGCGTTGCTCGGCGTGTTGCTGTCGATGATGTTGACGCAGTGGGGCTTTCCCGTCGCGCTGGCAGTGCTGGCTTGCATCGGTCTGGCGATGGTGCTGTCGCTGGGCCATGGCCTGCTGATCACGCGACTGAACATGCAGCCGTTCATCGTCACGTTATGCGGGTTGCTCTTCTATCGCGGCGCGGCGCGGTTTATTTCGAACGACGAGACGAAAGGGTTCGGAACGGTGGCGGGGCTCGATTTCCTGCGGTTTCTGGCTAACGGAAATCTTTTCGGTGTGCTGCCGATGCCGTTTGTGTTGCTGCTCATCATCAGTTTCATCACGTGGGTCGTGTTGCATCGTTCCGTCTACGGGCGATACCTGTTTGCGACCGGACGCAATCCGGAAGCAGCACGTTATGCCGGCATCGATACAAAGAACATCGTCACGCTGACGTACGTCATCTCCGGCGCGCTGACGGCGATCTCGGGAATCATCTTCGCCTTCTACACCAACTCAGTTTCGCCGGCCAATCACGGCAATGCGTACGAGCTTTATGGGATCGCGGCGGCCGTCCTTGGCGGATGTTCGTTGCGCGGCGGTGAAGGTTCGGTCGTCGGGATCATGATCGGGACCGCGTTGTTGCAGGTGTTGCGCAATCTCGTCAACCTGCTCGGGATTCCGAGTTCGCTCGACTTCGCGGTGA
>DASURS010000051.1:0-2861 GCA_036279935.1 Pyrinomonadaceae bacterium
TCTTCACTCGCCAACCTGCCCGATGCGGACGTGCTGATTTACGTCAGTCCGCAACGCTTGTTCAACGATGCTCTGCCGAAGGTGTTGCCGGAGAAAGACCTCGCCGAGATGCGCGAGGGTTTCGCGCAGATGAAAACGGCCGTCGGCTTCGATCCATCTAACGTCGAATACCTCGTCATCGCCGTGCGCTTTCACAAGCCCGCGGGCGATTTGAGTTTCGTCGCGCCTGACGTGATGGCAGTCGCGGGTGGCGACTTCAACGCTGAATCGCTGATGTCGCTGGCCCAACTCTCGCTTCAGGACAAAGTTCGAACCGAGCAGCACGGATCTAAGACGATAGCGGCGATGAAGGTTGATCCTCTACTCGCGCAAGCCGAAAAAACGCCGATACTCAAGCGATATACCGAAGTCGGCGCCGTCGTTCTGACGCCGAACTCCATCGCTCTCGGCACGCTTCCGTATCTGAAGGCGGCGATCGACGCAGGTGACGGCAACGGGCGTATCAAACCGGAAACCATTCAGTCGCTGATGCGCGATCCAAACGTGCTCATAGCGGCGACCGGCGCGCCGTTGACGGCTTTCGCTCGCAGTTTCGGACTGTTCGGCACTGAAACCACGCCTCGCGAAGGACGCTGCGATTCGAGCTTGGGCAACTTCTACGCGGCCGTTACAATTGCCGGCGCCAATTACAGTCTGCGCGGCGCGATGAATGCGGACAATCCTGATACGGCGAAGATCATCACCGGGCTGCTGTCAGGGTTGATGAAACAAGGCATCGACGCCGTTCCTGACAAGAACGCGCAAACGATCTTGCAGAGCTTTCGCATGAACCCGAAAGAGAACGAGATCGTCTTCGAGGCGGACGTTCCGGTCGCGATGGTCGCCGATGTGATCCGCAGCGAGAGTGCGCCGAAACAGACAGCGACGCCGGCCAAGAGCACGAAGCGCAAACCCATTAGAAAGACAAAAAGGAGAGGCTGAAAACAATGCGGAAGAGTCTACTGGTTATGGCAGTCGCCCTAACGGCGGTAATCGCAGTTCTTTTCGTTATGTCTGTTGGGCCGGCGATGTCTGCCGCCCAGAATGCAAACAGTTCGACGACCACCAACAGAAACGAGAATCGCTCCATAGCGCCGCCGTCCGGAGCGGGAGCCGGAGCGCCGCAGCAAGACTTCTCCAAGAACACCTGGGAGCTTCCTGCTGACGCCGACAAAACGAAGAATCCTACTACCTCGAATGAGGAGTCGATCGCGAAGGGGAAAGACCTGTACCTGGAGCGGCAGAAAGGCAATTGCGTCTTCTGCCACGGCGAGACGGGTTCGGGGAACGAAGCGAACCTCGCGAAGTTGCGGCGGAAGCCGGCGGACCTGACGAACAAGGAACGGATGACGTCGATGACTGACGGTGAGATCTTCTGGAAGGTGTCGAAAGGCATCCAGGGCATCATGCCGGCGGGCGAGCGGCGAATGAGTGAAGAAGAACGCTGGCACGTCGTGAACTACGTCCGCACGCTCGCTAAAGAGAAGTAGTTTTTCTATTTAATTATTTAGTTAAAAGAAGCGTTCCGTGTATTCACGGATTTCTTTTAACGACCGCTCGGCGATGACGCGAAAGACTTTGATCTCGCAGCCGGTGGGGATTCGAGGGGCCATCAGCGAGTCGGTAATAACAAACGCGGACGAGCGAAGCCCTTTGTCCCAGCCACGCTCACGCGCATCGCGAAAGCTGAGCGCGTCAGCATCGAGCCCAGCAGCGACTAGCAACGTCCGCGACCAACGCAAAAACTCCGGCCAGCGCGACACGATAGCAATCAACGCGTCCGGCCGGGGTTTTGTTTCTCCGCGAAACGATTCCACGACCGACGCGGAATGCAACACGATCACGTCTGTCTCCGGTTTCAAACGATCCCGAAACCGATCGAGGTGCCCGTAAAGCACAACCGGCACACCACCGAGCAACGGACCACCACCGTCGAGCTCCGCCGGTCCAATACCACATACCCTCGCTTTCGTCGCCAACCCGATCTCCGCAACGAGTATTTCCCTCAACTCCGCATCCGGTTCGAACACCACAAAATGGTCCGGCCGCTGGAGCGAAAACGACCGATTCACCCCCGCCTGTATCTCGGCGAGCGAATACCCGCCCTCACGCAAGTGGCGAAAGAACCGCGAGATCAACTGGTCCAGCGCGAGCCCTTCCTCCATCTTCTCGACCGCCCGCAGCCGAACATAAACCCCGCTCCCCTTGCGAAACTCAACCCACCCACGCCTCGCCAACTCCCTGTACGCCGCGCTCACAGTATTCGCATGAATCGAATACCGGCGCGCGAGGTCGCGCGTGCTCGGCAGCCGCTCCTTCGGCTTCAGATCGTTACTGACGATGCCGAGCGTGATCTGCGTGATCAACTGCTCGCGTATGGGGACTTCACTGTTTTTGGAGAGCCAGAGTCGCATGGCGCTTTGGTGCCTCAAAAAGTGGGGAATCCCACCAACGGGAGTTGGTGGATAGTTATATTCAGCCTACGAGTTCGATGAATCATTCGGACGAATACCACCAACGGCAGTTGGTGGAAGTTTCACTTACCACCTTAACAAGGCTGAAAATGAACAATCCACCAACTGCCGTTGGTGGTATTCCACTTTTGAGGCAAGTCGCATGGCGCTTTGGTGCGGCGCAGAATATCATAGCCCGCGTGCGTAACGAGCAGTCTTTCGAGTCATCATATCTGGCCTTGCTGCGCGACGGCACGCTCCAGCAACGCGTCACAGACCTCGAGCGCCTGCTCGAGCGCTGCACCGTCTGCCCGCGCGATTGCCTGAATAACCGCCTGAACGACGAGATCGCCGCCTGCTACTCCGGCC
>DASURS010000052.1:0-2718 GCA_036279935.1 Pyrinomonadaceae bacterium
CGAGGCACTCCCGCGCCATCATCGACGCATGTTCAAAACTCTCGATGACGCACGGTCCGGCGATTATCGTGAGCCGTCCGTCGCCAAATGTCGCATTTCCTACCGAGAATGATTTCAAGCCTTCTGTGCTTTCTTTGTGCCTTTTTGCGGCTCAGTGCCTTTGTGTTTTTTGTGCCTTTTTGTGGCTCAGTTTTTCCCGAGTATACGCTTGACCATGGCTAGAAATGAATTGGGCTTGCGGGTTTCGGAGTCCTTCAGGCGGGCGCGCTCGCTCTTATCGCGATGGACGACTTTGATCTCGTTTGAACCGGAGCTCAAGGCGCGAACGCGCGCAATGTCGACGACGAGACGTCCGGACGGCGATTCGACGCCTTCGCCGCGCAACGCTTCGATGTCCGGCACGCTCGTCAACGCGTGATGCTCCAAACCGAGCAGTTCCGCTGTTTTCAACAGCTCGCGGCGAAACTCGGCGGCGTTTGCGGGTCGATCGGCAGCGTCTTTTTCGAGCGCATGCAGGACGACGCGCTCGATCTCTTCGGGAATGGCAGCGACGATCGTTCGCGGCGCGTGCGGCGCATCGGAAACGTGCTTGGCGGCGATCTGCATCGGCGTCGAGCCGGTGAAGGGCGCCATGCCCGTCAACATCTCGTAAAGAATCACGCCGAGACTGTAGACGTCCGCCGCCGGCGTCAGTCCGTTCCCGTTGAACTGTTCGGGCGCCATGTAACGCGGCGTGCCGACGAATGTGCCCGGCTGTTGCAACGTGATCGCCGGATCTGCGTCGTCGAGCATGCGATCGGTCAGTTTCGCGACCCCGAAGTCGAGGACTTTCACCGTCGCCGGCGCGTCGGCGCTTTGCGTGACGAGAATGTTCGAGGGTTTCAGATCACGATGAATGATGCCCGCTTCGTGCGCTGCGGCGACGGCTTCGGACGCTTGCAGGATGATTGAGATCGCGCGCGCTGTTTCGATTGGCGCTTCCTTGCCCAGTATTTCTCGCAGCGTGCGGCCTTCGAGCAGTTCCATGACGATGTAGGCGGAACCGTCGGAAGTCTCTCCGCAGTCAGTCACGGAAACTGCGTTCGGGTGTCGTAGAACGACCATCGCGCGAGCTTCACGTTGAAAACGAATGTGGGCCGCTTCATCGGCGACCAGGCCTTCGCGCATCACTTTGATCGCTACCGGACGGTCCATCTGGAGATGCCGCGCGCGGTATACAGTGCCCATCCCGCCCTCGCTGAGGCGTTCCTCGATCAAATATTTCTCATCGAGAGTTTGGCCAACTCGCGCATCTTCAATAGGTTTCGGGATATGCATCTGCTGCTACAGGCCGAGACAGAGTAAGTCGAGATCGCGTTTTAGCATGAAGTGAGGTTTGTCTGGGCAGCCTGCTTGTTTTTCGCCTCAATCGCCGCTGGTCGCGCTGACCCGGTCGTGCGAGACCAGATCGACTTCGCCATTTTTCTCGATGGCGGTCTCGGATTGTAAACGATTTTCATGCGCCGCGCGCACAAAAGCCGCAAATAACGGGTGGGCCTTGAGGGGCTTCGACTTGTATTCAGGATGAAACTGGCAGCCGATGAACCATGGATGCGTCTCACGCGGCAGCTCGATCATCTCCACGAACTTTCCGTCCGGAGAAACGCCGCTGAACACCAGACCTTCCGCTTCGAGTCGCTGCCGGTACTCGGGATTGAACTCGTAACGATGCCGATGTCGTTCGCTGATCTCCGTCGCGCCGCCATAGACTTCCTGGGCCAGCGAACCGGGCGCCAACCGGCACGTCCACGCGCCGAGACGCATCGTGCCGCCGAGCTCTTCGACGTCGACGAGATCGCGCAACTTGAAGATCACCGGATGCGGCGTTTCGAGATCGAACTCAGTCGAGTCGGCATCCTTCAGGTCGCACGCGTGACGTGCAAACTCGATGCACGCTGTCTGCATTCCGAGGCAGATGCCGAAATACGGCGTGCGTGTTTTGCGCGCGTAGTGGATCGCGCGGATCATTCCCGCGACGCCGCGTTTGCCGAAGCCGCCGGGGACCAGGATCGCGTCGAAGTCGCGCAAACGTTTCTCGTAATCGTCGTCCATCAACTCTTCCGACTCGATCCACTTCACGTCGACGCGGAGATTGTTTGCCACGCCGCCGTGCGTCAACGCTTCGCGCAGCGACTTGTACGAGTCTTCGAGCTCGACGTACTTGCCGACGATAGCGATCGACGCTTCGCCGCCCGAAGGCTCGCGGATCGTCGCGACGAGGTTTCGCCACTGTGAAAGATCGACTTGCGGCGCGCGCGATTCGAGCCGCAACTGCGTGACGATCAAATCGTCAAGTCCCTGCTCGTGAAACGCCAGCGGCACGTCGTAAATGGTGTCGACGTCCTGAGCGCTGATCACGGCGGGTTCCTTCACGTTACAGAACAATGCGATCTTGCCACGGAGTTCGCGCGATAAAGGTTTTTCGGAGCGGCATAAAAGGATGTCGGGCGCGATACCGATCTCGCGCAGATCGCGAACGGAGTGTTGCGTCGGTTTCGTTTTCAGCTCGCCGGCGGCGGCGATGTATGGCACGAGCGTGACGTGGACGAAGATCGCGTTGCCTGCGCCTTCCTCGTTACCCATTTGACGAATAGCTTCGAGAAACGGCAGCGACTCGATGTCGCCGACGGTGCCGCCAATCTCGACGATCACAACATCGGGTTTGTCTTTTTCGGCGAC
>DASURS010000053.1:0-9300 GCA_036279935.1 Pyrinomonadaceae bacterium
CTCGAAAGGTTTTGTGAGATATGCATCCACACCCGAGCGAATGCCGGCGATGCGTTCAGAACTCTCATCCTTGGCCGTGAGAAAGATGATCGGAATAAGATCCGTGCGCGGATTGCTGCGGAGTTGCCGCGCGAGCGCGTAACCATCCATTCGCGGCATGCGGATGTCGCTGACGATCAGGTCCGGCAGGCGTTGGGCAATAAGAATAAGAGCTTCTTCGCCGCTGCGCGCCGTGTCCACTTCATAGCCCTCGCCGCGCAAGCAAGCCGCTACCGCACGCAGTAAATTTGGATCGTCATCAACAATGAGTAGACGCTTCGACAAGTTGTTCTCCGTTACTCTCTGCAGTTCCCAGGAACACGGGTAAGTGAACGGCGATGGTCGTCCCATGATCATTGCTGGTTTCTATGTGCATCCGGCCGTTAAACTCCTCGATGATCGTGCGCGCAAGGTACAGCCCCAAGCCGATGCCGGGCACGCCCGTGCCAGACGAGTCAATGTTCACTAATCCTTTAGCAGACGTCGAAGGTCGTCCTCGGTAGAATTTTTCGAAGACGCGGGGAACATCGGAAGCGTCGATCCCGACCCCATTATCACTGATCCTGATTATGGCCTCATTATCCCGGCGTTCTGCCGCGAGTCTGATACAACCTCCGTCAGGTGTGTACTTTATCGCATTCTCCACCAGACTGCAGACAACGCGGCGAAGTGCATTCGGATCTGCGAGCGCGAATAGGTCTACGGTTGGCAAATCAAGGACCAGATCATGTGAGCGTATGCTCGCGGCGTGCTGTTCGATCACCGCGCAATTCCTCAAAATCTCGGCAACATCGACTTTTGTGCGATAGATAGTGAAGACTCCGGCCTCAATCCGGGAGAGATCAAGAAGATTTAAGACGAGATCAATCTGCCGGTCACACTCGGCAGCGATGGTTTCCAGATATTCGCGACGCTCTTCCTCGTTTTCACCTCCGCGCAGCAGAACACGAGTAAGCGTCTTGATTGTTGTAAGCGGCGTTCGAAGCTCATGGGAAACGCCTCCGACGAACTCGGATTTCAATCGGTTGAGTTCAGCTAAACGTAGCGTGCGAGTTTCAATGCTCTCCGCCATCTCGTCGAACGCTGCGCCTAATTCTTCCAGTTCACCACGATTCGTGACGTTCGCCCGCGCGTTGAGCTGTCCTTTGCCGAACTCCTTTACGGCGTTACTTAATTTCACAATTGGACGCGCAACGCTTTGCGCAATGAGAATCGCCGCGGCAATGGCGCAAAGAAGTGCGACCGCACAAAAGATCAGATAACGAGTGATTTGTCTTCGTGCGGAACTATAAAGAGTTGAACTAGGGACGCCGGCCGCCACTACGCAGTCTGTTGACCCAACAACAACTAATCCATAGACACGTTTTATTCCATCATACGGGCTCGTCGTTTCAACCAGGGCTTTTGATTGATTGCTGAGTGGTGCGAAAAGAGGGGAGTCGCTTCTGTCCGTACCGAGGTATGTATTCTCAGTCGAACTACGATAAAGCACGCGCCGCTGGGAATCGAAAATGGCTATTACCGCGCCTTCGGACAATTGAATACTACGAAACAGGTCGCCGATTGCTGCTCCATTAATACGTGCGACAATAATCCCTCCAGTTGCCACCGGCACACCTAAAGCCAGCAGTGGATAACCCTCTCCGCTGGACCAGTCCGTCACCACTGCCCACGAATTGCGACGGCCCATTTCAGTGCGTAGTGTCCCGATGACTTCGTCAGGAAGAGTTGTCAATTCGCGCGAATGCGAAGCGAGCGTGTGACCTGCGTCGTCAATTATCCAGAGATCGATCCAATGAGGACGCGTCTCCACGATGTAAGATAATCTTTCCGCAAACGGCAACGGACCGTGCGGATGCTGGGCGGCGATAGTTGCCAAAGTTGACAAAGGCTGGCGCTGGCCGTCGATCCATTTTTCAAAAGCGACCGCTGCCAACTGCGACTGTTCTTCGATCGAGTGAGTGAGTTCCCGTGTACTTTCGCCCCAAAGAGCCCACAGCATCAGCAGGCCCGCCAACGTCAAGGGAATGGAGATTCCTATAGACAGGAGTAACAGTCGCTTGCGGATGCCCATCTGCGACGGAAGTATAACGCTGCTGCACGCGATGAATACAGGACAAGCTTCGCGGAAACACGCCAGGGGCGAAAAACGAGTTGCCGAGCGATTAAGTAGATGGTCCGATAGGCTGAGTATTAACACCCATTGCTGGGTGGATTCGCTGATGTTTGAAGAGTTCTCAAGTTCTAGACTGCGAGTTCGGCGATTTGCCAGGTCGCAGAAAAATCATGAACTTTGCTCCGGTCCCGGCTTTGGCCACCGCATTTCTACTCCTGACGGCCATAGTTATGTTCGGCGGCAGAAAAAGGCGCACCATTGAGGAGGCGACTCATACCGCCGCCGGTGTAATTGTCACACTGTTCGTCCTCTGCTCGATTATTTGGATTACAGTTGCTTTCATCAGCACCGTGCGAGCTTTACTTTGAACGTCAATAACATCACGACGAGCTAACGCGCCGGCTCGAACAGTTCGATCGGATTACCGTCGGGGTCTTCCATTTGGATCTGCTTTCCTCCAGGACCAGCTTCCATCTCATTTCGAAATCGGACGCCGCTCTTCTTCATCTCCTCGATTCGAGCGGGCAAATCGTTGACCTGCAGCATCACGCGATTCCAGCCGCCGGGTTCCTGCTGTCTACCGTCCGGCATGGGCCGCGAGCCGGATGCTCCAGGGCCACTCAGGACCAGTTTGAAATCGCCAACCGAAACCTGTCCGAAAGCGGGCAAGTGTTGTTGGTCCAGCTTCAGGCCGAGTTGTCTCGTGTAGAAATCGATGGAGCGACTCACATCCTTCACTTGATACCGAACGCCCCACAAGCCGACGACGCTCTGCGCTTCACTCATGTTAACCTCCTGTTCTTGTTCGCATGGACACCGAAATCCGGCCGCAACTGAAGTGCCAGTTGAAGTTTGCGGGCCTGTCGTAGGGTTTATCACGCGAGGCGTGTAGCGTTGAGGTACAACCACACACTCGATTCGAACACTTTTCCGTGGCGTTGTGACGACTACGCGCATCGCAACGCTACCGTTCGCTCGATAAAAAATTCGGGCATGGCGTGAAAAATATTAACACGCGCCACTTCGTCGCGGAGGCGTGGCGAGTTTGCAGGTGCTTGCGTAGATGCCTCACTTCAAACCTTCAATTACCCCAAAAACCCGAGCAAATTAAGCGATTTCATCCGACCTTCGGTTGGCACATCCGTTGCCGATACGCATGTCCGTAGCAGGTCCACAAACGAACGTGGGCCAGGAAAAAATCGGCGGCCATCACTGGCCCTAATTCAAAAGGAGAAGGTTGAAGAATATGAAACGCATCATCGGATCGTTTGCAGCACTCGCACTGGCGTTGAGCGTCGGGGCGGCAGCTTACGGCAAAGCCACGCCAAGACAGAACCAAAACAACAGCGGACAAATGGCGCCCGCGAAGACGACGCACAAGAAGAAAACGAGCAAGAAAAAGAAGCGGAATACCGGCCATCACAAAGGTCACACGAAGAAAGCCGCCGCCAAGAGCTCGCCGACGCCCAAAAAATAACGATGCAGCAAGGGTCGAGTGCCTGACAACCCCGTTGCAACTGAAGAGAGGCGAGTGCCGTAAGGCAGCCGTCTCTCTTTTTTCATAATGCACCTATGACAGCGATGACACATAGCGGCTACAACGTGCTCAACAGTCGCAGACGCACATTCTTGTATTACGCGATCTCGCTCGGCTGTGTGGTTGCGCTGATTGTGTTCGCGTCGTCGCTGCGTCCGGTGCCGGTTGAAGAGATCATCACGGTCGATTCGACGCAGTCGCCACCGCAATCGGCCGCGCCGGTCATACATGACGATGCGCTTCCGGTTGCCGATCCGGATATCGAGACGGCGGGTGATCGAGTTGCGGCAGCCGTTATCTATCTAAAGCGACGGCAGAGCGAGCCGGCGCTCAATGCGCTTCAGCAGGCGCAAGTGGCGGCGAATCGCGCTGTGACGAAAAAGCCGGATGGAAGCAACGCCAAACACCAGTTGATTTCAACGACTCAGGAAATTGAGCGGGTGAAGGATTTGATTCGAAAGGGAAGAATGGGTTATGCGGCGAAGGAACTGAAGCACGTCGATCAGGCGCTTGATTCAGTAAGTTATTGACTGCCGGTTATTCACCGTCAAGCTCGATGCCGTATCGTTCAGCCATGCGATACAGCGTGCGCCGGTCGATTCCCATGACCTCCGCGGCGCGTGAGCGATTGCCACTCATCGTCTCGAGCACATAAACGAGGTATCGCCGTTCAAGCTCCGCCAGCGACGGCAAGTCCCCATACAACGCGGTAAGCGGTGACTGCACAGCCGCTTTCAACTCCGGCGACTGTAGTTTCTCAGGAAGATCCTGCGGCACGATCTGGTTGCCTCGCGCGCGAAGTGCCGCATGCTCGATCGCCGACTCGAGCTCCCGAACATTCCCCGGCCAGTCGTACGCGACGAGGATCTTCATCGTCTCCTCATCTAAACGAAACACGCGCCCCTCCATTCGCTCCGACGCAGTGCGCAGAAACCGATCAGCAAGCAACGGAATGTCCGTCCGCCGTTCTCTCAACGCCGGCACGCGCAACGTCACCACGCTCAACCGATAAAACAGATCCTCCCGGAACGTCCCGTTCTTCACTTCCTTATCGAGGTTACGGTTTGTTGCCGCAATGACGCGTGTATCAACGCGCGTAGTCTTCGAGGCGCCGACGCGCCGTATCTCACCCTGTTGCAGCGCACGCAGCAGCTTGACCTGCATCGCAGGACTGGTCTCGCCGATCTCGTCGAGGAAGAGCGTTCCGCCTTCTGCTTCTTCCCACAACCCTTTTCGATCACTTGCCGCGCCGGTGAACGCGCCGCGCACATGACCAAACAGTTCGGCCTCGAGCAGCGTCTCCGTCAGCGCCCCGCAGTTGACCGGCACGAACGGCCCTGCCGATCGCGTGCTGTGCTTGTGAATCGCGCGCGCCACCAACTCTTTGCCCGTGCCTGACTCACCCATGATCAAAACGGTCGCCTTCGTCGGCGCGACGCGCGCGATCTGTTTGTAGAGCTCGATCATCGCCGCGGATCGCCCAACCAAACCCATTTCTTCGTAAACGGCAGGCGTCGTCGCGGGCTCGACTTCACCGGACGCGCGACTCGTGCGAGTCAGCGCCTGTTCCGCAATGGCGACAACTTCGTCGACTTTGAACGGTTTCGAGATGAAGTCCCACGCACCCTCACGCGCAGCAGTCACAGCAGCGTCAAGACTCCCAAACGCGGTCACGAGAATGACGGGACACTGATCGCGCAGATCTTTCAGCAGATCGAGTCCGGATTTTTCGGCTTCCAGGTTGATATCGGAGACGACGAGGTCGAACTTCGTCTGCTGCGCAAGTTCGAGCGCTTCGTGCGGCGTGAGTGCCGTGTCGACGGTCCAACCCTGCCCGGCAAATATCTCGCGCAGCAACTCGCATGACGCACGATCATCGTCGACTACCATCACTCGCGTCATGGCGTACTTACTCCCTCAGAAACTACGGAATCGGCCGCAGCAGCGACGGGTACTGCCCACGCCGGAAACGTCAAACGAAAGCGCGTTCCTGCTCCGGTCTCGCTTTCGACGTCAACCTGCCCGCCGTGTTCGCGTACGACCTGGCTGACGACTACGAGTCCTAGTCCCGTGCCCTGGCCCGGCGCCTTCGTCGTGTAGAGCGGATCGAAGATGTGCGCAAGCGTTTCAGGTTCCATTCCCGAGCCGTCATCCGCGAAATCAATCACGACCGCCGGCGACTTACCGTTGTTTCCGGTCTGCAAATGCGTCGACACGCTCAACGTGCCTCCGTGTGGCATCGCGTCGAGTGCATTGTTGATGAGGTTCAGAAACAACTGCTGCAAGCGATCGGAAGATCCGCCAATCTGCGGCAGGTTCGGTTCGAGCGATTCGACGAGCTTTACCTGGCGCTCATCAAACGTCGCAGCGGTCGCCACAAACAGTTGTTTCAAGACGTCGTTGAGATCGACCGGCGTCAACTTCGTCTCGAAACGCGTCCGATCCAGCATCCCGCGAACAATCCGTTCGATGCGTTCGATCTGTTCGCCGATGATCTTGAGACGCACTTCGCCGTCGCGTGGATTCCGCTCAAGGTCGCCACGCAGCAACTGCACGTGCCCGCTAATCAAGTTGAGCGGCGTGCCGACTTCATGCGCAAACTGCGCCGCCATCTGACCGGCCGCCGCTAACCGTCCCAGTTCATTCATGCGCCGTGTCGTGCGCCAAAGCTCCAGGTTCGTTTCGTTCAGTTGGCTGTTGCGTTCCTCGAGCTCGGCGGTTGCTTCGTGTACTCGTTGCTCGAGAATGGCTTGATGGGCCTCACGTTCCGCCGTCATGTCGCGCACCTGGCCGATCATGCTGTTGAACTCAGTCGAAAGCAGACCGAGCTCGTCGGCAGCGCGCGCAGGCACGTTCGCTTGCAGATCGCCGGCCTTCGCACGCGACATCGCTTCGAGCAAATGATTCATCGGTTTGTAAACCAGGTGCCGGAAGAGGAGATAGTTTCCGAGCGTGATCAGAAACACAGCGAGAAGCGACATCCAGAGCATCTTGCGTGCATAACGAAGCGCCACGGACCAGATATTGTCGAAGCGTTCGGCGACTTCTACCGCGCCGCTGAGCCGGCCTTCCGAGGTGATCGGCGCGAACACACGGTACAAAGACTTATCAGTGCCGTACGGACGAGTCGCGACGACTTTCGAAGCGAGACCGCTTCGCAGTGCTTCTTTCGTCTCGTCCGGAATTGCTTCCGGAGCGGCACTTCCCGACGCTGCTACTCGTTCGACAAACTCGCCGCCGGATCGTTCCCAAACACGAACACTGACGAGGTTCGGGCGAGCGCCGATGACGAGGTTCGCTGCACGTGCGACCGCCTGCTGATCGCGAGGAGTCTGCATGTTGCTGATCTCGGTCGCTAGATTGACCGCCTGGAGTTGGGCCAGCGCCTTGTCGTCTTCACGTTCGAGATTTGCGATGCCTGTGCTGGTTATAAGCAGTGCGGCAGTCAACATGCCAATCGTGACGGCGGAAGCGACGAGGGTCGTCTTGGTGTGAAGCTTCAGCGGTCGCATAGATCATTGGAATTATGCGCGTTTGACATCTTTATCGCTACTGCCGGCCTGCCGCTCCGAGATGAGTCTCAGCAGCGGAACCGGCGGCAATAGACGTACCACCGCGGCTTTGCCTCATCAAGAGTTGGCAATCCCACCAACGGCAGTTGGTGGTACTTCAACTCCAACCTATGAGTTCGTTTGCATACCCTATGAATACCACCAACGGCAGAAGCTGTGAAAAAAAGATCCGATGTTGGTTCGCTAGCATAGAATACGACAGCTAGTAGGGAGGACCAACGAATGGGTGATGAGCCACAACCACGCTTTGTCTATGTGAACCGGCAACAGTTGGTGATGCGCACTGTCGATGTGGAGCAGCTGATCGAAGCAGACCATCCCGCGCGGGCCATATGGGAGTTTCTGGGTCGCGTAGAGCTAAGTCGCTTCAGCGAAGGAGTACAGGCGTATGAAGGAGAGCGTGGGCGAGCGGCGTATGATCCACGATTATTAGTGAGCCTGTGGCTGTATTCGTACAGTCGTGGGGTGACAGCTGGACGAGAGATCGCGCGCTTGTGTGAGACAGACCCGGCGTATCAGTGGTTAACTGGCCTGAGGGTGGTGAACTATCACAGCCTGACAGATTTCCGAGTGCAGCATGAAGAAGCGTTGCGGGAACTGTTCGTGCAGATCTTAGGGGTATTGAGTAGCGAAGGTTTAGTGACGTTGGAGCGGGTAATGAATGACGGCACGAAGATCAAAGCGCAGGCGAGTCGACAATCATTTCAGGGAGCGAAACGGGTTAAGGAGCACTTGGCAGCGGCGCGTCGTCATGTGGAAGCATTAGAAGAACAAGCTGAGGAAGAAGTGGGCCAGCAGCTGGGGCGTGCCCGGGAACGCGCCGCGAGAGAAAGTGAAGCACGATTGGAAGCAGCACTGAGGGAGTTTGAAAAGCTGCGTGCGCAGAAGCCAGAGGTGCCGGAAGATAAGCTGCGCGTCAGTCTCAGTGAACCCGAAGCGCGCAAGATGAAGCAGCCTGATGGCGGCTATGCGCCAAGCTACAACGTGCAAATCACCACCGATCAAGCACAAGGGATTATTGTCGCGGCCGGTCTCAGTCAGAGCGCCGGAGACAGTAAACAGTTATTGCCGGCAGTGGCCCGGGTGAAAGAAAACACCGGGAAGTTGCCAGCGCAGCTGGTGGCTGATGGAGGGTACACGAGTGGCTCCAACATTAAACAGCTGGCGGCGCAGGAGATCGATTTCATTGCTCCAGTAACTGACAAGTTGGAGCAGCTCCAACAACGAGGTATCGATCCTCGTTTCAGTCGCGCCGCCTTCACTTACGACAGCGCCGACAATTGCTACGTTTGTCCGGCTGGCGTCAAGCTCACGTATCAAGGTCGAGAGCAACGAGGCGAGAGAATCCGCTTACGCTACCGCGCGCCTACTACGGCCTGCTCGGCTTGCGTTTGGAAAACGCAGTGTTGTCCACAAATCAAACGAGGACGCGCCCTGAATCGTTGGGAATATGAAGCGGAACTACTCCGTCATAAAGCAAAGATGGAAACAGTTACAGCCCAGGAGATCTACAAACAAAGAGCCCAAACAGCGGAATTCCCGATCGCTTGGATAAAAGAAAAGATCGGATTACGTCGCTTCAGGTTACGCGGTTTACAAAAAGCCGAACTAGAAATCCTTTGGGCATGCGCCACTCACAACTTGCAGCAATGGATCAGGTTGTGTTGGAAACCACAGTTTCTGCAAACGCAAACTGAATCCAGTGGCTGAAGAAGGAGTCAAGGGCCAATGACCTAGCCGCTTAAAGAAAACGAAAGCAACTAAAGACCGCGATCGTCGTGACCGCCGCGACGATTGATCGCATAACACGGCCCTCGACATCCATTTCTTTCACAGCTTCGGAAGTTGGTGGATGGTTCAAGTCCGGCCTGTCATTCGACCTCGAGTGAACAATCCCACCAACTGCCGTTGGTGGAATTCTCGAGGAGACGGATCGGCCATGTAGGTCGCGTTTGAACAATCCACCAACTGCCGTTGGTGGGATTGAATACGGAGCGAAGTCGCTCTAACGCACGTGCAACTGTTTTCGACTTTCT
>DASURS010000054.1:0-18842 GCA_036279935.1 Pyrinomonadaceae bacterium
GATGTCGGTGTTTCTCGTGATGGGCGTGTATCGCGGGCTTTGGCGTTACACGAGCATGAGCGATATGGTCGTGTTCGGGAAAGCCGTGATCGTGAGCTCGGTGGCGAGCGTGTTGATGGTGCTGTTTGTGTTTCGGTTCGAGGGTTTCTCGCGCACCGTCTTCGCGATCGACGTCGTCTTGATGTTTCTGTTTCTGGCGGGCAGCCGTTTGGCTTTCCGGTTGTTTCGGCAGGTGTTGCCCGCGGTCGGCACGGCAAACGGGCGTCGCGTTTTGATCTATGGCGCGGGCGACGGCGGCGAGTTGCTGCTGCGTGAGTTGCGAAACAACCGGGAGTTGAACCTGTCGCCGGTCGGGTTTCTCGACGACGATCCCGCGAAGAGCGGCAAGGTCATTCACGGGTTGCGTGTGTTTGGCGGCAACGGCGATCTCGCGTCGGTCTGCGCGCAGCACGAGATTCACGAAGTCGTGATTTCGAGTTTGAAGATGACGGACGAGCGCATTCAGGAAGTGTTGGATACCTGTCAGGAATGCGAGGTTACAGTCAAACGAATGCGAATTACCATCGAACACTTGAATTAAAAATGCCGCAGGAACTGGTCCACGTTAACGTTAAAAACCCGCTCGTCAGGATCTTTTTAATCCTGCTGCTGCTCGTTGCCGGCGCATGGTCGTACTTCGCCGTTCGCTGGTACATCGGAAACACGCTCGCTGAGAACTTCAATCCCACCGGCAACAATCTGCGCGTGGCCGAAATGGCCGTGTCGCTCGCGCCCAACGATCCGCTATCGCACTGGCGCATCGCGCAGGTCAACCAGAAGATCCTTCCGTTGGACCAACAGGGAAAATCGATCGCCGAGTATGAACAAGCGGTGAAACTTTCGCCGAATGACTATCGCTTCTGGATGGCGCTCGGGACCGCGCACGAGCAGTCCGGCGACAGCGTCAAAGGCGAAGCGGCGTTGAGACGCGCCGTCGCGCTCGCGCCGTCGTACGCGTATCCGCGTTGGTATCTCGGAAACCTCTTGATCCGCAGCGGCCGTTACGATGAAGCGTTCAAGGAGCTGCGTCTCGCCGCCGAAGCTGCTGTCGAGCTGCAACCGCAACAGTTCAACCTGCTATGGGCCATCTACGGCGGAGACTTCGACGGACTGAAGAAGGCGCTCGGCGAAAGCTCGCAGGCGCGCGCGGGTTTTGCCCTCTACCTGCTCACGCAGCAGCGATATGAGGAGGGACTGCGGTTGTGGAAAGACCTTTCAGCCGACGACCAGAAGGCTAACCGCGATACCGCCAATTCAATGGTTTCGACTCTGATCAATGCCACGCGATATCACGACGCGATGACCGTCTGGAACGACATCGCGCCCAACGAGCGTTACCGCGCGGAGATCGGCAAGGTCTTCGACGGCAGTTTCGAAGATGCGATCAGCTACGGACCGGAGATGGTGTTTGGCTGGCAAGTGAAACAGGCGCCGCAGCTTCAGATCGGCATCGACCCGACGAAGGCCAACGGCGGCGCGCGCAGTCTGCGTTTCGCGTTTCAGGTGCGCACCAATCTTCCCGGGCTGAACGCGTCGCAACTCGTTCCGGTCGCGCCCAACACGACATATGATTTTGAATACTATCTCAGTACTGAAAAGCTCGAGACCGGAAGCGCGCCGGCTGTTCAGATCGTGGACGCGGCCACCGGCGCAGGGCTCGGGGAATCCGTCCAGGCGCCGGCCGGCACCACGCCGTGGAACCGCGTCGCACTGACGTTCAAGACGACGGACAAGACGGAAGGCGTGCTGCTCAAGATCGTGCGCACCTCGTGCGTCAGCGAAGAGACTTTAGTTTGCCCGATTTTTGGTTCGGTTTGGTATGACGACTTCAGTTTCAAACGCCGACCTTAGCGTCGTCGAAGCGCCGAGCGCGAAGCCGCTCGCGGCCACGACGTCTCAGGAACGGAGCGTTTATCGCATCCGCCACACGTTGGCGAGCCGTTTCGCGTTTCTCGTGATCTGCGTCGCGATCGTGACGTCGGCGCTGGCGTACGGCACGGTCCATTACTGGGCGCTTGGCCTGTTCAATCTCGGCGGCCTGACGCTGCTCGTGTTGTGGGTGCTGGACGCGTGGCGTCTCGGGAACCTGCGCGTCAGTCGAAACGTGCTGCAACTGCCGCTGCTCGGCGCGTTAGTGCTGGGCGTAATTCAACTCCTGCCGCTCGGCAACGCCGGCGCCGGCGCGGCAATCACGACCGGCACGCTGTCATTCGATCCCTACTCGACGCGCCTGGTGCTGGTCCAGTTCGCGACGCTGCTCATTTACTTTGCCGCGACGCTCGTCTTCATCGATACGCCGCATCGTCTTCACCTGATGGTGCGGACGATCATGATCTTCGGCTTCTTCCTCGCGATCTTCGGGCTGACGCAGTCGTTCACCAGCCCGACAAAGGTCTACTGGATACGCGAGCTCAACCAGAGCACCGCGTTCGGTCCGTTCATCAACCGGCACCACTTCGCCGGTTACATGGAACTGACGATCGCGTTGCCTCTGGGGCTGCTTTTCGCCGGCTCGGTCGATAAAGAGAAACGTTTGCTGTACGGCTTCATCGCGGCATTGATGGGCGTCGCGCTTGTCATGACCGCCTCGCGCGGCGGCATCATCAGTCTCGTCGTCGAGGTGCTATTTTTCGTAATCACGACCGGCATTTTCAGAAAGCACAGCGAGGAGCGACACCGGAGGTCCAGCCGATTGAAGAGTGTTGCCGCGCGTGCGGGATTGGCGGCGGCGCTGCTGGTCAGTTTGTTTATCGGCGTGCTGGCGTTGGGTGGCGAGTTTTCGATTAACCGTTTGATCGTCGACAGCGTCAACACGAACGATCCGACGACCGGCCGCTCGCATTTCTGGGCGGTTACGTTGGAAATCATCAAGGCGCATCCGTTTCTCGGCACCGGCCTGGGCGCGTTCGGCGTCGTCTACACGCGTTTCGACACGCGCAACGGACTGTTTCGACTCGAACAGGCGCACAACGATTATCTCCAGGTGCTGTCCGACGGCGGGATTATCGGCGCTGCGCTGGCGCTGGCGTTTGTCGCGTTACTGTTCTACAAGGGATTCGTTCGCGCCCGGTCGCGGGATGATTTCAGACGCGGAGTGGCGCTGGCGTCGTTGGGTGGTTGCGTCGCGGTGCTCGTCCACAGCTTTTTCGACTTCACGTTGCACACGACATCAAACGCGCTGCTGTTTCTGGTGCTGGCGGCACTCGCGACGATGAACGGGCGCGTCGAAGATGCGCCGCGCAGCAGCAAGCGACGCCGGAGAAAGTCGTCAAGCTCCAGCTCAACTGGTAGTTCAGTTTGAACTCCGCGGCCTCTGCGGTCTCTGCGATTTCTTCGTAGCAGAGAAACTTTCAAACTGCGTCACCAAGCTCGAGTTCTTAAATCCGTTGTTGTTGATGTAGGCAAATGGCGAAAGCAAAACCGAAATTGAAAGCGACAGAGGGCGCGTCTTCAGTGCCGGGACTGTGTCTCGAAGCGACGTTGCGTCACGGCAAAGCTGACGCGTTGAATCATCGCGCCGACGGTAAGTGGCTCTCGATTTCAGCGCAGGCTTTTGTCGAGCGCGTGAAGAACATCGCGCTGGGACTCGCGGCGGCGGGAGTTCGTCCCGGCGATCGCGTCGCGTTGTTGTCGGAGAACCGGCCGGAGTGGTCGATTGTCGATCTGGCGATTCTGAGTTTGGGCGCTATCAACGTTCCGATCTACACGACGCAGGCCGTGGACCAGGTCGAGTACATCCTGTCCGATTCCGGCGCGCGCGCTATCTTCATTTCCAACCGGCGTCTGTACAAACACGCGCAACCGGCGCTCGCCAATCGGCAGATCGAATACTTGATCTTCTTTGATTCGGAAGCCGTGGCAACGGTCGATCGCGCGATTGCTTTGGACGAAATGGAGAAACGCGGACGCGACCATGCGGCGCAACGTCCGGAAGCGTTCGACGCGTATTTGCGCGCTGTCAGGCCCGAGGATCTGGCGACCATCATCTACACGTCAGGAACGACCGGCGAGCCGAAGGGCGTGATGTTGACGCACAACAACTTCATGTCGAACGTGTTGTCGATTGCGTCCGGACTGCCGATCGAGCCGACTGACGTTGCGTTGTCGGTGTTGCCGCTGTCGCACATCTTCGAGCGCACGGGTTTTTACGTCTTCTGTTATTGCGGTGTGTCCGTCTATTACGCCGCGTCGTTCGATCAGGTCGGCGAAAACCTGCGCGAGGTTGCGCCGACGATCATGACTGCCGTGCCGCGTCTTTTCGAGAAGGTCTATCACCGGATCATCAAGAAAGGCATGGCGGAAAAGGGATTCAAGAAAAGCGTGTTCATGCGCTCGCTCGACGTAGGCCAGCGCTATGGCGAGCTCAAGGACAAGCGACGCTTTATCTCGCCGCAACTGCGTTTGAAGCAGGGGTTGGCGGACAAGCTCGTGTTTTCGAAGTGGCGTGCGGGTGTTGGCGGGCGTTTGCGTTACTTCGTTTCCGGGGGCGCGCCGCTTTCGCCCGCGCTTTCGTATTCATATCTGGCGGCGGGAATTCCGATCCTTCAGGGGTATGGCGCGACTGAGACGTGCATCGTTTGCGCTAATCGACCCGGGAATAATCATGTCGGATCGGTTGGAATTCCGTTCGACGGGATCGAGCTGAAGATCGCGGATGATGGCGAGATACTCGTGCGTGGGCCGAACGTGATGCGTGGTTATTACGGCCAGCCGGAAGCGACTGCGGCTGTTTTGAAGGATGGATGGTTTTATACCGGCGACGTTGGGCACATGGATAAGGAGGGACGGCTGTACATCACGGATCGGAAGAAGGATCTGTTTAAGTTGTCGAATGGGAAGTATGTCGCGCCGCAGTTGATTGAGAGTTTGTTGAAGCAGAGTGAGTTTGTGAGTCAGGTGGTGGTGGTTGGGGCTGGACGGAAGCAGCCGGTCGCGTTGATCGTGCCTGATTGGGAGAATTTGAGGGAGGCGCTGGTTGAGGCTGGTGACAAGGACGCGCCGAAAGAGCATGCGTCGCTGGCTCAGTACGCGCCGGCTGTGAAGATCGTCCAACAGGACGTCTCGTCGCTTACATCATCGTTGACTGATTACGAACGCATCCGCCGCGTCGCGCTGCTTGCGAACGAGTTCACGATCGATGGTGGTGAGCTTACGCCGACGTTGAAAGTAAAACGCCGTGTTATCGACGAGCGCTTCGCCGACGAGATTGAGTCTCTTTACAACTAGTTCGGGATCTTTACTTCCATGTGACTCCCGCTAGCGACTAGATCAGTGTCTTTCGTGGCTCGCCGAGGATCGATTCCGCCAGGATTCGCAAATTAGTCGGGATTTCGGGTGGTTTGAACGGGCCCTGAGCCTCCGCGCGGTGGTGCGCCAAAAGCTTCAACTCCGCACTACAGAATTCACACGTCTCAAGATGCTGCTTCACCAGCGTGAACACCATCGGCGAAAGCTGCTCGAGGCTAAAGTCGAGCAACGTCGTCGACGTAGGACAGGCGGCCGTTTTTCTGAATGTGAGTTGTTTTTGTGAGCCGTTCATTTTCGCG
The DNA here is from genome assembly GCA_036279935.1 of Pyrinomonadaceae bacterium. GTDB lineage: Bacteria > Acidobacteriota > Blastocatellia > Pyrinomonadales > Pyrinomonadaceae > PSRF01. The sequence goes on from DASURS010000054.1 coordinate 5,586, forward strand.
CTGCCGTTCACCCGTACAAATACGGTCAATTCGACACCGATTCCAGCACTTTTCTCACTTTTCCTCAGCTTTTTCCTACCTCTTTACGAGTGTAAAAAGATGTTGCTCCTTCTTTAAAATGCTGTTACCATGTCTCGCGTTGGTGATGAGCCAACCCGGTCTCTGACGTCTCCAGGAAAACACCTAATCCGCTCACTCGCGGAACAAATCGGGCAAAAATCAAAGCTTTTTCTAACTTGCCTCGCGCTGCGTGCGCGAACTCGGCCAGTACCCGTACCCGAATTTTGCATGTCCGGAAGACTTATAAACTCCCAAAACCAGATTGGAACCGCTCTCTCCACCCACCCAACCGGCATTGATCCAGCACGGCACATCCAGTTACGGGCCTGTTAGAGGGAACACGGAAAATCCTGTGAAATCCATAAGTGAAGATTCAAATACGGCACCCGTAGGCGGATCGTCGACCGTAGGCGGAACGTCGACCGTAGGCGGGGACAAGCGTCCGCAGTCCAGAGCGCGACGCACCGACCGCCAGGCGAAGACTGCCAAATGGATCGAGAGTCTTCGTTCGTCGGACGTCAATCGCCTGTGGACCGACCTGCATCGCATCGTCTCGCACCATCCGCTCGTGCGCGCGTCACGCAGTGCCGGACTGCTCGTCGAAGAAGGCGCCGGCACGGCCTACACCGACCTGACGCAGGAACTTTTCGTCCAACTCCTGAGCAAAAACCGCTTCGAACACTATCTCGAAACAAGCATGACCGACTACGAGATCGAGTGTGAAATCAGCCAGATCGAACTGACCAACCTGCTTACCGCCGAGCTCCGCAAGCGCCATCCCGAGAGCTACCGCCTTGCCCGCCGCATTTCAACCCTCATCCAGTCGAGCACCAACTTCCGCCGCTTCGATTCGAGCGGCATCGACGATGAGCCGCACCGCCGTCTGGCAGACCGCGTTTATGGTTTGAGCGAGTGGAGCGACAACAAATCGCGCCGTGGGGCGCACGACGTCGAGCAGCGCGTGCAGATCATTCCCGTCCGGCAGAGAGACACGCGGATGGTCGGTTGCACCGGCGATTCGCAGGTCGTGATCAGCAATCCCGACCTCGAAGATCTGATTGTTTCCGTGCTCGATGCCGTCGATTCGCCCGTGGATGTTCGGACGCTGCGGTCGCTCGTGATGTCGCGGTTGCCGGTAATGGACATCTATCTCGTCCCGCTAGACGGCGACGACAGCGACAACGAACACAGCAACAGTTACGAGCCGGTCGATAAGCGCGAAAACCCTGAAGAAGGGCTGGTTCGACGCGAGTCGGAGCGGGAAGCGGCCGGGTACGTCGACCAGTTTATGGCGAGTTTGAACGAGGCTGTTCGGGGCAAGGTGAAGCAGTACAACCGGATAATCGGCGTGCTTTGGTACTGTTATTTGAGCCCGGATCATTCGACGCAACTGGAAGTTGCAGCGGCATTAGGCGTTTCTGATTCATTAGTGTCAGACTACCGCCGGCGCATCGAGCAGGAGTTGCGGGCGCTGTCCTTCAGCGAAGTCGAGGAGGCGAAGCAGTTTGAGCTGGCGCTGCGGGCCCACGTCAAAACCCTGTTTTTTGAGATGGAAGAGAAAGAGGTCGCTGTTTAGCCACAGATTAGACACGATTTTTAAGGTAAATGTGGGATTCGAAGGCTGCTGCGCTGACCCCGCCGCAGCCTTAGTTTTGTGGGACGTGTTTCACTGTGAGCGTTGAGTTAGCTGGGGTGAGGGATATGGAGGAAGAATTATAAAAAGTTTTCCCCCATGAGACTTGGGTTAGCGGGAGTGAAGGACGTAGGAACTACCACCTGGCACGCGGATTTCTTGCGGATTGGTTGGGCTTAAGCTTTAATTATCTACGAGTTTAAGAGGGAGTGCGGGAAACAGTGGAGGCAATCTTCTGGTTAAGCCTGGCTGCGATTGGATATGCCTACGCCGGCTATCCCCTCTTGCTCATCGTCCTTAGCAAGTTGCGGCCCAAGCCGGTCCGAAGCAGTCACTGGACCCCATCAGTAACTGTAATCATCGCGGCTTACAACGAGGAACGAGACCTCGCCGCAAAACTGGAAAACACTCTCGCGCTCGATTACCCCCCGTCGCAACTCGAGATCATCGTAACGTCCGACTGTTCCTCCGATCGCACGGACGAGATCGCACGCAGCTTCGCTTCGCGGGGCGTCCGTCTGCACCGCCAGGAGGAGCGACTCGGCAAGACCGCGGCGCAGAACGCCGCCGTCACAAAAGCACGCGGCGAGATTATCGTCTTCTCGGACGCGACGACGCACTATCGTCCCGACGTGTTGCGACTGATGATGCCGGCCTTCGCAGACAAGAGCGTCGGCTGCGTTACCGGACGAGTGATCTACCAGGACGACAAGGATTCGAACGTCGGATCCGGCACGCAGTCATACTGGAACTACGAGTTCTTTCTCAAGAAACACGAGAGCAACGTCTGCTCGCTGATCGGCGTCTGCGGCTGCATGTATGCGGTGCGCGCCTCGGCGTACATCCCGCTCTACAACGAAGCGTGCAGCGACTTCATCATCGCGACGACGATGGTCGAGCAGGGCTTGCGCGCGGTCTACGTCCCCGAAGCTGTTTGCACCGAGGAACCAAACCGGCAGGCGAAGAAAGAGCTGGCGGCGCGAGTGCGAATCATCTCGCAGACGTTCTCGGACCTGTGGCGAAACCGAAACGTGCTGAATCCGTTGAAGAGCGGTTTTTACGCGGTCCAGTTGTGGTCGCACAAACTGATGCGCTACCTCGTGCCGGTGTTTCTGATCGTGATCTTTTTGAGCTCGGGCGTGCTCGCCACGCGCAGTGCTTTTTACGCGACAGTGTTCGTGATGCAGGTCGCGTTTTATCTCGCGGCGCTGGTTTCGTGGATTCTGGAGCGCGCGGGCGTGACGTTCGGCCTGCTCGCGTTGCCGCAGTATTTCGTGATCACGAACCTGGCGTCGTTGATTGCGTTCGTTAAGTTTTTGACCGGGGAAAGGTACACGCGTTGGGAACCGAGCCGCGAATGAACAGCATGAAGAACGCACTATCGATAGATCTTGAAGACTGGTTTTGCGTCCACAATCTGGCCCGCGCGATCAAGCGCGACGATTGGGACAAGTGCGACCTCCGCGTACGTGCGAACACGACGCGCATTCTGGATCTGCTCGATCGTCACAACGTGCGCGCGACGTTCTTCATTCTCGGCTGGGTTGCCGAGCGCGCGCCCGATCTGATTCGCGAAGTGGAAGCGCGCGGCCACGAGATCGGCGTGCATGGTTACAACCATCTGCTGCTGACGGAGATCACGCCGGAAGAGTTTGACGAAGACCTCGCGAAAGCCCTCGACGCAATCGCGAAAACGGGCGTGAAATCGACTCCCGTAGGTTTTCGCGCGCCTTCGTTCTCGATGGTGAAGACGACGAAAGACTGGGCGCTGCCGATTCTCGAAAAGTACGGCTTTCAGTACGATTCGTCAGTCTTTCCCGTGGGTTTTCATCCCGATTACGGCATCCCTGACGCTCCGCTGACGCCGTACAAGATCACCGACAAGTTGTACGAGTTTCCGATGAGTGTGCTCGAGATGTTCGGGCGCCGGTTTCCGTTTTGCGGCGGCGGCTACTTCCGCCTGTTTCCCTACAGTTACACGCGCTTTTGCATGAAAAAGGTCAACGAACAGGGCCGTGCGGTCGTGTTTTACCTGCATCCCTGGGAGGTCGACCCGGACCAGCCCCGCATTAAAAATTTGTCCGCTTCTCAGAAGTTTCGGCACTATCGCAATTTAGATCAAACTGAGCGGCGCTTGGGCCGCCTCGTCAACGATTTTCAATTCACCACGGTTAGAGAGGTGCTTCAGATTTGAACAACGAGATTCAGGCGCAGCGCGCGTTTTGGAACAGCGAAGCTGACGCTTTTCAGCGAATCTACACGCATCGCAAGTCGAAGTTTTCAAACACGCTCGACCAGATTTTCCGCAAGGATATGTACGAGCGTTTCCAGTTCACGATTGCGAATTGCGAACCGATCCCGGGACGAACGTTTCTCGACGTCGGGTGCGGCAACGGTCTTTACGATTTCGAGCTGGCGCGGCGCGGAGCGCGCAAGGTCGTCGGGCTCGACATCGCCGAAGTCATGATCGGTCTGTGCCGGAAGGCGAGTGAGGACCAGAACTTCGACGATCGCTGCACCTTCATCCAGACGGACCTGCTGGAGTGGGACAACGCCGGCGAGAAGTTCGACGTGAGCTTCGGCATCGGCTTGTTCGACTACATCAGCGATCCACTGCCGGTGCTGCGTCGCATGCGTGAGCTGGTTACCGACAAAGCGATCATGGCGTTTCCGCGACTGTGGACGTGGCGCGCGCCGGTCAGAAAAGCGAGACTGACGATGAAAGGCTGCGACGTCTATTTCTACAGCGCCGCCCGCATCGACAAACTGATGAAAGAGGCCGACTTCAGCCGTCACACGCTGACGAAGGTCGGCAAGCTCTACTGCGTGGTTGCGCATCCGTAACGACCGAACAGGCTTCGTATGTTAGTGGTCAGAGCCCTTGCCCTAAAAGTCCAAATACCACCCACGGCAGTGGGTGGATGGTTCACCTGCAACCTACATAGACCGGACCGCTTCGTAAAATCCCACCAACGGGAGTTGGTGGATTATTCAGATCCAGCCTTGTTTCAGGCGGTCAGTGAAACATCCACCAACTGCCGTTGGTGGGATTCATCGAGTATGCAAACGAACTCGTAGGTTGGAGTTAAGTAACCACCAACTGCCGTTGGTGGGATTGCCGGCTTTTGAGGCAAGGCCGTGGTCAGACTTGATACGCGTGAGCTTAACGAGAACAGGTCAGGAAGGGGGCAAGCATAGCGCGCCCCCGCCGTAGCGATTGCGGGGGCGCTGCCCCCTTCCTGACTTGTTCTTAGCTCGTGCGAGTTCAAGTCAACCACTTAGCGCTTTTTATGCGATCGAATCCAGAAGCACTCGATTACGAAGGCGTCTTTCCGAGCCGCGCGGCTCGCGGCCGGGAAAACGCCGAATCGATCGAAGTGTGGCCCAGCGGGAAAAAGCCGTTGGACGACGACGCGGATGCGGTTCCTCCTCCGCCGGCTCAGAAAACGCAAACCACCTCGAAGAGCGACAGCTGGGTCCGGCGTCGCGGGCACACGCTCAGCTTCGCCTGTCTTTTTGTGTTCAGCGTCATTCTGTACGTGAGGCCGTATGAGCTGTTCCCAGCGCTGTCGGCACTCAACCAGATGGCGTTCTACACCGGCGTTGTCACGCTCGTTGTCTACTTCGCCACTCAAATCGCTTTGGAAGGCAACTTCACCGCGCGTCCGAAAGAGATCAACCTGATCCTGCTATTTGGCCTGGCCGCGATCTTGTCGATGCCGATGGCGGACTCGTTAGCGGACGCCTGGAAGGTTTTCAGCGAGATGCTGATCAAGACGCTGGTGATCTTCGTCGTGATCGTCAACGTCGTGCGCACGGAGCTGCGGCTGAAGATGCTGCTTTGGCTGGTGCTCGCCGTCAGTGTTTATTTGAGCATCAGCGCGATCGGCGATTACCGCTCGGGCAATTTCGCGGTTGCGTATGGCGACATCATGCGCATCGGGGGCAAAATCGGAGGGCTGTTCGGGAATTCGAACGATCTCGCGTTGCACCTCGTCTCGATGATCCCGATCGCCATGGCGTTGGGACTTAGCGGCCGTAATCCGCTCAAGAAGCTGGTCTATTTCGGCGTGACGGCGTTGATGGTCGGCGGCGTGGTCGTGACTTTCTCGCGCGGCGGATTCATCGGTCTGGTGGCGGCGACGTTCGTACTGGTCCGGAGATTAGGGAAGAAGAATCGCGTGGCGACGACTGCCGCGCTCGTGTTTGCGGTGATCTTATTTGTCGGTCTGGCGCCCGGAGCTTTCTCGAGCCGGCTCGGGACGATTTTCAATTCCGCCGCGGACCTGACAGGCTCGTCAAGCCAGCGAACGGAAGTTCTGAAACGTTCCGTCTGGGTTGCGCTGCGGTATCCGTTGTTCGGCGTCGGCATCGGAAACTTTCGGCAGAAATCCCCACGAAATCTCGAAACGCACAACGCCTACACGCAAGTCGCAGCCGAAATGGGACTGGCGGCGGCGGTGATCTACGTGATGTTTCTGATTCACCCGATCCGGCGCATGCGGCTGGTCGAAAAAGAGAGTTATCACGTGCCGGAGCGCCGGCGGTTTTACTATCTCTCGGTCGGGCTACAGGCGTCGCTCATCGGATTCATGTTCAGCAGTTTCTTCGGCGCTGTTGCTTATCAATGGTATGTCTACTATCTGGTGGGTTATGCCGTTTGTCTCCACCGGCTTTTCATCATGAAGTTCCCGCCGGCCGATGAGTTTGCGCGCGAACGTTGGGAACATCCGTTTTCCAAAAATACGCGGAAGCTGATTGGCCCCGGCCCAGACGCGGCCAACGTGACGGAGGGGACGACGAAGACGACGGAGGCGGTGGCGGCGCCGAGCCGGGCTTAGGGGCGACTGGCTTCGTCAGGTGTGAGATGGACTTAATCGGCGGAATTCATGACGGCTTGTCACTTCATGTGCTGATGCCGTTTTCACGTCTACAGCGGTCGACGCGCCCGGCCACCAGACCCACGCAACAGGCATTCGACGAAGGTCTTCGTTTCCGTCGCCAGACCGCGACCTGGGACCGCGAACAGAAGACGCGCTGGATACTCGAACGGCTGCGCATGATCGTCCGCAAGGCTTACGAAGAGACTGTCTACTACCGCGAGCTTTTGGACGGGTGCCAGTTCGACCCGCACGCTGATTTCAGCTTCGACGATTTTTCCCGGATCCCGGTCCTGGAACGCGAGCATGTCCTTGAAGCGGGATCGAAGCTGCTGTCGCCGGCAGTGCCCGCGGATCAGCTTCGGAAAGACTCAACCGGTGGCTCGACCGGAGTGCCGACTGAATTCTGGCTTGGACCAAACGAACGCGGCTGGCGCGACAGCGGCATGGAACACTTCTTCGAGGCGCTCGGCGTTCCGGAAGGCAGCCGGACCGCGCTGCTGTGGGGCCATCATCTCGATCCGAAGGCGACTGATTCATTTCGCGACCGCTACCAGGCGTTTGTTTCCAACCAGAGATGGTTTGACTCGATGCGCTTGTCGCCCGAGACGCTCGACCGGTATCACCAGGAAATGGAACGCTTCCGGCCCGCGTGCATCATCGCGTACGCCAGCGCGCTGGGTTATCTCGCCGAGCACGTGCTGAACCGGAATTACAAACCCAACTATCCCTCGCGCTGTATGATCACGGGTGGCGAAAAGCTGTGGTCCAGGCATCGCCGTCTGATCGAGGAAGCGTTTGGACGGCCGGTACACGAGCGATACGGATCGCGCGACGCCGGTTGTTTGGGCGTGCAGTTGGACGCGGCCAATCCGCTCGAATACACGCTCGACTGGAGCTACACGCTCGTCGAGCCGGAGTTGCCGGAAGAAGAGTCGCCGATCCTGATCACGAAGCTTCAGGCGGATGCGATGCCGATGATCCGTTATCGCATTGGAGACGTTGGCCGGTTTGCGACTGGCAGCAAGCCCGGTCATCCCGCGTTTGTCCTGCCTGACGTGACGGGCCGCGCCGTAGATCGCGTCGTGTTGCCGGATGGACGGTGGGTTGCAGGCCAGGAAGTGCCGCACTTGTTAAAGGATTATCCGGTGCGGGAGTTTCTGTTCCACCAGCGGCAGGACCACTCGGTCGAGCTTCAGATCGTGCCGCAGAAGGAGTTTGACGACGACAGCCGGCGTCAGATCGAAGAAACTCTCAAGGCAAATCTACCCGGTCTGCCGATCAGAATCGAATTGAAGGAATCCGTGGTTCGCACAAAGTCGAATAAATGGCGACCGGTGATCAGTGAAGTATGAATAGTAATTTCGAACCGAATCTGGCACTTGTAGAGACCGCCGCGTACGACGACGACTTGATCGCGCGTTCCATTGATCGGTTATGGTCTTACCTCGGCTGGGAAAATTTGATTCCGCCCGGCGCGCGCGTGCTGATCAAGCCGAATTTTGTGCTTCATCACAATCAGGGCGACGGCGGAATGGATCCGATGATCACGCACCAGTCCGTCGTCAAAGCCGTCGCGCACGCTGCGTTGCAGAGCGAAGCGGCTGAAGTCCTCGTCGGAGATGCTCCGATTCAAACGTGCGACTTCGACGCGCTGCTCGAAACGACCGGGCTCGGCGAATGGGCCGAAACGCTGAAGACGACCGATTCTCGTTTCAAAGGCGTGAAGGACTTTCGCCGCACGACGGCGAAGTACGTCAACGGCGTTCGCGTTGCTGAAGAGAACGTGCTTCCCGAAGAAGAATTCGTGCTGTTCGATCTCGGCGCTGACAGTTTGCTCGAGCCGATCACCGACGAGAAGGACGACTTTCGCGTCACTTGTTACGACCCGCGTTTGATGGCGAAGACGCACGGCAAAGGACGGCATCGCTATCTCGTCGCCCGCGACGTAGTGGCGGCGGACGTCGTCATCAACCTGCCGAAACTGAAGACGCACAAAAAGGCCGGCATCACCTGCGCGCTGAAGAACCTGATCGGCATCAATGGGAACAAAGAATACTTGCCGCATCACCGTCTGGGCGGCGCTGATCTCGGCGGTGACTGTTATCCCGGAAACTCGCGAGTAAAACGGATGCTGGAGTACGCGGCCGACCAGCAGAACCTGACTGACTCCGGCGCGATCGGACGTGTTTGGGGCGGAGTTGCGACGCAACTAAATCGCGTCCTTCACCTGATGGGCGACAATCTCGGGATCGAGGGCTCGTGGATCGGCAACGACACGATATGGCGCACCGGTCTCGATCTGAACCGGATTTTGATTTACGGCGGAACTGATGGATCGATGTCGGACTCGGCGCGCCGCAGAGTGGTCCACTTAGCGGATGCAATCATCGCGGGACAAGGCGATGGTCCATTGTCGCCGCAGCCGCTGCCGCTCGGGTTGTTGTTTGCGGGCAACAATATGGCCTGTGTCGACTGGTTCGGCGCGCGATTGCTTGGCTACGACCCTCGACGCTTGCCCATCGTGCGCGAAGCGTTTGGCGAGTTTCGCTGGCCCATCGCGACGTCGCGACCTGACGACATCACGCTGTCGGGCGATTGGGGCGAAGGGAAGATCGATCGAGTGATGTTGAGAGAGATGCCGCCGGTTGTTCATCCGCTCGGCTGGCGAGAGGCGGCCGCGGCGGCATAGGCGAAAACGAGTTTGAGATACAACGCGCTACAACTAATCGGGAGTTTCCACCAGGGCGGATCCGAGCGACAGGCGGTGCAGTTAACGCGTCTGTTGCTGGAAAGCGGCCGCTGCAACGTCTTCGTGGCGACGCTCGATCGCTCAGGCGTGCTGCTGGATGAGATCAATCGTCTCGGCCTGCACGACGTTCCCGAGTTTCGACTCAACAGCTTTTACGATCTGCACACCGCACGACAAGTGTGGCGCTTCGCGCGATACTTGAGAAAGCACGAGATCGACCTCGTACACGCGCACGACTTTTACACGAACGTCTTCGGCATGGCCGGCGCGACGCTCGCGCGGGTGCCGGTGCGGATCGCGTCGCGACGCGAATCGGCTGTTCGTTCCGAAACTCAACGACTCGTCGAACGCAGCGCGTATCGAATGGCCCACGCTGTCGTCGCGAACTGTGAAGACGTCCGGCAGCAGTTGATACGAGAAGGCGTGCCGGCGCAAAAGGTGCGAACGATCTACAACGGCCTCGATCTTGCTCGCGTGGAACCCGCGCATGCGGATCGAAACGAGATACTGAGGGCGCTCAATCTGCCGGAGCACGCGCGCTTCGTCACGATCATGGCCAACATGCGCGCGCACGTCTGGAACCCGGAGCCCGCTTGTTACAAAGATCATCCGACGTTCCTGCGCGCGGCGAAACGGATCGCGGAAGAAGTGCCTGACGCGGCGTTCATAATCGCGGGCGAGGGCGAGCTGAAAGACGCGACGCAGGAGTTGGCGCGCAGTCTCGGAATTGCCGATCGCACGTTCTTCATCGGCAGGTGCCAGGACGTTGGATCGGTGTTGTCGATATCAGACGTTTGTGTGTTGAGCTCGAACTCGGAAGGTTTCTCGAACGCGATTCTCGAATACATGGCGGCGGGACGGCCCGTTGTCGCGACGGACGTCGGCGGCGCGAGGGAAGCTGTTGTTCACGGCGAAACGGGTTACCTGGTTGCGACCGGCGATGACGTTCAACTGGCGGATCATGTCGTCGAGTTGTTGACCGAACCGGAAAGTGCGCGGTTGATGGGTGAAGCCGGGAAACGTCGTGTGAACGAGAAGTTCTCGTTGCTCAAACAAGTTCAGAACGTCGAGAGTCTTTACGCTGAGTTTTTGCCGCAAAAAGGCACAAAAAACACAAACTGGGCTTTCACGAGTCGCCTGTGAAGGATACAAACACAATTCGCGTGCTGATCGTTGCGCCGTCGCTGGACATTCTCGGCGGCCAATCGCGGCAGGCTGTCCGTTTGATGGAAGGACTGAAGCGCGAGCCGGAGCTCGAAATCGGTTTTCTGCCGCACAATCCGCGGCTGCCCGGCGTCCTTAGATTTTTGCAGCGGATCAAGTACGTGCGGACGATCGTGACGACGTTGTACTACATCGCGTTACTGCTGTTGCGCGTGCGCCAGTACGACATCATCCACATCTTCTGCGCGTCTTATTACTCCTACTCGTTATCGGCGATTCCGGCGCTCGGGATTTCAAGGCTCTACGGAAAGAAGTCGATCCTCAACTATCGCAGCGGCGAAGCTGAGGACCATCTCGAAACCTGGCGCACCGCCGTTCCGACAATCAGGTGGGCCAGCGAGGTCGTCGTTCCTTCCGGTTATCTCGTCGACGTCTTCGCGCGTTATGGATTGCACGCTCGCGCGATCCACAACATTGTCGAGTTGGACCGTTTCACTTATCGCGAGCGGCAGCCGTTGCGGCCCGTGTTTCTGACGAGCCGTTTGCTCGAACCGCTGTACAACGTGCCGTGCGTGCTGCGCGCGTTTGCAATCATTCAGGAAAGCTATCCCGAAGCGCGATTGACGATCGCCGCCGACGGTTATCTGCGCCAGGACCTCGAGGCGCTCGCGCGCGATCTCAAACTGCGCAACGCGGAGTTCATCGGTTTTGTGAAGTTTGAAGACATGCCGGCGCTCTACGATGCTGCCGACATTTATCTTTCAGCTACCAGCATCGACAACATGCCGAGCTCGCTTACGGAAAGCATGGCGTGCGGGCTCAACGTAGTGACAACCGACGGAGGCGGCGCGATCCCTTACATCATGACAAACGAGCTGACCGGCATGATCGTCGATCGCGACGATCACCAGGCGCTCGCTGCCGCTGCTCTTCGTCTACTCAACGACAACGACTTTGCCCTCAAGCTGGTTCGCAATGCGCACGAGTCGACGCGCAAATTCACCTGGCCGCACATCCGCGATCAGTGGCTCGACCTTTATCGCGAACTGGCTAACGCACAAGGTTTTTTGAAGAGCAACAGCGCCCAGCCCCACGTGCCAATGGCTGAAACTGATTCTGCTCTTTAGAGAGGCTCCCCGAACCGCCCATGAAACAGGTTTTTCGCAAAGGACTGAAACACATTGTCGTGGCCGACGCGCCTGAGCCGATGGTCACGCCCAATCACGTGCTTGTAAATCCCGTCTATTCGCTGATCAGCAGTGGAACCGAAAGCGCCAGCATTCACGAAGGCATTATTAAGGAAGTTGCCGAGAACCCTTCACAGTTGCGCAAGGTTTGGGACGGATTGAAGTCGATGGGACCGTTGCCCACGATCACGGAGGTGCGCGCGAAGTTCAAGGAATACGCCGCGCTCGGATACGCGGGCGCGGGCATCATCACCGAGCGCCATCCGTCCGTCACCGAGTTCAAAGTCGGCGATCGCGTCGCTTACGGCGGTGAAGGAACGGGTCACGGTCAGACGATTCTCGCGTCGCGAAACTTGATCGTCCACGTGCCTGAGGAGGTTCCGTTTCAACATGCGTGTTTCACGACGCTCGGAAGCATCGCGCTCAACTCGATCAGAATCTCGGAAGTCGGCGTCGGCGACGTGGTTGCGGTCGTTGGACTCGGTTTGGTGGGACAGTTGGTTGCGCAGTTGGCGCGGTTACAGGGCGCGCGTGTGATCGGGATCGATCTGCGAACGGACCGCGTGAATCTGGCACGCAAGTTGGGATTAGATCATGGTCTCGACGGCGGCGTATCAATCACAGACGAAGTCAGTTCGATAACAAACGGTCTCGGCGCTGACTGCGTCATCGTTGCGGCCGCGTCCAAGTCGTCGGCCCCGTGCGAACTGGCGCTCCAGATTTGCCGGGATCGCGGAAGCATCGTGATCGTCGGCGCGGTCGAGATGACTTTCCCGTGGTCGGAAATGTACATGAAGGAGATCAAACTCCTGATGTCGCGAGCGTACGGACCGGGCAGTTACGATCCTGAGTATGAGGTGCGCGGACACGATTATCCGATCGCTTACGTGCGTTGGACTGAAAAACGGAACATGGAGGAGTTTCTGCGGCTGGTTGCGCTCGGACGGATCGACCTTCAGTCGTTAATCACGCACCAGTTCAACCTGGAAGACGCGCCGCAGGCTTACCAGACCGTCATGGATCCGTCGTTGAGCAGTTTGGGCGTGCTGTTGCGATATCCCGAGCCAATCTCCGTTAACGGCGGCGAGAAGTCCACGCCCGTGCGTCGCGTGAACCTGAAGAGCACCGCCGCGAAGTCCGACGTGAAAGTAGCTCTGGTTGGCGCCGGCAATCTCGCTCGGTGGGCGCATTTACCGGCGTTGTCGAAGATTCCGAACGCAAGTTTGCACGCCGTCTATTCGGCGAGCCCCGCGCGCGGCAACACGTACGCGCGGCGTTTCGGAGCGGCGTATTTCACGTCCGATTACAAGCAGATACTGGACGATCCGCAGGTCGACGTCGTGATGGTGCTGAGTCGCAATCAACATCATTTCTCGCAAGCGTACGAGGCGTTGATGGCAGGCAAGCACGTTTTCGTCGAAAAGCCGATGGCGCTGACGGAAGCTGAATGTCGCGAGCTTTACCAGGCGGTTGCGGATTCGGGAAACCAGTTGACGGTCGGATTCAACCGTCGGTTCGCGCCCTTCTATGTCGACTTGAAGGAATCGTTAAAGGGCAGGACCGGCCCGGCGGTGATCAACT
>DASURS010000055.1:0-14800 GCA_036279935.1 Pyrinomonadaceae bacterium
TCGCAATCAGCTCAACGCGAAAGAGCTGGCGTTCATACCGCGAGGCACTTACAGCTTCCGCACTATGGAGACGTTCCTGCGGGCACAGCCGTACCTGTTTCGCGCTGAAGCTCCGGGGTCTGACACGCAGCGCGCATGGCGACAGAACATCTTCGGGTTTTACGTCCAGGATGACTGGGCGTTCAGCAGCAGGCTGCGGTTGAACCTCGGTTTTCGTTACGAGTTCGTCACGATTCCCCACGAGATTCATGGGAAGTCGAGCACGCTCGTCAACATCACCGACAAAGATCCGACGGTTGGACCACTGTGGCAACGCAATCCGAGTTTGAAAGACTTCGCGCCGCGCGTCGGCTTTGCGTGGGACGTTTTCGGCAACGGCAAGACTTCTGTACGAGGCGGATTCGGCATCTACTATGACCTGCCGATCTCCTACTTCTACAGCATTCAGGGCAGCCGCACGTTCCCGTTTCACTTCACCGGCACAGTCGCGAATCCGCCATTCCCGAACGCGCTCGATGGTCCGTTCACGCCGAGTGCTCGATCTCTCGTCACCTTTGATAAGAACCTGAGCACGCCGACGAAGCTTCAGTACAACTTGTCGGTCCAGCGAGAGATTCAATCGGGAACGGTGGTGAGTTTCGGATACGTCGGCTCGCGCGGTTATCACCTGCTGAGACATCGCGAGGCCGATCACTTCATTCCGACGATCCTGCCGGACGGCACGCATTTCTATCCCGCGGGCGCGCCGAAGATCAATCCGAACTTCAACTCGATTCGCATGGCGACTACCGACATCAACTCGTACTACAACGGCCTCTATGCCGGCGTCATCCGTCGCTTCCAGGGCGGGCTCCAGTTCCAGGCGTCCTACACTTTGCAGAAGAGCCAGGACAACAACTCCGGCGCGTGGGGCACGGACATCCGCAACCAGGAGTCGTTCGTTGAAGACCCACTCGACGCGCAGGCCGACTACGCGTTGTCGGGCTTTGACGCGCGTCACGTGGTGACCTTCAACTTCACTTATGACATTCCCATCGCCGCACGCTTCACCGGGTTTGCGAAGAGCGTGCTCGAGGGCTGGCAAGTGAACGGCATCAGCACTCTGTCCTCCGGTCAACCATTCACAGTGGTTTGGAGCGGCAATCGAGGACGGACCTATCCGGGCTCGACTCGCAGCCGTCCGAACCTGCGTCCGGGCGCAGACGGGAACCCGGTTCTGGGCGGGCCCGATCTGTATTTCGACCCGACCGTTTTCGAACCGCAGCCGGCCGGATTCACCGGCAACGCGCCGCGCAACTCGATCATTGGTCCAGGTTTGGCCAACACCGATTTTTCGTTGGTCAAGTCGATCCATTTCGGCGAGGGACGCCTGCTTCAGTTTCGATCTGAAGTGTTCAATGTCTTCAACCGCGCCAACTTCGGCATACCGCTTCGTGTCTTGTTCGACACGGCGGGAAACCGGATCGCCAGCGCGGGGCAGATCAAGAACACGATCACACCGTCACGGCAGGTGCAGTTCGGATTGAAGTTTTCATTCTGAGTCTGACCAGCTCTGCGTCACTCAGCGTTCTTTGCATCTCTCTGCGCTCTCTGCGTTCCTCGGCGTCCTCGGCGTTCGCTGTATTGGTTCGCAGAGAACGCCGAGGGCCGCAGAGAGCGCAGAGAGAACACAAAGACGTCGAATAGGTAGTCTTACCCGGAGGGACATCATGGAAAAGCCGCTGTTAACCAAACGTCAAATCGCGAACCTGAGTGTCGGCTTGCTCGGCATTCAATTTGGCTGGGGACTTCAGAACGCCAACATGAGCGCCATCTACGAGAAGCTGGGCGCGTCGCCGAGTCTGATTCCGCTGCTCTGGCTGGCTGGCCCGGTCTCGTCGCTGGTGGCCCATCCGATCATCGGGTTCATGAGTGACCGGACGTGGTCGCGTTTGGGAAGGCGGCGGCCTTTCCTGCTCGGCGGAGCGATCTGTTCGAGCATCGCACTGTTCTTCATGCCGACGTCACCGCTCCTTTGGGTGGCGGCGACGCTCCTCTGGGTGCAGGACCTGAGCATCAACTCGACGATGGAACCGTTTCGTCCGTTCATCGCCGACAAGCTCGGCGAGTCACAACGGACGCTGGGGTTCGCTATCCAGAGTTTCTTCATCGGCGTCGGCGCCGCATTCGCCAACGTCATGCCTTACATTCTTCGTTACCTAGGCGTTACCGGCGTGACCGACACCGGCGTTCCGCATACCGTCGTCTACGCTTTTCAGTTTGGCGCGGTCTTCTTTCTCGCGTCGGTGCTATGGACCGTCATCACGACGAAAGAAGACCCGCCGAAAGATCTCGAAGCGCTGCGGCAGCAACAGCGAGCGAGCCGCGGTTTCAAGTGGGTGAAAGAGTTCTTCGGGAACGTGGGCCGGATGCCGGCGACGATGCGACAGTTTGCGATCGTGCAGGTGTTCACCTGGTTCGGCATGTTCTGCATCTTTATGTTCTTCGCGCCGGCTGTCGCGCGTCATGTGTTCGGCGCGACTGAACCGCGATCGCATCTCTATAACCAGGGCATCGAATGGGCGGGGGTTGCGCTCGGCGTTTATGCCGTTGTGAGCATTTTCGCGTCGCTGTTGTTACCGCGCCTCGTTGCGTTGACTAGTCGACGCATTGCTCACGCGCTGTCGCTGTCGTTGGGCGGGCTTGGTCTGATCTCGCTGTACCTGGTTCACAATCAGTACCTGGTCCTGGTGATCATGGTCGCAGTTGGTTTTGCGTGGGCGTCGATTCACGCGATGCCGTACGCGATTTTGTCGAGTGCGTTGCCGCCTGATCGGATGGGCGCGTACATGGGGATGTTCAGCTTCTTCATCGCCGTGCCCGGCATCACCGCTTCCCTCACCTTCCGGCCGCTCGTCAAGTACGTCTTCGACAACAATCCGCTGTACGTCGTGATGATGGGCGGCGTTTGTTTTCTCGTGGCGGCGAGCTTGATGTCGCGCGTCCGGGATCCGTTGGAACAGAAACAATCGATGCCACTGAAGGGCCGCGTTTCCGAAGGCGCCGGAGTGCTGGCCCGTGAAAAGGCGTGAATGAGTGGTTTTACTTGGTTGAGACGAAAGAGAGCTCGTTATGAATGACAGGATTTTGATAACCGGAGCGACGGGCCAGATCGGCAGTTTTCTGGTGGAACAGTTGCTCGCGCAGGACAAAGAGCCGCAACTGCTGACGCGTTCGCATTTCAAGGCGCGGGATTTCCGGGAGCGCGGCATCAGGACGTTTGTCGGCGACTTCGACGCGCCCGAAACGTTGTATCCGCCGCTTGGCGGGGTCGACAAACTTTTCCTCCTGTCGGAAGCGGATCCGCGGCAGGTCGAGTTGCAGGGCAACATGATCGAGGCCGCGCGGCAGATGGGCGTTCGGCATATCGTCAAGTTATCGGCGAGCTGTGCCGGACCAGATCTACCGACGCCGATCAAGCGCTGGCACTACGCAACGGAGCAGCACATCATCAGCACCGGCATCCCGTACACGTTCCTGCGGCCCAACTGTTTCATGCAGAACACGCTCAAGTGGGCGCGAACCATCCGAGAGAAAGACCTCTTCTACATGCCGATCGAAGATGCCGTGGTTAGCCAGGTCGACGTTCGTGACATTGCCGCGGTGGCGGCGGTGGTGTTGACGAGTAACGGGCACGAGGGTCAGACGTACGAGATCACAGGCGCGGAGGCTTTATCGTTCGAGGAGGTCGCGTACCAGTTTTCCGAGGCACTCGGCAGGCGGATCCGTTACGTGCGCGTATCGTTCGAGGAGTCGCGCCGCCACATGATCGAGTCGGGAATGGAAGAGTGGCTCGCTTCGGCGGTGACGCAGACGTACCGGTTTATGAAGGACGGTGGCGCCGCGCACATCAGCGACGTCGTTGCCCGTTTGACGGGCAGCGAGCCGATCGCGTTCAGCGAGTTTGTGCGCGATTACGCGGCAGTTTTTGGACCGGCGCCGTTGGCTGCGGCCGCCGTTTGAGGGTTCGCTGCGGTACTAGTCGCGTGTGGAATTCTGGTATGATCCGCGTGCCCATTAACCTCATTCATGTCACAAAGGAGAAGCAATGATCAATCGCACAAAACTGATCAGCGTGTGGGTTAGCGATCAGGACAAGGCTTACGATTTCTACGTCAACAAGCTCGGGTTTGAAGTCCATACGGACCAGACGATGCCGAACGGTTTTCGCTGGCTGGAAGTGGTCCCGCCGGGCGGCGAGACTCACCTGGCGATCGCGAAACCGAGCCCCGGTCAGCCGGACGTGCAGATCGGCGGGTTCCGCGGCATCGGTTTCGACGCGGACGACGTTCAGGCGACGTACGATGAACTGGTCGCGAAAGGCGTCAACTTCACCGCGCCGCTGGCGAAACAACCGTGGGGCGGAATGATGGCCCAATTCGCCGATCCTGACGGCAACATCTTCATGCTCGGCGGCTGATTACCCGCCCGCTTCACACACTGTTACCTTCCTCTCACGAGCTTCCGTCAGCTCTCGCGGGCGTAGCCCACTCTCACGCTCCTACGTAATACTACTTACA
Source organism: Pyrinomonadaceae bacterium (assembly GCA_036279935.1). Lineage (GTDB taxonomy): Bacteria > Acidobacteriota > Blastocatellia > Pyrinomonadales > Pyrinomonadaceae > PSRF01. The sequence continues at coordinate 4,560 of DASURS010000055.1, forward strand.
CAAAATACCAACTGTTACGTAGCACTAGTACGCAATGGAGCGGATTTACAGATCCGCGTTTACAGCTACTATTCCGCCCGTCTTTGCGGGGAGAAAAATTATGATGACAGAAACAGTTGGCGTCGGTCTCGTGGCGCGAAAGTGGTGGGCGATGTTGCTGCGAGGATTGATCGCGATCGTCTTTGGAGTGATTGCGCTGGCCCGTCCGGGACTGACGCTCATCACGCTTATTCTGCTGTTTGGCATATACGTTTTGGCCGACTCGATCACAGCGCTTTGGATTGGCGGCTATTCGCGGATGTGGCCGTTCCTGATCATCGGAATCATCGGCGTGGTGGTTGGGTTAGGGACCATCGCCTATCCGGGCCTGACAGCCGTTACACTGCTGTACGTGATCGCATTGTGGAGTATCGTCAGGGGAATCGGCGATCTGTTGACGGTGTTGTGGTGGCGCTCGCAGCAGCGCTCGCTGGCGGAGTTGATCGTCGGCGGCTTGGTGTCGATCGTGTTTGGCGCGTGGCTACTGTCCGCGCCGGCGCAAGGAGCACTCGCAGTGGTGTGGGTAATTGGCGTCTACGCGGTTATTGTCGGCGTCGCGATGTGTATCTTTGCGTTTCGTCTCCGGAGTCAGGTGCCGGCCGCCTAGCAGGCTGCTGAAAAACGTTTAGCAACCTCATTGTGTTTCTCTGCGGTCTCCGCGTCTTCTGCGACCACCTTTTGTATCGGGCATTTTTCACCGCAGAGCACGCCGAGACCGCAGAGTGCGCAGAGAAGGCCTGGAATTCTAAGCCCGATTGACTTTGTCAGCAGCCTGCTAGGGCATTGCTTTTAGGAGCCGGCCCATGACGGTGAGTACGCCGAGGTGATAGGCGTTGTGGTCGGCGATGAGTAGTGCTTCGCGGAGGATCGTTTGACCGTCGCCGTGCGGTATCGCGGCGTGCAGATCGGTTGACGGATTTTCGACGAGTGCGATCATCTGGTCCAGGTCGTTCTGAAACTCAGCGATCGTCTTTTGCCACCGCGCCGGCGTGCCGAGTTCGTCCGGCGGCGGCCAGTAACCTTTCGGGAAGTCGGGCGAGATGTGGTCGGCATCGCGGCTGAACTCGAGTATGTCCCACTGCGCGAGGCGCATATGTTCGAGCACCTGCCATGGCGTATACGGCAAACCTGCCACTTGTCTATTACATAAATCTGCCGGAAACCCGTTCACAAAGTCGTCAAACGACTGGTGCGCCCCACCACCTCTCAAGAGGTAAAGCACATGCTTCCGCACTGAATCGTCGTTGTCCTTCTGCGCCATGATCGCCTCCTCGGTCTCTCAAAAAAATTTCACCAGACCGAATGATACTTTTTTTGAGAGTAATTCGCCTTTAGAAGCGTCTGTAATTTTTGAAAAGGAGACACCCAAAGGTGAATACCGCTCGATTTACTCTCAAACCCATACTCTTCACTTTTTTCCTCGCCACACAAATACTTCTTGCCGCCGGCGTGAGCCAGGCGCAGCCTTACGAGGTCATAAATACCCAAACGTCCGCAGCCGGCGACGATCTCAACCGCACTGTCACCACGGTCCAAAGCGGAAATAACTCGCTCGATCGCTTCACCATGACGAAAGTGGTCAAGGCCGGCGTGCCAAACGACGCGCTCCAGGGCGCCGTGCTACTGTTGCCCCCGCTCGGCAGCGGCTTTCAAAACTATGAAGCAGGCGAAAACGGCGACTACAACAACTCGTTCGCGGCCTTCTTCGCGCGCCGCAACATCGTCGTCTTCGGTTACTCGCCAAGGCAGACTGGTCTAACCGCCGGCTCCTGCGAAAGCGGAGTCATCGACTGCTCGCCGATGGCCGATTGGGGACTCGAAACGATCGGCAACGACGTCGAATACATCCGCGAGCAAATCGTCGCTCAATTCCCCGGCATCAAGGTCGTGATCGGCGGATTGTCGATGGGCAGCGTGGCGTCACTCGCCGCGCTGAACGAACATCCAAACGATTACGCAGGCGCGATCCTGATCGAAGGAACGGTTCACGATCCCGATCCGGCCGTCCGCGCGATCAATGCGAACTTCTGTTCGATGTTTGAAGGATTGCTTGCCGCGGGCGTGTATTACGACGGACAAAACGGACCTGCAATCAAGGCATTGAGCCAGGCAGCCCAGGCCGCACCCAACGCGCCAACCGTGTTCCCCGGCTTTCCTCCGGGAATCACGAACCACCAGGCATTCGTGCTCGCGTTAAGCGCGCCGCCAGTGTCGCCGCTCACGCCGAGGCCCGGCTATTACAACCTCGCCGGAAACTTCCTCGAGGATCGCTTCTTCTACGCGAACGAACCGCTGGTCCATGCGAACGTCGCGACGTTCCTCGACTACGTACCGCTCAAATCGCTGCGCGACCTGAATTGCAGTCTCGCAGGCGAGACCACGTTCACGAACAACCTGGGAAGCTTTAGTGGTCCAGTCATCATGTTTGCCGCCGGCCACGGCTTCGGCTCCGCGATGTTCAGCACCGCGCAGTTGATGACGTCAGCCAACGTGACGATCAACTTCAAAGCCGATTACGGCCACGTCGATTACATGTTCGCAAACAAGCACGCGCAGGATCTCGAGCATCCGATCCTGAGCTGGCTGATTCAGAACCCGTTCAAGTAAGCCGTGAAGACTTTCCCGCAGAGGCACAAAGGCGCAAAGAGTGTTGTTATGAAAGGACAAAGAAAAACAAAGCGGAAGCCAAACAAGGCCGCGCCACTCAATAACTCCCGTCCTTTCGATCTTTGCGTCTTTGCGCCTCTGCGGGAAACTTCATTCGAGGTCCAACAACCAGACGTCGCTCTCCGATGAGTAGATCGTGAAGTAGAGAAGCTCACCGTCTGACGAGATACTCGCACCACGAAGCTCGTTTTCTTCAGACTTGAATACCTCACGCAATCGTTTCGTCTTGATGTCACCGATATAGGCCGTGTCGTTGAAGTAGAAGATGAAACGAGTGCTGTCCGCCAACCACATCGGGCTTTGCCCAAATTCGGTCAGCTTTTCATACTGATTCGTCTCAAATGAATAGCTACCGACAAACGAAATCGCCGCTCCCAGGTTGCCAATCAATCTCTTTCCGTCGGGAGACCAATCCCAGGCGAAAAATCTTTGCTCGTTGGGCGGTGGCGGCAGCTTTCTAAGACTTTGCTCCTGCCAGCTCTTATTCACGTCGAGCAATGTATTCACGAGGTCGCTGCGATAGAGGATCTGACTGCCGTCGGGAGACCATAGCGGAAATGTAGTGTCGCCCTGAGTGTTGAAAGTGAGTTGACGAAACTTAGCCGAGTCGGCATCGAGCAGCCAGATCTCGTAGCGGCCGCTGCGATCGGAAGTCAGCGCAATTGTTTTCCCATCGGGCGACCAGCGCGGATAACGATCGAAAAACTTGTCATTAGTGAGGTCGCGCCAGTTGGAGCCGTCGCGGTTGACGACGACGATGTCGTCCTGCGTGCGCCGCTCCAGGCGCATGACGAACCGCGTGCCGTCACGCGATAATTCCGGACGCACTATCCGCCGGTCACCGCGAGTTATCCAAAACGGTTGGCCCACAGTCTTCTCGGTTTTCTGATCGAACTTGATGGCCTGGATGTTCGCCTGCTGCTCAGTTTGCACGTAGATCATTCGCCGCCCGTCGCGCGAGAAGCTCAGGTGGCGATTGAATGTCGAAGGCGTAAAAACCGCTTCCGGTTCACGATTAGTCTTCCCGGTCTGCTCGTCAATCGCGAGTCGCCAAAAGCTCATGTTGCCGCTTCGATCGCTGGCGAAATACAGGAACTTTCCGTCCGGCGACCAAACCGGGTTCCACTCTGTCGAGTCGTCTTCAGTGATGACTTCGATCGGACCGCCGTTGGGAGAGATGGTAGCGATATCGCTTCTGCCTGAGCTCGGATGCATGAACCAGAACGCAATGCGATCTCCGTGTGGCGACCATGTGGGTTGCATCGCGTCGTTCTCGCAGAGGAGACGCTTGTTTCCAGTTTCGACGTTCGCGATCCACAGCGTGCTCGGGAAGGTGTTTCGCGTGGTGGGAGCGTCGCGGCCCGCCGTGCTGCAAACGATCTCCTTGCCGTCGGGAGACCATGACGGATGATGGCAACCGGCAATGATCAACCGGACGTTTTCGCCGCCGGATTCCATGACGTAGACGCCGGCGGGCTCGCGAGTGGACCGAAACGCGATCCATTCGCCGTTCGGTGAAAATGCCGGCTCGAGCTCGTCGGAAGGCGTGTTTGGCGTCAGCGGCTTCGCGTTCTTGCCACCAACTTTTTGCTCAAACAGATCATAGTTGCCATTCTCTTTGCTCGAATAGACGAAACTTCGGCCGTCGGGCGTCAGAGTGGGAAAGAACTCCGTGCCGTGTTGGTTCGTGAGTTGCAGATGTGCCGCGCGCCCCCAGTCAGGCCCCGCCCCTTTGGCTCTCAGGAAGAACCACCATGCGGCTACCGACACCGATGCGATCACGACGGCGGTGATCGCGATGGGCCAATGCCAACGGCGTTGCAGGAATTGTTGAACGACGCCGAGTGTCGATGAGCCCGCGTCGGAAACAGTCGGAGACGAGTCGAGCTGGCGCAGCAAACGACGAAGATCGGTCCGAAAGTCGGAGGCGGTCTGGTAACGCAGGTCTCGATCCTTATCGAGCGCCTTGCTGAGGATTCGATCCAGATCGGGCGGAAGATTGGAGTTGACCGTCGTTGCCGGAGTTGGTTGCGCTGAAAGGATGGCGTTAATAGTGGCTTGCCGCGTCTCGCCGTTGAAAGGCTTGCGGCCGGTGGCGAGCTCGTACAGGACCACGCCGAGACTCCAGATGTCCGTCCGGTGGTCCACCGGCTCTCCCGACGCCTGCTCGGGCGACATGTAGGCCAGCGTTCCCATCGCCACGCCGAGTTGCGTGTTGGCCGCGCCCGGCGCCGGCTCAAACTCCGTCAGTTTCACCAAACCAAAATCGAGGACCTTCGCGTATCCGTCGGGGCGGACCATGACGTTGTCGGGCTTGATGTCTCGATGAATGATTCGCGATTGATGCGCGGCGCCCAGTGCTTCCGCAACCTGGGCCACGATGGCGAGCAGATCCTTGAGGCTCAACCGTTCGCGCAACGACGAAAGCGTCCGGCCCTCCACCAACTCCATCGCGATGAAGTGAAGACCGTCGCTTTCGCCGACTTCGTAAATCGTCACCAGGTTCGGATGGTTCATCGAAGAAAGTGCGCGTGCTTCGCGTTGAAAGCGGCCCAGTCGATCGCCGTCGGCGACGAAGTGCCACGGCAGGACCTTCAGCGCGACCATCCGATCGAGCTTCAGGTCGCGAGCGAGATAGACTTCGCCCATTCCGCCCGCGCCCAACAGTTTTTCGATCTGGTAACTTTCGATCTCCTGTCCGACTAAAGAAGAGATGCTGGTGAGGTTTGAGTCCTGTGCGAGCACCTGGGCCGCGATGTTTATGGCCGAGCGCTCCATGAACTCGCCCGCGCGCGACTGTGCGTGCAAGAGGCTCAACACTTCTTCGCGCAACACGGGGTTTTCGGGACAAGCCGCTGCGACGAATGCAGCGCGCGCTTCGGGCGGTTGTTCGAGTGCCTGCTCGAGCAGTGCGTCAACTTGTTTCCACAGCTCGGGGTCCATTTAGTTTTTGCTGAGCTCGCGGTAGAGCCAGGCTTTGGCTTTGTTCCACTCGCGGGTGATGGTGATCGACGAGAGCCGCATCACTTCGGCAGTTTCGTCGACGCTCAGTCCGCCGAAGAAGCGCAACTCCACGATGCGACTCTTGCGCTCGTCGATCTTCGCGAGGCCTTCGAGCGCTTCGTCGAGGAATAACAGATCGGGATCGCGTTCTGCTGAGATCGTCATCGCTTCGTCGAGCGACATTTTGACGGCTTCGCGATCGTGATCGACCCGCGGTCGGCGGCGCGCGAAGTCGACGAGGATGCGTCGCATCATCTGTGCAGCGACGCCGAAGAAGTGGGCGCGGTTTTGCCAGCGGACGTTCTTCCAGTCGATCAGTCGGATGTAAGCTTCGTTGATGAGCGCGGAGGTTTGGAGCAGGTGGTCCGGGCGCTCGCGGTTCATGTAGCGTTTTGCGAGGCGATAAAGCTCGGCGTGGACCAGCGGCGCGAGTCTTTCGAGTGCTTCCTCCTCGCCGTCGCTCCAGGCTTCGAGGAGTTGCGTAAGTTCGTGAGCGCCAGGTTCGTCCACGGGGGCCTCAGGACTAACAGCTAAAGGAGACGCTCAGGAATTTAACACTTGTAAATCGGTGTTCACAAACAAAAGCGGCCGAAGCACCCGCCCCGGCCGCTTTCGCGTTCAGTGTATGAGTTTCCCGCTTACGCGAGGTCAGTGGAAAAAGGATTTATCCAAATTCCGTTTACGGCAGCATGACGACGCCTTCGAACCAGACGTGCGCCGGCGCGTTCTGCCCGTTGCACGGCGTCAGGTTGTTCGCAAAGTTGAACTTCGCGTGGCCCGTCACACCTGCGTAGGCGCCAGTCCCGCCCGCCACACGTCCAGTGACAGCGTGCGAGTTTGCAGCGACGCAGTTCACCGGATTGATGACCTGCACGAACGAATCGGCTTCGATGAAGATCTGATCCCCGCTTTGCACGTACGTATCAGTCGCTTTCAGATCGAAAATCTCGTTCGTGACGGTGTTGGTGCAACCGGAGGCGGTGACGTTGAAGAGTCCGCCCTGCGTGTCGATCCCCGTCCCCGAGAAACTCAGCTCGATGTTCTCCGGAAACGATCCGCAACGAGCAACGTTTGGCCCAGCGCCCGTCAGACTGAAACTTTCGGCGCCTTTCCAATCGGCATTGACCCGGTCTCCAAGCATTGCCGCCTGTGAAGTTCCTCCGCCGGCGAAACCGGCAAGTGAGGTCAGTCCTACGAGTGCTACGAGCATGATTTTAAGTGTAGTGATTCGCATGAGTTCTTCGCTCCTTTATTAATGAAGAGGTGATGAGTTGAGGCTGAGCCGAAAAGTTATTGCGCGAGATGCAGCACGCCCTCGAACCAAACGCGAGCAGTTGGCGGAAGCCCATTACACGACGGCTCGTTGGTAGCGATATGAAAGCGGCCCTGGCCAGTCGCGCCCGCGTGTCCTCCGGTGCCACCGGCGACGCGGAAGTTCACGGCCTGCGAGTTTGTCGAAACGCAGGTGGTTGGATTGAGCACCGGTGTCAGCGGATCTGTTTCGATGAAGACGGAGTCGCCGTTTTGATACGTGTCGGTCGCCTTCAGATCGAATATCTGTCCGGTGGTGGTGTTGGTGCAGGCCGAAGTGGCGCTGTTGAAGATTCCGCCGCCGGTGTCGATGCCCGAGCCTGAAAACGTCACTTCAACATTTTCCGGAAACGATCCGCAACGAGCGACGTTTGGTCCAGCGCCGATCGGAGTCAGGTGCGAAGCGCCTTTCCAGTGAGCGTTAACAGTGTCTTCGACGATAGCGGCGCTGGAGGTCGTTCCGCCCATGTAGCTGGCGAGAAACGCGAGTCCGGCGAGGGTTAGCAGTGCAAGTGTGAGTTTGGTGATTCTCATTCTTAGTCTCCTTATTGAGGTACATAGTTGCTACTGCCTTTTGGCAGTTCAACGACTAAGGCGGAGAATCTGCTACGAAACTATCATTCGTGAGAATTTATTTTTGCCGGCGGGAAGTTCGACGATCTACGCCGCATCGATCTCGAAACGACACTTCGGACGCCCTTCACGATCGCACTGCTCGACGACCGGAGCTTTCACGATTTCGGCGACGAGAGTCTCAGCCAGGCGACAAACTTCCGGATGCACGCTTACGGCGGCCGCCAAGGGACAGCCGTTACTCCGGATTACGATCGTGCCGTTACTCCTTTCGATTTCAGCCGACCCGCCGATCGCTTCCAACACGCTCAACGCGTTCTGCACGCGACTCTCGAGACTGCCGTTTTTCGCTGTCGCCGCGTCGGCTGCAACGGCGCGCCCGACTTCGCGCAGCACGTCTTCAATCTCCGCCGGCTGCAAACGATGTTTCAGCACAGTGATGAGCTGGTTGAGTAGAGCGTCGTAGGCTTTCGGAAAAAGTTTGTCGGCGGCTTCGGTCAGCGCGTACGTGAAGTGTGGCTTTCGCGGGCCGCGGCGCAGGCCGGTTTGTTTGGCGATGCCGTCGCGTTCGAGCGTGGCGAGGTGCGCGCGGACAGCGTTATCGGTGAGGTCGAGCTTCTCGGCGAGCTCGTCGACCGTACACGGGGAGCCGCGCAACATGGTTACGATCTGCCCGCGCGTGCTTTCGAAAAAGCGTTTGTCCAACATGTTTCTCCTTCGCGATTCTCTCCCAGACCGTCGCGATTTTAGCGCATTGTGACAGAAAACACAAAAAATCAAATAAGTTCTTGACTTATTTTTATTCCGGCGTATTTTATGGAGGCCAGGGGGGAACAAAGACAATGATCAAGCGAAACTTGGGCAAGATAGCGCTCGCGCTCCTGTGCGCGGCAGTGATCGTGGTTCTCGTCGACAGACGCAGCCAAGCGAGCTCAATGCTCGACAAAGTCAACGACAGCGATCAGCAGACGGATCAAAATGCAGCAAATATGCTCACCGAGGGAAGGCAGACCTTTCGCTACGACACTTTCGGCGACGAAGCATTCTGGAGCGATGCGCTGCAACTTCACCGCGCCATTGCCGGGGCAAACCTGGGCGGCGTTGGACCGGGCGTGAGTCCTGCCACCGCTCTTGCCGTCGGCCTCAAAGTTGACGTCGACGCGCTGCCGAAATCACTCATCTCGCACTTGAAGCAGGGGCGCGTGAATCTCAACGACCCGGCGACGACGTTGGCACTACTCAAACTCAATGCCGTCGTCGGCGTGCGCGGAACTTTTTCAAACAGCGGCAATCTTCAAGCCGTTGGCATTACGTGCGCGCTCTGTCACTCGACGGTCGACAACTCGTTTGCGCCGGGTATCGGCGAGCGTCTTGACGGATGGGCCAATCGCGATCTGAACGTCGGCGCGATCATAGCCCTTGCACCAAATCTTCAACCGATCGCGAGCCTGCTCGGGGTGAGCCAGGACACTGTGCGAGCGGTGTTGCAGAGTTGGGGACCAGGAAAGTTTGACGCGGAGCTGATCCTCGATGGAAAGGCTTTTCGGCCTGATGGTAAATCCGCGGCGACGCTGCTTCCGCCTGCGTTCGGTCTGGCTGGAGTCAATCTTCACACCTGGACCGGCTGGGGCTCGGTCACGCACTGGAACGCCTTCGTCGCCAATCTGGAAATGCACGGACAGGGAACGTTCTACGATCCGCGTCTCAACGATGCTGCGAAGTTTCCGATCGCGGCGGCGAATGGATTCGGAAACGTCCGCAACACTCCGGATCTGATCTCGCCGAAACTTCCGGCGCTCCACTTCTACCAACTCGCTATTCCCGCACCTCCTGCGCCGGCCGGCAGCTTCGACGCCGCCGCAGCAGCGCGGGGACAGGCAGTGTTCAATGGAGCGGCGAAGTGTTCGACCTGTCACGTTCCACCGACCTTTACCGAACCGGGATGGAACATGCACACGGCGGCGGAGATCGGAATCGACGACTTCCAGGCCAAACGCTCACCCGACGAACGTTACCGCACGTCTCCGCTAAAGGGACTCTGGACGCACCAGAAAGGCGGCTTCTATCACGACGGCCGTTTCCCGACGCTGCGCGACGTGATCGAACATTACAACACGTTCCTCGGCACGAACCTGACGGAGCAACAGAAAGTAGACCTCGTCGAATACCTGAAGTCGCTGTAACAGGTTCACGGGATTTGCGATTGCGCGTACTGGGCTTCGCGCGAAGTACTCAAATCCCACCCACGGCAGTGGGTGGATTGTTCGGTCCAGCCTGTCATTCGACCTCGAGTGAACAATCCACCAACTGCCGTTGGTGGGATTGAATACGGAGCGAAGTCGCTCTAACGCACGTGCGGCCGGAGCTAACACCTCAAATCCCACCCACGGCAGTGGGTGGTGTGTTCGGTCCAGCCTACAAGGGCCGGAGTTAACAGCTCAAATGCCACCAACGGAAGTTGGTGGATGGTTCAAGTCCGGCCTGTCATTCGACATCGAGTGAACAATCCACCAACTGCCGTTGGTGGAATTCTCGAGGAGACGGATCGGCCATGTAGGTCGCGTTTGAACAATCCACCAACTGCCGTTGGTGGGATTGAATACGGAGCGAAGTCGCTCTAACGCACGTGCAACTGTTTTCGACTTTCT
>DASURS010000056.1:0-2230 GCA_036279935.1 Pyrinomonadaceae bacterium
CTCTTTACTGATGAAGTTCACGACGCCCGCGATCGCGCCGCCGCCGTAGAACGTCGCGGACGGTCCTTTGATGATCTCGACCTGCTTTAGATCAAGCGGAAGAATGTCGAGCAGGCTGATGCTGCCGGAGAATCCGCCGAAAGCTGAAAAGCCGTCTTTCAGGATCTGCGTGTATCGTCCGTCGAGCCCTTGAATGCGGACGCTCTGTGTGTTTGAAGTCGCCGAGGTCTGTTGTACTTTGATGCCCGTGCTCTCGTTCAGGACCATCGACACGTTTGCGGGACGCATGTTGGTCTTCTCGTCGACCTCTTCCTCGTCGATCGCTTCCACTCGGGTGGGCACGTCGTCAATTTCGCGGCCCGTGCGCGTAGACGTGATGGTCACTTCCCCCACTTCGTTCGTCACTGCGAGGAAGATCTCGATCTCGTTCGGTCCGGTGACTGGGAACTTCAACTTCAACTCTTTCGCTTCGTAACCGGGGAAAAAGATGGTGATGATCTGTTCGCCGTCGGGAATGTTCGACAACTGAGCTACGCCTTGAGCGTCGGTTACGGCTGAAAGCTCCGTACCTTTGACGGCTACACTGGCGCCTGCGATCGGCTCCTTCGTCGCCTCGTCTTTGACGGTCAACTTAAACGCGCCCTGCGCAAATGAAACCTGCGCCGCGAGCAGTACTAAGACAACCAGAATTAAGAGCCTTTTCACTATTTTTTTAAATGTGGAATCGTTTTAGTCCGTGAGCACCGCGACATCGAGTTGATCGAGCTGCTCGCGGGCGGCGATGATTTCAACCCCGACGATCCTCTCGTCAGCAATCGTGAACAGAAGCGCCCTCGTTACGCTGCCATGCGGTGCGAACACCAGACCAACAGCGCCATCAATCAAAGCCGGCTGCACAGATTGAGCGAGATGCGAGAATGCGACTGCGCCTCGCGCCCAGTTCTCGGCGCCGCGAATCTCGGAAGGCGCCCCCGGAGCACCTGCGCCAGGACCGAGCCGGACGATAACATCCGGATCGAGCACCGCCAGCAGTCCCGCAAAGTCGCCCGCGCGTAACGCAGACAGAAAAGCATCAACAACTACTCGTTGACTCTTCAGATCCGATTCGGCAGTCGTGTCTTCACTTCGTACTCGCCTGCGCGCACGACTCGCAAGTTGTCTCGCGGCAGCCGGCGTTCGACCAACAATCGGCGCAATCTCGTCGAAGGGTAGATCAAACACGTCGTGCAACACGAACGCGACTCGTTCAGCCGGCGTGAGCGTGTCGAGCATAACAAGCAACGCAATACCAACCGAGTCCGCCATCAATGCTTCCCGCTCAGGATCTGCGTCACTATCGACCGTCGCATCAACGATCTGATCCTCCAGAGCTTCCTCGCGCCGCGACTTGCGCGATCGCAACATGTCGAGGCAAACGCGCGCGACAACCGTCGTCAGCCATCCTTGCATGTTCTCGATGCTTTCCACGTCGGAACGGCTGAGTCGCAGCCAAGCTTCCTGCACTGCGTCATCCGCCTCGGCGGCAGACCCGAGCATGCGGTAAGCCACTGCCTGCAAGTGGCGTCTGTGGTTTTCGAATAACTTTGCGATCTGTTGAGTTTCGTCCATCGGTCACATTCCGTCGCCGCCGTCCGTCATACCCATGACGAACGGAACCCGGCGATCGTGACGGTCGACTCGGGCGTTGAAACCCAGAATATTCGAAGATCAGGAGAAAGCAACGATGAAACCACGAATCAACAACCCGGCGATGGTAATTCCCGGCGCAATGCAGGCGCTACTCGGACTGAACTCCGTTCTGGAAAACGGGTCAGTACCCGCCGGAACGCTCGCCCTCGCTCATCTACGAGCCAGCCAGATCAACGGGTGCAGCGTCTGCGTCGACATGGGTTGGCGCATGCTCAAGCATTCCGGCGAAACAGAGGAGCGCTTATTCGCGGTGAGCGCCTGGCATGACGCGCCGTACTTCACCGACGCCGAGCGCGCGGCGCTGGCGCTCACGGATGCGGTCACTCGCGTCAGCGATCAGGCAGTTGCGGATGACGTCTGGGACGAAGCCGCGCGTCATTACGACGAGCGGGCGCTGGCGGAACTGCTCCTCGCGATATCGGTGACCAACGTCTGGAACCGTCTCAACATCGCGACGAAGCAAGTGGCCGGCGAGTGGATGAAATCGGCGGACGCGAAATCGTGGTCCGCAAGTCACGCAGGCTGAAGTAACCCTGAAACT
>DASURS010000057.1:0-2426 GCA_036279935.1 Pyrinomonadaceae bacterium
AAGAGCACTTCACTCGAAGACGTCGGCGCTTACACGGACAACAGCTTCAACCTGATCGGACAAGGCGAGCCTGAACGCATCTCGTGCGCGCAGGTGAGCGCGAGTTTATTCACGACGCTCGGCGTGCAGCCGCTGCGTGGCCGCACGTTCCTGCCGGAAGAAGATCGGCCCGGCCAAAGCCAGGTCGCAATCGTCAGCGAGGGATTCTGGCAGCGCCGGTATGGACGCGACGCCGGTCTCGTCGGCAACACTATTCAACTCAACGACAAGACTTACACAGTCGTCGGCATCATGCCTGCCGGGTTTCGTTTTCCGGGTGACTTCGAGATCTGGCTGCCGCTTGCACTCGATCCGGTCAAGGAAACGCAGGGCGACTGGTTCAGCCTGGTCCAGGTCACCGGACGACTCAAACCGAACGCCTCGGCGGAACAGGCGCAGTCCGAATTGAGCTTGCTGTCGCAGCAGGCGTCGGCACATTTCAAAGAACCACCGCCGCCGTCGACACTGGAGATCCATCCGCTTCATCAACAACTCGTAGCGGGCGTTCGTCTGAGTCTGCTCGTGTTGTGGGGCGCGGTCGGTCTGGTGATGCTGCTGGCGTGCGCGAACGTCGCGAACCTGATGTTATCGCGCACTGTCTCACGCCAGCGTGAAATGGCGGTGCGCGCGGCCGTCGGCGCGCGACGCTGGCAACTAATTCGACAACTGCTCGCGGAAAGTCTGCTGCTCGGTCTCGCGGGCGGCGGGCTCGGACTGCTGCTCGCCGTTTGGGGAACGCGGGCGATGGCGTCGCTCGCTCCGGAAGGATTCGCCAGCTCCGTTCACGATCTGAACGCGATCGGTCTCGACTGGCGCGTCTTTGGCTTCACACTCGCGCTATCGCTCCTGACTGGAGTGATCTTCGGAATCGTCCCAGCGCTCAGTGGTTCGCGGCCTGATCTGCTGAGGGTGCTGCGAGAGAGCAGCGCGCGCAATCTCATGAGTTTCGGATTGCGCAGCATGCGCGGTTGGCTGGTGGTAACTGAGCTCGCGCTGGCGCTGATCCTGCTCCTGGGCGCGGGACTGCTCGTCAGGAGTTTCAAACACCTGAACGCGATCGATCTCGGATTCGATCGCGAGAACGTGCTGACTGCGCGCACGAGTCTGCCGCGCTCGGTCTATCGCAACGGGGAACAAACCAGCGCCTTCTATCAACAGTTATTCGATCGGATGAGATCGCTTCCTGGTGTGACGTCGGCCGGCGCGATCAGTCACACGCCGTTAACGGGCTTCGGGATCATCGCGTTCATGGAGATCGAAGGAAATCCGCGACTCGATCAACAGAAAGACGCGCTCATCGGAGTCGGCTCAGTCTCGTCGGACTACTTCAGGACCATGAACATCCCGCTGCTCAGCGGCCGCGGTTACGACGAACGCGACAAAGCTGACGCCGCGAAGGTGGCGATCGTGAACCAGGCGTTCGCGCGTCGTTTCTTCCCGAATACGGATCCCCTTGGGAAGCGAGTCGGGTTCGGCTGCGAAAATGGTCTTTGCCGGACCATCGTCGGCGTTGTCGGCAACGTGAAACAGGAGAGCATCACGGACAGCGTTGCGCCCGAAATCTATCTGCCGTTCACCCAGATGCCGACGAACAGTATGACGCTGTTTCTACGCACGAACGGCGCCAACGCGGCGGACCTCGCGCGAGCGCTGCGCAGTGAAGTGCTGGCCATCGACAGGAACCAGCCGGTTTTCGACGTCAAGACGTTGGACCAGCGCGTCCTCGAGACGATCGCCGCTTCGCGTTCGCTGATGTTTCTGTTTTCAGGTTTCGCGTTGCTCGCGCTGCTGCTCGCGGCTGTCGGCACGTACGGCATCGTCTCGTACTCGGTCAGCCAGCGAACGCGCGAGATCGGCATTCGCATGGCGCTCGGCGCTTGCGCCGTCGACGTGCTGAGAATGGTTTTGAGAAACGGACTGACGCTGGTGCTGGCGGGAATCGCCATCGGCGTTGCGGGCGCGCTCGCGCTCACTCGTTTTCTGACGACGTTGCTCTTTGGTGTCACGCCAACAGATGCGTTGACGTTCGTGGTCGTGTCAGTGGTGCTGCTCGCCGTCGCGCTGATCGCGTGTCTGGCGCCGGCGCGCCGCGCGACCAAAGTAAATCCCTTAGACGCACTGAGAAATGAGTAATGAATAAATTGATCCAGGACCTTCGCTACGGTGTTCGCACGCTCTTGAAGCGGCCAGGGTTTTCAATCATCGCCATTGCGACGCTCGCAATCGGCATCGGCGCCAGCACCACGATCTTCACGGTCGTAGACGCGGCGCTGCTTCGCGGGCTTCCTTACCGGCAACCCGATCGGCTGTATCACTTGTGGGAACGCCCGCCGCAGCGGGAATTCTCCAAACGTGAAATGTCGTACCCCGATTACCAGGATTACCAG
>DASURS010000058.1:0-21090 GCA_036279935.1 Pyrinomonadaceae bacterium
GGCGACGGCGCAGGAGATGGCTGCCGTTTGAAACGACGACGGACACGGGCACGACGGTTGAAATCAATAGAGTGAGCGACAAGAAGCCACAGGAACGGCAGTACGCGCGGCTCGAGGTTGCGGAAGCGGTGCGGGTCGCGATCGGTGAGTTAAAGCCGAAGTTTCGTTTGCCGATCCTGTTGAAGTACATCGAGGGCTTGTCGTACGAGGAGATTGCCGAGGTAATGGGTTGTTCGAAGGGGACGGTAGCGTCGCGGCTGAACCGCGGTCACAGCCAGTTGGCGAAGCGGCTCGCGCACCTGAACAATCCCGCGCTGTGGAGTGAATAGATGTTTTCGAAACACGTAACAAAAGATATTTCAGCTTACTGTCAGGGAGAGCTTTCGAGTGAAGAGTCGAAGCACTTTGCCGAGCACATTATTTCATGCGTGAAGTGTCGAACAGAGTTTGAAGAGATTAAGTTTGGGATCAAGTTGGCGGAACAGCTTCCGCAACTCAGCGCGCCCGATTCGTTGTGGCATGAAGTCGACGGGCTGCTTGGTAAAGACGTTTCGCCGGTTCGTGTGGTGTCGTGGCGCCGTCGGGTAGCGATTGCGGCGGCGGTTGTTGTTGTTTTTAGTATCGGCGTTTTGTTGATTTACAACGGCCGCACGGCGACGGGATGGCAAGTTACACGACTTCAAGGCGCGCCGCGCATCGGATCAGAGACGATCTCGTCTCGCGGATCGCTCGCCGTCGGGCAGTGGCTCGAAACCGACGGGAATTCGCGCGCCCAGATTGCGGTAGGAACAATAGGGAATGTCGAGATCGATCCGAACACGCGCGTGCGGCTGATCGCGACGCAACCGACCGAGCACCGGTTGGAGTTGGAGCGCGGGAAGATGAGTGCCCGCATCTGGGCGCCGCCGCGATTGTTCTTCGTGGATACGCCTTCCGCGGTTGCTGCGGATCTCGGTTGTGAGTACACGTTGGAGGTAAACGACAAGGGCGCGGGACGTTTGAGCGTGACTTCGGGGTGGGTAGCGTTGCAGACGAAGGATCGGGAATCTATAGTTCCCGCCGGCGCCTCGTGCGAGACTGAGTTGGGGAAAGGACCAGGGACGCCGTATTTTGACGATTCGACTCCCGAGTTTAAGAATGCACTGCGAGATGTCGATAAGGCCGGGAGCGGGACAGCGGCGCTGGCGTTACTCCTGAGCCAGTCGCGCCCGCGCGATACGTTGACGCTGTACCATCTGTTGCCGCGTGTTAATGAAGAAGATCGCGTGCGCGTTTATGAAAAAATGATTGGTCTGGTTCGGCCGCCGGACGGAGTCACGCGCGAAGGAGTGGTGAAGTTGGACCAGAGGATGTTGCAGCAGTGGCGGTACTCGCTTGAAACGTTGTGGGGGCCCGGCGGAAAGGGAGTGCCGAAGAACACGAAGGAATGGAAGTTCTTCAAGAAGTGGAAAGACGCAGGTAACAAGAGTCGATGAAAGCCAGACTTCGAACTGTGATTAAGTGGCTGCTGATCCTGGCGGTGTGTTTGTTCGTAATTGCGCAGTTCAAGCGGCCGGCCAGGACGAACCCCGCGTTTGATGAATCAGCGGCGATTGAGACGCATGCGCAACTCGATCCGAAGATCGCGGCAATCCTCGATCGTTCCTGCAACGATTGCCATTCGAACAAGACGCGCTGGCCCTGGTATGCGAACGTCGCGCCGATGTCGTGGTTCGTTATCGATCACGTCGAAGAGGGACGCGAGCACATGAATCTTTCCGAGTGGGGCAGCTATAGCCCCGAAGAGCGGAAAGCGTTGTTGCGCGAGGTTTGCGATCTGGTGAGCGACGGCACGATGCCGCTGAGCTCTTACACGCCGCTGCATCCCGGATCGAAATTGAGTGACGCCGATAAGAAGGCCATGTGCGAATGGGCCGCAGCCGAGCGCGCGCGCATTCGTTGATGCTTTATAGATGACGCGTATCGTTCACGGATAAGACCCTCACGAATCCATCGTCTCGCAGTTCAAACCGCGTAATCCCGCAGTTCCCGCTGGAGATCCACACCGGTTTTAATTCCGGAGCGTCGAGAGCGCCCATGAGATGGAGCGCGAGGATGCAGATCGTTCCGGTGTGACTGAAGACCGCGATGCGGCCGCCCTGGTGTTGTGCGATTACCTGGTCGAGCTTGTGTCGTGCGCGACCGAGGAGTTGGCGATAACTCTCGCCGCCGCTCAGCACGTGTTCGAAGTCTCTTCGCAACAGGGCGGCGTACTCGTCGGGGTGACGTTGTGCGGCGTCTTCGAACGTCAGGCCTTCCATCACGCCCACGCTGCGTTCGCGAAACGCCGTGGTTTTATGGACCTCGAGGCCGGTCGCACGCGCTAGCGGCAGTGCAGTCTCGACCGCCCGCGCGAGGTCACTCGAATAAATGGCAGTCAGCGAATCGTCCTTGAGGGCCTGGGCAGTTGCGTGCGCCTGCTTACGCCCGCGCGCGGAGAGTGGCGTCGCCGTGTGCCCACCGAACCTCCGCTCCGCATTCCCCTGCGACTGACCATGGCGAATGAGCAGGACATGCGTAGCTTGCGGCATCAGAGACTGGGCCTTTGATTTATTGACTTTGTTCACTATTGGTTATTGTTCACAATACGTGAACGTGCGTATAATGTGAACACTGGCGAACCTTCGAAGCGGCGCACATAAATGAATTCGAGTTCGACTACAACTCCCTTAACTGATGACATCCTGCAGCAAGCGGCTGCGAGTCTCCTTGATTCCACCGGACTCCACGTCACTGTCTCGAATGCAACGCCTGCTCAAGCCGAGGGTTATGACGCCCTCGTTGCGATATGCGATGGGGAGAAGAATAGGCATTTAGCCGTCGAGATCAAAGGGCAGGTCAATAGCAACACTCTGGGCTCGGCGATCGCTTCAATTTCCAGGATAAAAAAGACCGGACAACACACAGCGCTCGTCACTCGACATATAAATCCGTCGCAAGCCGAGAGGCTCCGTCGATTGGGCATCGAGTTCTTCGACACGGCGGGAAATGCGTTCCTTGTTTACAAAGGACTGTATGTGTTCGTCTGCGGCCGTAAAGCGCGAACGACTAAACTTCCGGCGCGCACGGCCCGCGCGTTTAATCCTACCGGATCGCGACTTGTCTTTGCATTGCTCTGTCAGCCCGGCTTGGAAGCCAAACCATATCGAGATTTGGCCAGGGCGGCAGGCATTTCTCTTGGCGCGGTTGATTGGATCATGAAGGACCTCAAGTCGCTCGGCTATCTCACGGAGCGTGGAGCGAGATCGCGGCACCTCGTAAACAGGAAGCAGTTGTTGAGGAGATGGGTAGCGGCTTATCCGGAGCAGTTGCGCCCCAAAGTTCTAACGGGCCGCTATAGCCCACTAGCTGACGATAACTGGTGGACGAAGGCGTCGCTTCCAGCAGATGCGTTCTGGGGTGGTGAAGTGGGCGCCAGGTTGCTGACGCGTTACCTCAAACCGCAGACAGTCACGATCTATTCGGAGTCGTCATTGCCGAAGTTCCAGGCGCAGCACGGCCTTCGGCGTGATCCGAGCGGCGAAATTGAGCTGTTGCGGAGGTTCTGGAACTTCGACGAATGGGACCGAAAGGACCTCTACGTCACGCCGCCTCTGCTCGTCTACGCCGATCTCATAATGACGGCGATTGATCGAAATCTAGAGACTGCCGAACTGATTTATGACCAATACCTCACTCGACTTGTCGAATAAAGTACCAGCGGGTCATGTAAGTATTATTCGTCGAGTCGTTCAAACGGCCGCACGTCTGAATCTGAAGTCATTCATAGTTGGCGCTCAAGCCAGGGATCTCATTCTGCAATATTGCTACCGCATCTCTGTCCTCCGCGCGACGACTGATTTCGACTTCGCCTTCGCCGCAGAGACCTGGAGTGAATTCATTGCGTTGCGTGATCTTCTCGTCGCCGAGAATGAGTTTCGGCGAGACGCGAGAAAGGAACATCGTCTGGTTGATAAGCAGGACCAGGCGAGCGTCGACCTGATCCCGTTTGGCCCGGAAACCGACGCGATTGGCCCGGGAGTCATGGTGAGCGCCATGGTTAGATACAACTCCAACTACAATGGCGACTTCGATATGGCCCAGTCAAGATTGGTTGAGCTCTACCGAGGCGTGACCGAGACTCTCAACGGTCACTTACGTAACCACTAGGTCAGGCGCTTCCGTCGTGGCATCGGCTTTTAGTTTCTCGGCCTGGTAGTGGGCGACGAGGGCGTCGATGAAGGGATCGAGCTGGCCCTCCATGACAAGGTCGAGCTGGTGAATGGTCAGGCCGATGCGATGGTCCGTGACGCGGTTCTCCTTGAAGTTGTAGGTGCGAATCTTTTCGGAGCGATCGCCTGAGCCGACCATCGAACGCCGCTCACTCGCCAGCGCCTCGTGCTGTTTCTGCTCTTCCAACTCCTGCAAGCGCGCGCGCAGCACACGCATCGCCTTTTCGCGGTTCTTGATCTGCGACTTCTCATCCTGCATCGACACCACGACTCCGGTCGGCAAGTGCGTCAGACGAACAGCGGAGTACGTGGTGTTGACGGATTGTCCACCAGGACCAGACGAACAGAACGTATCGATGCGCAGGTCCTTCGGATCGATCTTGACATCGACTTCTTCAGCTTCCGGAAGCACCGCAACTGTGATCGCCGACGTATGAATCCGCCCGCTCGCTTCCGTCTGCGGCACGCGCTGCACGCGATGCACGCCCGATTCATGCTTCAAACGCGAGTAGACCTTGTCGCCTTCGATCAGCACGATCGCTTCCTTCAGCCCGCCAATCCCGGACTCGGACGCCTCGAGCACCTCAAACTTCCAGCGCTGCTTTTCAGCGTAACGCGAATACATCCGCACCATCTCAGCCGCGAACAATGTCGCTTCGTCGCCGCCCGTGCCGGCGCGGATTTCGAGAATGACGTTCTTCTCGTCGTTTGGATCGCGCGGGATCAGCAGGAGCTTCAGCTCGCGGTCGGCTTCGTCGAGCCTCGTTTGCAGCGACTCGAGTTCCAGCCGCGCCATTTCGCGCATCTCGTCGTCGTCCGAAGTGTCGAACAACTCGCGCGCACCCTCCAGCTCGGCTTTCAAGCCCTTCAACTGCTGATATTTTTGTACGACTTCGCCGAGCGACCGATGTTGTTTAGCGGCCTTGCCGTAAGCGGACGGATTCGAGAGCAGCTCAGGCGACGAGAGTTGCTGCGTCAATTCCGCGTAACGCGTTTCGATTTGTTCGAGCTTATCTAACATAAAACCTCACGAGAGCGGCGCCGGTTGCGGCTCTGCCGTTCGCGGTTCGAATTTCAACGACTCTTTCAAAGCTTCGATTGCGACTTCGAGCTGCTCATCGTCCGGTTCCTGCGTCGTGATGTTTTGCAGCCACACACCGGGCTTCGTCATCATCTTGAAGAACCAGCTGCTCTCCTTCTTCGCCGACAGGCGGATGATCTCGTACGAGACGCCGGCAACGACCGGCATCAGCGCGAGGCGAATCAGGAAGTTGAGCAACAACGAGTCAAACTTGATGATTGAAAACAGCACGATCGCAACGAGCATCACGACCATCAGAAAACTAGTGCCGCAACGCGGATGCTGACGCGGCTGCGGGCGCGCGTTGTCGACCGTGAGCGGCAATCCAGCTTCCCATGTGAAGACGGTCTTGTGCTCCGCGCCGTGATACTGGAAGACGCGGCGAATGTCCTTCAAGAGCGAGAAGCTGAAGATCATGATCAGAAAGAACGTCATGCGAATCAGTCCGTCGATCAGGTTGAAGCCGACGGACGGCCGCACGGGATGAAGGTACGTCCGGACGCTGGTCCACGCGGTTGTGTACCACGCTTCATTCGTTTCTGAACTCGCCGGAGCCGCCGCGTCGCCGGAAACCGAAGACGCCGGAGCAGTGCTACTGACAGCAGCAGGCGTCGTGGCCCATCCAGCCGCGATGAAGAGCGCATTCGTCAACAGCAACGGCGCCGCCACGAAAAGCAGCACGTTGAAGATCAGCGCGAAGATGATTGAACCAGCGGCCGCCGCGGTTGTTCCTGACTTCAGTTCGTCCTTCGATCGTTCCTTCGTGGGCACTGGAAACAGTCCCGGCACCGCGCCGGTCAGGCCCGCGAAGTCTCCCTCGCCTTCGATTACCGCCGGCGAGAGCGCGACCTTGACTTCCTTCGCTTCGGACTCCTCCGCTTCCGTGAACGCGACGTTGGCTGAGTAGTTCAAAGCCTTGATTCCCAGACCCATCGACTGAATCAGCACCGCACCCCCACGCAGCACCGGCAGCTTCAACACCGGATGCTTGTCGCTCCATTTGGGCAGCGGCGCCGCTGTGTTGACTATCGATCCGTCGGGTTTGCGCACAGCGATGGCGTAGGCGTTTGGAGTTCTCATCATCACGCCTTCGATCACGGCCTGGCCGCCAACAATCAGATCTCGTTCCGGTGTGCTCATAATGGTCTCAGAAAACACTAACGCCGGCGGTTGCTGGGAGTCGCTTTATTCGTTGGATGCACGAAAAGCGACCGACCAAAGACGCCGGCGATTAAGAGTGGCTAATGCTAATGCTGGTTCCGTAAAACCATTGCGGTAAGAACTGCTGCGAGTGGCAGCGGGCCGTATCAGGCGTTCGCCTCGGCCGCTGGTTTCTTGCCATAGCGCTTGTTGAAGCGATCGACGCGTCCCGCGGTATCGACCAGCTTCTGCTTTCCGGTAAAGAACGGATGGCAGGCTGAACAGATTTCCACGTGGAGGTCGCCCTTCTTCGTGGAGCGGGTCTTGAACGTCTCGCCGCAAGCGCAACTGACTGTGATTTCGACGTATTCCGGATGAATTCCTGGTTTCATTTTACTTCTTTGTCTCCCTAAGCGGCGCTCCGGCCGCCCTAAGCGGCACCCGGGCCGCGTTAACAAACGAGCTATGATAGGGGCCGGTACGCGGAACCGTCAAGCTGGTGTGAGACCTCGCATTTCTAGCTAAAACAAAATCTTACGTGGCGCTGATCAGGAACGCTTGCTATAATCCGGCTTCGAGCTTTTCTCTCATTAGCAGTAACACTGTGTACCTTTATTCAGTGCGATTGTCATCTTGTGTGGTTTCAGGGCGATGATCACCGAAACCGCAGTGTAAGTGTAGAACGCGCCACTGCCTATGTCGGAAGACACGAAACAGCCAGGCTCCGAGGAGCCTATCAAGCCGGACGGAACGGATTCCGTTTCGTCCGGAACGCCCTCAGCTTCTTCAATCCCTCCCGCAGGTGAACTGGCAGGCGCGGACGCCGAAAAGGCGGCAATGGTCGAGCAGGCCAAGTCGCGCGTCGCCGCCGTCAAGGAAACACTGGCCGGACAGGCTGCCGGCGCAGGCGCTCCGAAACCTCCAGTTAAAAAGAAAGAAGAAGGACCGAAACCGACCGACGCCGCCGATCATCCGCTGGTAAAACAGTTGAAGGCGCAATTCGCTGACGCCATAGGCGACGCGTCCGAGTTCATCGGCCAGCTTTCAATCCACGTTCAAGGCGAGCGCATCGTCGACGTTTGCGAGTTTCTAAAGAACGACGAGACAATGCCGTTCAATTATCTTTCCGACCTGACGTGCGTTCACTATCCCGATCGCGCCGGCGCTCAGTTCGAAGTCGTCTACAACCTGTTTTCGATTCCGGCCAACGAGCGTGTCCGGCTGAAAGTCGCCGCGAGCGATACCGTCGACAGCGTCACCGGCGTGTGGCCGTCCGCGAACTGGCTCGAACGCGAAGTGTTCGATCTGTTCGGGATTCGCTTCGCGAACCATCCTGATCTGCGGCGGCTTTTGTTGCCACCGGATTGGGACGGACATCCGTTGCGCAAAGACTACCCGCTCGAATTTGTCGAGAACGCGTGGACGGAGACGCACCTGCCGGAAATGACCGACGTGCAGATGGAGCAGGTACACCAGCGACGCGCTTACGGTCTCGAGATTCTGTCAGTGCCGCAGGAACGAATGATGCGCGACATCTTTCGCGGCGGCAAAGAAGTGATGCCGAAAGATAAGTGAGCTTAGTGCTTAGTGCTTTGAGCTTGGTTTAAGAACAAAACACTAAGTACAAAGTACAAAGCAAATGACGCCCAAAGAGATCGCCGCCCACTACGAAGCCAAGGTTTTCGATTCGCCCGACGCGGCGACCGGCGCCGGATTCGTTTTAGGCGAAACTGCACGGCCGCGAAACGTCTGGAACAAGGCAAGCGCGGCGATGGCCATCATCCTGAAGCTCGTGCAAAAGAAACAGAGCGGCGAGGCGAACGAGATCGGTTTGGTCATCGAGCCATGGCGGGTGACAGGCTGTTACAAGACCGCGGATCAGGCGGGTTAGTTTCATGCATCAGGTAGAAATCGCGACAACTCAAGAGACGCTGCTGGACAGCCCCGAAATGGTGCTGAACATGGGCCCGCAACACCCGTCAACGCACGGTGTGTTGCGCGTTGTCCTTCGGCTCGACGGCGAAACGGTCATGGATCTCGACTGCGACATCGGCTATCTCCATCGCGGCATGGAGAAGATCGCCGAGAACCGCATGTACACCATGATCGCCCCGTACTGGGATCGTCTCGACTACATCGCCGCCGTTTCAAACGGTCTCGTCTGGGTCGAAACTGTCGAGCACATGATGGGCCTCGACGTTCCGCCGCGCGCTCACTACGTCCGCACCATCCTGACCGAGCTGAACCGCATCGCGTCGCACCTGCTCTGGCTCGCGACGCACGCGCTCGACATCGGCGCCATCACCGTCCTGCTCTGGGCGCTGCGCGAACGCGAAGAGATCCTAAAGATTTTCGAACGACAGTTCGGCGCGCGTCTGACGTGTCACGCGTGGCGAGTCGGCGGCATGCCGAACGACACGTATGACGACTTCCACAAGGACGTCAAACAGTTCGTCAACAACTTTCCGAAACGACTCGACGAGTACGAGACCGTCCTTTCAGAGAACCGCATCTGGCTGAGCCGCACTGTCGGCATCGGCGTCATCTCCGCGGAAGACGCCATCGCGATCGGATTGTCAGGACCGGCGCTGCGCGGTTCCGGTGTTCCCTGGGACGTGCGGAAGTCGCGCCCCTACGCCGCCTACGCAGATATGGACTTCGATATCCCGGTCGGCGAGAACGGAGACACTTACGATCGCTATCTGGTGCGCCTCGAAGAGATGCGACAATCGCGACGAATCGTCGATCAGGCGCTGGAGAACCTTCCCGACGGGCCCGTCAACGCGAAGCTCCCGAAGATCGTGAAGCCGCCTGCCGGCGATTACTATCACTCGATCGAGGGACCGAAAGGCGAGATCGGTTGTTACCTCGTCTCCGACGGCAGCGCGCAACCCTGGCGTGTCCGCGTCCGGCCGCCATCGTTCATCAATCTTCAGGCGCTGAGACAAATGTGCATCGGACATCTCGTCGCCGACGTGGTCGCAATCATCGGAACGCTCGACATTGTTTTAGGAGAGATTGATCGGTAAAGGCTTTGGGGTTTAGAGCTTAGTGCTGGGTGCTTTGGTCTTTGGTCGTACGCGAGCCACTCGCTTCAAAGACAAAGAACGAGTACAACCAAAGTACAAAGTACAAAGTACAAAGTACAAAGTACAAAAACCAAAAACCAAAGACCGACACACTTCATGTTGCTTCTAGCGCCCGTAAACGTACTCGACGATCTTCTGCTGAAGTTCTTCAGCGCTGAAACGATCAACTATTTCATCTGGCCGCTGATCCAGATCGGACTGGTCGTCACTCTCGTCGCCGGCTGGGTCGCGTACGCCACCTACCTCGAACGAAAGATCTCGGCATTCATTCAGGCGCGGCTCGGACCGATGCGCGTCGGTCCGTGGGGACTGCTGCAGCCGATCGCAGACGGTCTCAAGCTGCTGACCAAGGAAGACTTCGTTCCCGAAAAAGCCGATCGCTGGATCTTCTTCTTCGCGCCGTACATCGCTGTTGCTTCGGCGTTCATCGTTTTTTCGGTCATTCCGTTTGGACCTGATTGGGCGGTGATTGCCGACGTCAATATCGGACTGTTGCTCGTGTTGGCCGTTTCGAGTGTCGGCGTGCTGGCGTTGATTCTCGCGGGCTGGTCGTCAAACTCGAAGTACGCGCTGTTGGGCGGGCTGCGGTCGAGTGCGCAGATGGTGTCGTACGAAGTCGCGATGGGTTTGTCGCTGATCGGCGCGCTGATGTTTTCGCGCACACTGTCGCTATCGGGAATGATCGGTGCACAGGGTTCAGACTCGATCTGGTACGTGCTCTATCAGCCGGCGGGATTTCTCATCTTCCTGATCAGCGGCATCGCCGAGAACAATCGCGCGCCGTTCGATCTGCCGGAAGCTGAGTCGGAACTCGTCGCCGGTTTTCACACTGAATATTCCGGCATGCGCTGGTCGCTCTTCTTCATGGCCGAGTATGCGGCGATGGTCGTCGTCACTGCCGTGGCGACAACGGTGTATCTCGGCGGCTGGTATTTTCCGTTCGTCTATCGCCTTGAAACGGCCGGTCATCACAACTTGTACGTGCTCGTCAGCGTGCTGATCTTTCTGACCAAGGCGGCGATCCTGCTTTACGTTTACTTTTGGCTGCGCTGGACGTTGCCGCGCTTCCGTTACGACCAGTTGATGGACATCGGCTGGAAGTGGCTGATTCCGTCCGCGCTCATCAATATCGTTCTCACGGCGTTTGCCGTCTTTCTCGTGCAGGCTTTGGATGGCTGGCGCGGAATGAAGACGATCGATACGATCGATCGCGGGCTCAATCTGACGGCGACCGGCAAAGGCATCATGATCGCCTTTGGCATCGTCGGTCTGTTTGCGACCGGAGCGTTGCTGGCGCGCATCAACTGGCGCTCGCGCGACTTCAATCTGAAGACGCAGCGCCGCAACATCAAGCTCGTCAATATCCCGAAAGGCAAACCAGCGCGGGCCTGAAACTGGCAGTGAGGTAAGTGATATGCCGTTAGTCAAAACCCCGAAACCGACATTCGCGCAGAAGCTCAAGCGGTTCTTCATGATCGATCTGATCAAGGGAATGGGGTTGACGCTGAAGTACAACCTCGGCGCGATCACCGACAAGGACGCCGTCGCCGGCAAGGGAATCTACACCGAGCAGTATCCGAAGGTCCGGCCTGATGTGGCGCCACGATTTCACGGCGCGCCGCGTTTGAACATGGACCCTGAGACACACGACACGCTTTGCATCGCCTGTAATCTCTGCGCGATCGCCTGTCCGGAAGACTGTATCGACGTGCTCGCGATGGACGTCGAGATCGTCGTCGCCGGCAAACCGCGCCGCAAGAAAGTGCTCGACGAGTTCATCTTCGACACGTCGCGTTGCATGTTCTGCGCGCTTTGTCAGGAAGCGTGTCCGACGTCGTGTTTGGAGTTGACGCAGGATTTCGAGTTAGCCACCTACTCGCGCGCCGGTTTTGTCTGGAACCGTGAAATGCTCGAACAGGGCAGGGAAACGGTTAAGTACACAAGCTAGGGAATTGCCGATTGGCGATTGCCAATTGCCGATTGGCGCTAGCGAAGCGTCATTCTAGCTAGCGAAGCATTCATTAGGATCCTCACGTTATGGATGCAGACGAACTGAAGAGGCGAACGAAGCAGTTTGCGTTGAGAGTCTTGAAGCTCGCGGCTGCGATGCCGGCGACAGTTGAAGGCAGGACCATCAGAGGTCAGTTGGTAAGAGCTGGGACTGCTGTGGGAGCTAACTATCGAGCGGCGTGTCGAGGGCGGTCACGAGCCGAGTTCATTGCGAAGCTAGGTGTCGTTGAAGAAGAAGCCGACGAAAGCGCATTTTGGCTCGAACTCATTATTGAAGGCGCCTTCTTAAGCGAAGCCCGAGTCAAGCCTTTGTTGGACGAAGCAAATGAGATTACGAAAATCATGGCAAGCTCTCGCATTTCAGCCAGGAAACGATTAAATACGGCTCAGCGACGAAACGATAAGTACAACAAAGCAGAATGCAAACAGACGTAAATCGGCAATCGGCAATCGCCAATCGGCAATCACAATGACTCTCTCCGGCTACGAAGCCCTCTTCTTCTGGATCTTTGCGCTGGCTGCGATCTTCGCGGGGTTGTTGACCGTGATGGCGCGCAATGCGGTGCATAGCGCGCTGTTTCTGATCTCGTCGCTCGTGTCTGTTGCGGCGCTCTTTGTGCTCGCGGGCGCGGAGTTTATCGCCGGCGTGCAGATACTCGTCTACGTCGGCGGCGTCATGGTGCTCTTCCTTTTCGTGATCATGCTCGTCAACGTCGGCGCGGAAGAGAAGGGCCGCGAAGAGATCTTTAACAACCAGCGACAGGTGACGGCGAGCCTGATCTTTTGTTTCCTGTTAGTAGCCGGCGTGCTGTTCGCCGTCAACAAAGGCTACTCCGGTTTGCAAAAGCTCAATGCGACGCCGCCGGACGTGCTGGCCGAACAACAAGCCGCGCGAGACGAACAGCACGCAGTCTCGGCGACCCGAACCAGCCGCATCACCGACGACACGCAACGCGTCGGCGGCAGTCTCTATCGCTACGCGTCACTGCCTTTTGAGATCGCGAGCATATTGCTGCTCGTCGCCATCATCGGCTCCGTGATGCTTGCGCGCACGCTCAAGCAGGAAGTTTCGGCTGACGACGTCGATCCCGAAGCCTTGCAAGACGAGATCGCCGCGGATCCCGAGCTCGCGAAGTTGCAACCGCGGGTGGACTAAACGATGCTCAATACTTTCATTCCAACACTGGCTTTCTTGTTTCAAGGCGCCGCGGACGGGCGCTGGCAGCAAACGTGGAAGGCCGCCTCGCATCCGGATCTCTCGAAGTTTCTCGTCATCGGCGCACTGCTCTTCATAATCGGCGTCGCCGGAGTCCTGACGCGCAGAAACATCATCGTGATCTTCATGTCGATCGAGTTGATACTCAACGCGGCCAATCTCAACTTCATCGCGTTCTCCCGCTACCTCGAAGCGAACGGCAACGTCAATGCCCTCGCGGGACAGATTTTTACAGTGTTCGTGATCGTCGTCGCAGCCGCTGAAGCGGCGATTGGCTTGGGCATCGTGATTGCGCTCTACCGGAACAAGGAAACGATCTGGGTTGATGAAATTGATCTGTTGAAATGGTGAGGCTTGGTCTTGGGTTTTTGGCCTTTGGTCTTTGGAAGCATGCCCGAAGACTGACAACCAAGACCAAAGACCAAAGGCCAAAGACCTAAAATGTACAAATACATTTGGCTAGTTCCCCTGCTGCCACTGCTCGGCGCCGCCATCAACGGTTTGCTGGGCCGGAAGCTGCGCTTTTCAGAAAAGTTGATTGGCGGCATCGCCGTCGGCACTGTCGCGCTGTCGTTCCTCATCAGCGTGGCGGCCGTGTATTCCTATGGATTTGGGGGCCACCCGGAATGGCCCAAGACCTATCTCACGAGCCAGGACGGTTTTAGTTTCGACTGGATTCCCGGCGGCGCGGTCAGCATCAACCAGGGCGCGGACGCTCGCGCGCAGATGACGATTCACGAGGAAGCTGAACGACTCGCCGCGTTGACGCCCGAACAGCGAGCCGCAGGCGGCGGCGCGCATTTCATTTCGACAACTGAAGCGCCTCGCTACGCGTTGCTCAACATCGAGTGGAGCTACCAGCTCGATCCGCTGTCGGCTGTCTTCATGCTGATCGTCACCGGCGTCGGCTTGTGCATCTTCATCTTCGCCACCGGATACATGCACGGCGATGCCGGTTTCTACCGGTTCTTCGCGTACATGGGCTTGTTCATGTTTGCGATGCTCGTGCTCGTCATGGGCTCGAACTTCCTGATGATGTTTGTCGGTTGGGAAGGCGTGGGTCTCTGTTCCTACCTGCTGATCGGTTACTACTTCGATCGCCAGGAAGCCGCAAACGCATCGCGCAAAGCGTTCATTACTAACCGCATCGGCGACTTCGGTTTCGCACTCGGGATCTTCGGCATCATCGCAACATTCGGCAGCGCGCAGTACGTCGACGTTTTCAACCAGGCGAAAGCCTACCCGGTTGAAGCGCTCGGTCACTGGGGGATCATGTCGTGGATCGCGCTCGGTCTGTTCATCGGCGCCTGCGGCAAGTCGGCGCAGCTTCCGTTGCACGTGTGGCTGCCCGACGCAATGGCGGGTCCAACGCCGGTCTCCGCGCTGATTCACGCCGCGACAATGGTCACCGCCGGTCTTTACATGGTGACGCGCACCAACGTCATCTTCCAGCACTCGCAAACGATGCTGCTTGTCGTCGCACTCGTCGGCATGGCGACCGCGATCTTCGCCGCGATCATCGGCATCACCCAGAACGACATCAAGAAGGTGCTGGCGTATTCGACCGTCTCGCAGCTCGGTTTCATGTTCATGGCGGCCGGCGTCGGCGCGTTCGCGATCTCGATCTTTCACGTGATGACACACGCGTTCTTCAAGGCGCTCATGTTCCTCGGCGCGGGCAGCGTGATTCACGGCATGCACCACGAGCAGGACATGCGGCGCATGGGCGGGCTGAAGAAGTACATGCCCTACACGTACTGGACGTTCTTTGCCGGATGGTTAGCGATCTGCGGCATCATTCCGTTCAGCGGGTTCTGGTCCAAAGACGAGATTCTGTGGAAAGCGGCGTCGACGACTGCCATTCCGCTCGGCTGGCTCGTATGGTTGATCGGCACGATTGCCGCGACGTGCACGGCGTTCTACATGACGCGTCTGATGGCGATGACTTTCTGGGGCAAGGAAAAGTTCCGCGAAAAGCCGGAGACTCATGATATCCACGGCGAGCATGGACATGCCGCGCATGTGCCGCACGAATCACCGGTGTCGATGTGGGCGCCGCTCGTCGTGCTGGCGGTGTTCGCGACGATCGGTGGACTTGTAGGGATTGGGCCGGCATTCAAGTTTGTCACGGGTTCTGAGCATCCCGGTCAACAACTAAATATCGTCAATTGGCTCAACCCAATCATCTGGAATCCCGAGACACGGGAATTCAATGTACCTGAAAATGGTGAACATGGATCCGTGGCCACCGAACATGCCGAAGCAGCACCCTCAGAAACACATTCATTCAACCTTGCTCACGCGGTCGAGGGCGCGACGCACAGTCACCTCGTGACCGAGTGGCTGTTCATCATCATCTCGCTCGTCGTCGCCGGCATCGGCATCGGGTTGGGCGTTCTTTTCTACGTCAGGAACCCGCGCTTGCCCGACGCATGGGCGCAACGCCTGCGCCCGCTGTACAACGCGAGCTACAACAAGTTCTGGGTCGACGAGTTTTACGGTTGGGCCATTACCCGGCGAACAATGGACGCCGCGCGCGGTATCTATGCGTTCGACTCGCGTTTCGTTGACGGCATCGTCAACGGACTCGCTACGTTGAGCCGAGGCTTCAGTCAGATCGTCGGCGCCGTCGACAAGTATTTCGTCGACGGGATCGTCAACACGATCGCCGCGTTCATCAAGCGGCTGATGTCGCCTTTGTTCCGCGCGGCGCAGACCGGGTTCACGCAAAACTACGCGCTCGTGATGGTGCTGGGTTTGATGATAGCGGTAGTGATCTTTTTTGCGCGCGATATTTTTTAAATACCTGATACGGATCCGATATGGACAATTACACTCTCTCGTTCATCACCTGGCTGCCGGCAGTGGGCGCGGTCCTCATACTCGCGCTCATGAAGAAGGACCAGTCGAACCTGATCAAGAAGTTTGCCACTGCTTGGTTCGCACTCGACTTCATCGCGTCGCTGTGGCTGTTGAAATACAACCGCGGCATCGGCGGCATGCAGTTCCTCGAGGACCATCAGTGGATCCCGGTGATCGGCGCGCGCTACCAGATGGGCGTCGACGGCGTCGCCGTGTTGCTGATCATTCTGACGACGCTGCTGGGCGCAATCGCGGCGCTGTCGTCGTGGGACTACATTCAGAAGCGAGAGAAAGAGTATTACGTCCTGCTGCTGTTGTTGCAGACGGCGGTCATCGGCGTGTTTGCGTCGATGGATCTGTTCCTCTTCTACCTGTTCTTCGAAGTGTCGCTCGTGCCGATGTACTTCCTGATCGGCGTCTGGGGCGGTGAGAACCGGTTGTACGCGGCGATCAAGTTCTTCCTGTACACGCTCGTCGGGTCGGTGGTGATGCTGCTGGGCGTCTTGAAGATGTACTTCCTGACGCAGGACACGTCGTTGACCACCCAGATCACGCAGGCGACTGTGAATTTGCTGGCGGGCAACAACGAAGCCGCGCAGATGGTGGCGAACAGTCTGCAAGCAGCCGCCGCAAACGGCACCGGCACTTTCAACATTCTCTACATGCAGGCGCTTGGATCCGTGATGCCAATGGGCACGATGCAGATCCTGCTGTTCGTCGCGTTCGCGCTCGGGTTTGCGATCAAAGTTCCGATGTTTCCGTTTCACACGTGGCTGCCGGACGCGCACGTCGAAGCGCCGACCGCCGGATCAGTCATTCTCGCGGGCATCCTGCTGAAGTTGGGAACGTACGGCTTCTACCGCTTCAACCTGCCGATGTTTCCCGCCGCCTCGCGGGACCAGAGCAGTTGGCACACGAGCTTCGGCACGTTTGGCGTGCGCAGCGTGGTCGTGTTCCTGGCTATCGTGAGCATCATCTACGGTGCGCTGGCGGCGATGTACTTCGTCGTCAAGAAAGACGGCGACGTCAAAAAGCTGGTGGCTTATTCGTCGGTGTCCTCGATGGGCATGGTGATGCTCGGACTGTTCGCGCTCAATCCGAACGGCGTGAACGGCGGCGTCATGCAGATGGTCAACCACGGCATCTACTCGGGCGCGCTGTTCCTGCTGGTCGGCATCATTTACGAGCGGCGTCACACGCGCAACGTCGCGGAGTTTGGCGGGCTGTCGCACGTGATGCCCGGTTACGCGGCGATCTTTCTGGGAATGGTGATGACGGCGATTGGACTGCCGCTGCTTGCCGTGTTCATTTCCGAGTTTCTCGCCTTGCGGGGCGCGTTCGAGGCGAACGTGTACTGGGCCGCGTGGGCCGCGCTCGGAATCATACTCAACGCCGGTTACTTCCTATGGCTCTATCAGCGGATGTTCTTCGGCAAGATTGAGAACCCGAAGAACGAAGGACTGACGGACCTGAACATTCGCGAATGGGCGTACATGGTGCCGCTGATGATTCTGTCACTGTGGATCGGCGTCTATCCGAAACCGTTCCTCGAATACATTCAGAAGCCGGTGAACGCGGTCGTGAAACAAGTGCGGCCTGATTACCAGATTCCGGGCATGCCCGAACCGACCACGGAACGCGCCCAAAGGTAAACGAGCTTTGTACTTTGTTCTTGGTACTTTGTTCGCTGGTTATAGTTAAACACCTGGCCGAACGTTACAGCGCAAACAAAGAACAAAGTACTAAGCACTAAGTACAAGCGAACAACATGCTTCTTTTACAGGCAAACACGACTTCGCTCATCAACGTCTCGGATCTGCTACTGATCGCGCCCGAGTTGATCCTGACTGCCTTCGCGTGCGTGGCGCTGGTGATGGAAGTCATACTTCCGTATCGCAAGAGCAAGCTCACCGCCTACGTCTCGCTAATCGGCGTGGCGCTCGCTTTCATCTCCCTCGGCGTGCAGTGGTACTACATGGGACCATCGCTGCCGTTCGACGGCTTTTACGGCATGGTGCGAATCGACGGTTCAGCACTGCTGTTCAAAGCCATGTTCCTGCTCGCGGCCGGCCTGGCAATCGGTATCTCGACTCGTTATCTCGACATCGAAGGCGAACAGCACGGCGAGTACTATTCGCTCATTCTTTTCGCCACCGTCGGCATGATGTTTATCGCCTGCGGCTACGATCTGATCTCGCTCTACATCAGTCTCGAACTGATGGCGCTCACGTTCTACGTGCTGGTCGCTTTCACGAAACGCGAGAAGCGATCGAACGAAGCGGCGATGAAGTACTTCCTGCTCGGCGCGTTTTCGTCGGGCGTGCTGCTCTACGGCATGTCGTTGCTCTACGGCGTTGCCGGATCGACAAACCTCGGCGCGATCGGCAGCAGTCTCAACGAGCTGATGCCGCGCATTCAAGGCGCGATTCAAGCCGCGAACATGCCCGGCGGTATTCCGGACCAGATCGCCGACCTGCGTCCGATGCTGTTGCTGGCGATGATCGCGCTCGGCGCGGGGCTGTTCTTTAAAGTCGCGGCAGTGCCGTTTCATATGTGGGCGCCCGACGTTTACGAAGGCGCGCCGACGTCCGTCACGGCCTTCCTTTCGACCGGTTCGAAAGCCGCGAGCTTTGCCTTGTACTTTCGCATCTTCAGCGAGGCGCTGGCGGGAATGCGAGCTGACTGGGCCCCGTTGCTGGGTCTCGTCGCGGCGATCACGATCATGGTCGGCAACTGGGCCGCCGTCACACAGGAAAATTCGAAACGGCTGCTCGCTTATTCGTCCATTTCGAACGCGGGTTATCTGCTGCTCGGGCTCGTGGCCCACAACCTCTACGGCCTCATCGGGCTGATCGTCTATCTCTTCGTCTACACGCTCATGAACATGGGCGCGTTCGGCGTCATCATCAGTCTGCGCCGTCGCGGGATCATCGGCGACAACGTCGACGACCTGACCGGTCTCGGACAGAAAGCGCCGGTGATGGCGGCGATGATGTCGATCTTCATGCTGTCTCTCGGCGGATTGCCCGTGACGGGTGGATTCATCGGCAAGTACTTCCTCTTCGGCGGGCTGTTGCAGCGAGGCAAGGCCGATAACAAATACTGGTACTACGTTCTCGCCGTTTGGGCCATCATCAACACTGTCATCTCCTTCTACTACTACTTCCGCTTCATCAAGGTGATGTATCTCGGCGATCGCGTCGCTGACAACAAGCCGCTCGCGCTGTCGCCGGCGTTGCAAACCGCGCTCTTCGTTTCGGTAATCGGCGTGCTGGCGATCGGCGTCTATCCGCACCCGCTCGTGAAGATGACGCAGGACCTGGTGATTGCGTCTTTCGGAACGATGTTCCGCTAGTTCCGCTGGCTCCGCTCCGTGTATCTCTACTACTTCCTCGCCGCAGTTGCTTGCTGGTTTGGTATTCAGTCTCTTCTGAACGGGCGTCGTTTTGCGGCGTACGTGCGGCGCGAGACGAGTCGTCCGCTGGCGCAGTTTCAGCCGTTTGTTTCGGTGATTGCGCCGACGCGCGGGTTCGAGCCGGGATTTGTTGAGAACGTCCGGCCGCTGCTGGAGCAGGACTATGCGGGGTATGAAGTTTTATTCGTGTTTGACGATCCAAATGATCCATCCATCGATGTCGTCAACCGGTTCGACGCGAGGATCGTGATCAGTGGACCCGCAAAAAACACGGGTCAGAAAGTTCATAATTTGATCGCAGCCGTAGAAGAGATCGATCCGCGATGTGAAGTGATCGTCTTCGTCGATACTGACGCACGTCCGAATACAAATTGGTTGCGTCAACTTGTCGCTCCGCTCGCGGACGAAACGCTCGGCGCTTCGACCGGCTATCGCTGGTTCATCCCTCAGCGCGGCGGACTGGCGTCGCATCTTCGCAGTGTGTGGAACGCGTCGATCGCTTCAGCGCTCGGCGAGAATCGAGACAAGAACTTCTGTTGGGGCGGCTCGACTGCCATTCGCCGTTCGACCTTCGAACGTTTGAACGTCGTCGGTCATTGGGCGGGGACAGTCTCCGACGACTTCACGATCACGCACGTGCTCAAGGATGTGAAACTCCCGATCCATTTCACGCCCCACTGTCTCGTCCCTTCATTCGGCGATTGCGACTTCCGCGAACTGCTGGAGTTCACGACACGACAGATAAAGATCACGCGCGTCTACGCGTCACATCTGTGGCTGCCGCTGATGCTCGGCTCGGGACTGTTTTGCGTCGTGTTTTTTGGCGGCGTTGTTCTGCTGGCTGTTCAGCGATCACTACCGCTGGTCGTTATTCTTACGGCTCTTTTCGTGCTCGGGGCGGCGAAAAGTTTCATCCGCTGGCGCGCGGTCAATGGTCTGCACAAATCAAAATCAAATCGCGATCTGTGGGTGCATGTTTTTCTGTGGCCGTTTGCTTCCTTGCTGTATTTCTACAACACGATCGTCGCCGGCTTCTCGCGCCGCATAAAATGGCGTGGCATTACGTATAAATTGAAATCACCCAGTGAAACTGTCATTATCTCGCGTGAACCGACATGACGAACAAGGCGGTCCAACTCGTGCAGCTTCTCCGCTCGTCGAAACGCGAAAAGCGTCTCGGCACGGTGATTCTCTTCGTGACTTCACGCTGCAATGCGCTGTGCCAGACGTGCTTCTATCACGCCGAGTTGAACCAGCCCGGCGACATGAGCTTCGCCCAGCTCGAAAAAGTCTCGCAAACAATGCCGCCGATCACCGACCTCTGGCTGTCCGGCGGCGAGCCCACGTTGCGCGGCGACGTTTCCCAGGTCATCGATCTCTTCGTCAAGAACAACGGCGTCAATCGCATCATCATCCCGACTAACGGACTGATCAAGTCGCGCGTCTTCGACGTCGTAGATCGCGCGCTCGGCAACAATCCCGGCATCGATCTCTATCTCAACGTCGCGCTCGACGGTTACGGCGAGACTCACGATCGCATCCGCGGGGTCCCCGGCAACTGGTACAAGGCCCTCGACTGCATCGAGGCGCTCTACCCGTTGAAGTCAAAATACACGGACCGCTTTCGCTTGAACGTCAACACCGTCGTCTGCGCCGCAAACTACCGCGAGATCAAGAAGCTCTCGGAGTTTATGTGGGACAACTACAACCTCGACGGCCAGTATTTCAACATCGTTCGCGGCGAGACACTGGTCGGCGATGAGATCAAACAAGTGCCGCCCGAAGTGCTGCCCGCGATATACGAGCACGCCGCGAAGCTCACCAAACGCTACGGCGACCGCATGTTTGCCGCGGACGACGCCAGCAAACGTTTCGTCAAGAACGCCGCGTACGTCGGCACGATCACGACGCACTATCGCACGCAGCACGCAAACTTCCGCGACCCGACGCCGTGGCCGTTTCCCTGTACGGCGGGCGAGACGACGGCCGTCATCGATTACAACGGCGACGTTCGTGCCTGCGAGTTG
>DASURS010000059.1:0-18380 GCA_036279935.1 Pyrinomonadaceae bacterium
CGCGCTGGCCGAGTGTGAAGGACTTGCTGCGCACGCGCGGTCAGCGCTGATTCGGAAACAGAGATGAAAAGTCGACTGGACATCGTCAAACCCGCCGTCCGCGCGTTGCGCCCCTACTCGCTTACGCCGCATCGCGCCCACGTAAAGATCAATCAGAACGAAAATCCGTGGGACACGCCGCGTGCGATCCGGCACGAGATCCTCGTCCGGTTCGAAGCCGCGAAATGGTCTCGCTATCCGGATTTCAGTCCCGCGAGTTTGCACGAGCACCTTGCTGAATTTACGGGCTTGCGGCCCGACCAGATCATCGCCGGCAACGGCTCGAACGAGCTGATACAAGCCGCGATGATGGTTACGGTTGGTCCAGGCAAGCACGTGCTGATTTCCGAACCGACGTTCGCTCTATACAAACAGGTCGCGACGGTGCTCGGCGGGACGATCGAAAGCATGTCGCTCACGAGCAGTTTGCAATACAACACGGAACTGCTGTTCAGCGTCGTCGAAGAACGGCAACCCGACGTGATCATCCTGTGTTCGCCGAACAATCCGACCGGCTGCGTCATTGACGATGCCGATTTGATCAAGCTGCTGGAGATCGCGCACGGCCTCGTGATCATCGACGAGGCTTATCACGAGTTTGCTGAGCACTCGGTCGTGCCGCGGCTGCACGAGCACGCGAACCTGATCGTGTTGCGCACGTTTTCGAAGGCGATGGCGTTGGCCGGACTGCGAGTCGGATATCTCTTGACCGAATCGAACCTTGCGCGCGAGATCCGCAAGGCAGTGTTGCCCTACAACTTGAACGCGCTGTCGCAGATCGCGGCCGAAGTCTCACTCGAGAAGTACGAGAGCGACCTGCGGCCGCTCGTCAAACTGATAATTGCCGAACGCGAGCGTCTGTTTTCGGAGTTGTCGCAGATCAAGGGCCTGACGCCCGTGCCGTCGCGGGGGAATTTCATGGTCGTGAAGTCCGTCAAAGACCCGAAGCAAATCTTTGCCGACTTGCTGGAGCGCGACATTCTCGTGCGCGACGTGAGCGGCTATCCGATGCTGCGCGACTATTTTCGGGTCAGCATCGGCAGACCGGAAGAGAACGATCGACTACTAAAAGAGTTGCGGGCGATTTGCCAATGAAGATCCACAAAGAGGCACAAAAGCGACAAGAGGCACAAACGAGAGCCCGTTCAGCGGACGTCCACCGGAAGACGAAAGAGACGGACGTGCGCGTACGTTTGAACCTCGACGGCACCGGCAGCTCCCGCATCACGATCGGTCTGCCGTTTCTCGAACACATGCTGGAGTTGTTTGCGAAGCACGGTTTGTTCGATCTCGAAGTGATTTGCAAAGGCGATCTGGAAGTCGACGATCACCATTCGGTCGAGGACGTTGCGATCACGTTGGGCCAGGCGTTGGTCCAGGCGCTCGGCGACAAAAAGGGGATTAATCGTTACGGCGAAGCAGTCGTGCCGATGGACGAGGCGTTGTGCCGTTCGGTGATCGATCTTTCCGGGCGGTTTTATCTCGTTTACGAAGTGCCGACAAAGCGACAGAAGATTGGAAACTTCTCGGTTGAGCTGGCCGAACACTTCTGGCGCTCGTTTTCCGAGACAGCGAAGTTCAATCTGCACATCGACTGTCTGCGCGGGCGCAACACGCATCACATTCTGGAAGGGACGTTCAAAGCGTCGGCGCGCGCGCTGCGTCAGGCTGTTGAGTTGAACAGTCGCGTTAGTGGAGTTCCGAGTACGAAGGGATCGTTGTGATCGCGATTATTGATTATGGAGTTGGGAACCTGCGCTCGGTGGAGAAGGCGTTTGCCGCGATGGGCTGCGACGCGGTCGTGAGTGACGACGAAAAACTATTGCGCGCAGCGGACCGACTGGTGTTGCCGGGCGTCGGGGCGTTTGCGTCGTGCATGAGGTCGCTGCGCGAACGAGGGTTTGAATCGTTAGTGCGTGAACGAGCAGCGGCAGGCACGCCGTTGTTGGGAATCTGCGTCGGGATGCAGATGCTGTTTGACGTTTCGGACGAGTTTGGGTCCACGGAAGGGCTCGGATTGTTGCCGGGCCGCGTGCGCCGGTTCGAGACTGAACTGGTGGTGCCGCAAGTTGGCTGGAACCGGGTTCATCAGAAGCAGAAACACGCACTCTTCGAGGGGGTTGAGGAGGGTTCGTTCTGTTATTTCGTTCACTCGTTCTACTGCGAGCCTGCGAATCCCGATCTGGCGATCGGCGAGACTGAGTACGGCGTGCGATATGCTTCGGTGGTGGCCCATAACAACATTTGCGGCGTGCAGTTTCACCCGGAGAAGAGTCAGCAGGTCGGCCTGCGGATGCTGAAGAATTTTTGTGCTGGCTAAACGAATCATTCCGTGTCTCGACGTCGACAATGGCCGCGTGGTCAAGGGCATTCGCTTTGTCTCGCTCACCGACGCGGGCGATCCGGTCGAACAGGCGAAGCGTTACGATGCCGAGGGCGCAGATGAGTTGACGTTTCTCGACATCACCGCCTCGTCCGACAAGCGTGACATCGTCGCGGACCTGGTCCGTCGCGTTGCCGATGAAGTATTCATTCCTTTCACGGTCGGCGGTGGGTTGCGATCGGTTGAAGACGTTCGCGCGATCCTGCGCGCGGGCGCTGACAAGATCACGTTGAACACCGCGGCGATCGAGGATCCGCAACTGATCCGCGACTGCGCTGAGACGTTTGGCAGCCAGTGCATCGTCGTTGCCATCGACGCGCGGCGGCGCGCGGAAAACGACGGCTGGGAAGTGTTTACGCACGGCGGCCGTCGCTCAGTTGGTATGGACGCGCTCGAGTGGGCTGTGCGCGCGGAGAACCTCGGCGCCGGCGAGATACTTTTGACGAGCATGGACTGCGACGGCACTCGCGACGGCTACGACGTCGAGTTGACGCGCGCTGTTTCTCGCGCGCTGCGGATTCCCGTGATTGCGTCCGGCGGCGCGGGGAACGTCGAGCATTTCTACGAAGCTCTCGTCGACGGCGGCGCGAGCGCTGTACTCGCCGCTTCGCTTTTCCACTTCGGCGAGCTATCGATTGCCGATGTGAAAAACTATCTGCGCGGGCGCGGAGTCGAAGTCAGATGAAGAAGGACGATCCAAAATTCGACGAACTAAAGTTCGACGAAAAAGGCCTGATACCGGCCATCGTGCAGGACGCGACCACGCGCGAAGTCTTGACACTCGCCTACATGAACCGCGAGAGTCTGACGCGGACGCTTGAAACTCACGAGACGTGGTTCTGGTCGCGGTCGCGAAACGAGCTGTGGCACAAGGGCGAGACGTCGGGAAACACGCAGCGCGTTGTCGATATCGCGGCTGATTGTGACAAAGACGCGATCGTCGTCCTCGTCGAACCGGCGGGCCCGGCGTGTCACACCGGCGCCAGATCGTGTTTCAATCTCGCGGAACAGGAAGATCTCGGCCGTTTGCTCACACAGCTTTACGATCTCATCGAGACCCGCGAGCGCGAGCGGCCTGACGGCTCGTACACGACGTATCTCTTCGAACAGGGGATTGATAAGATTCTCAAAAAGGTCGGCGAGGAATCCGCCGAGACGATCATCGCCGCGAAGAACGACGACGCTAACCCGCTGGTGTCGGAAGTCTCGGATTTGATCTATCACTTGCTTGTTTTGCTGGTGGCGCGCGGTGTCAGCCTCGACCAGATCCGCGAGGAGCTGGAGCGACGACGGAAATGAAAGACGAACTCGAATTTGCCGTCGAACTCGCCCGCGGCGCCGGTGACATCACGCTCAAGTACTTCCGCAAACGGCCGGAGACGACGACGAAGACTGACGGCAGCTACGTCACCATCGCCGATCGCGAGGCCGAAGCTTACATCCGCCGCCAGATCGCCGAGCGTTATCCTGAAGACGGCGTCGTCGGCGAAGAAGAAGGCGAATCGCATGGTCGATCCGGAAGACGTTGGATAGTCGATCCGATCGACGGCACGTTTGCGTTTGTTCACGGCGTTCCGTTTTACGGCGTGCTGATCGCGCTGGAGATCGATGGCGAGTTGCAGGTTGGCGTCGTCAATATTCCCGCGCTGGACGAAATGGTTTCCGCAGCTAAGGGCACGGGATGTTTCTTGAACGGAGAGCCGACGCGAGTCTCAAACACGGCGCGACTAGAAGACGCGTTGTTGTTGTCGACCGACTTTTCGTCCTGCGCTCGTTACGGATTCGGACGCGCGGCGGAGTTGCTGCAAGAGCGTGCGAAGACGAGCCGCACGTGGGGCGACTGCTATGGTTACGTGCTGGTCGCGACCGGCCGCGCCGACGTCATGCTCGATCCGGTGATGAATCTTTGGGACTGTGCGGCGCTGTTGCCGATTGTCGAGGAGGCGGGCGGAACGTTTACCGACTGGCGCGGCGTGAGGACCGCAGCCGGTAATAACTCGATCGCCACGAACGGGTTGCTGTTTGATGAGGTCATGGGCTTGGTGTCAGGATAATGCTCGTCATACCGGCAATCGATCTTAAGAACGGTTCGTGCGTGCGTCTCGTGCAGGGGCGCAAGACCGATGTGACGGTTTACGACGAGAATCCCGTCGAGGTGGCGAAGCAGTTCGCGGATGCCGGGGCGCGAATGATTCATGTCGTCGATCTCGACGGCGCGTTCAAGGGAGGCGAATCGCCGAATCGGGCGGTCGTGAAAAAGATAGCGGCCGCCGTCGCTGTGCCGATCGAGTTTGGCGGCGGTGTGCGGACGATCGACGACGTGCAGGAGCTTTGCGATGCGGGAGTGGCGCGAGTAGTTCTTGGGACTGTTGCTGTTGAGTCTCGCGATTTATTGCAGGATTTGATCGCACGATTTGGTGAAAAGATCTGTGTTGGAATTGACGCTCGAAATGGACAAGCAACTACACACGGGTGGGAAACGGAAACACGGATCGAAGCGAAAGATTTGGCCAGGTCGGTCGTGAGGTGTGGCGTCCAACGAATCATTTACACCGACATCGCTCGCGACGGCATGTTGACTGGCCCAAACGTCGAACAAACAGTCGCCGTTGCTCGGGCGGCCCGGGTTCACGTCACGGCTTCCGGCGGTGTTTCAAGTCTCGACGACGTAAAACGCTTGCGCGACGCGGGCGAACCGCTTTTGGATAGTGTTATCGTTGGCAAAGCCTTATACGAACAGAAATTCAAACTCGAAGACGCGATAAACTTATGAGCGAATCGTTTTTCAAAGACGGAATCTTAAAAGATCGTGTTGCGTTCGTGACCGGCGGCGGGACGGGCATCACCGGCGGCGTCGCGCGTGCATTCGCCGAGGCCGGCGCAGCCGTCGCTCTCGTGAGCCGAAGCATGGACCACCTCGGGCCCGCGGCCGAAGCCATTAACAGCAACGGCGGTAGGGCGTTTGCCGTTGCGGCGGACGTACGTCAACCTGACGCCCTCGAGAAGGCAATCGCCGCGACTGTCGAGCAGTTTGGAAAGATCGATATCGTCGTCAACGGCGCAGCGGGCAACTTCCTGTGCAAGGCGGAAGAGTTGTCGCCAAATGGCTTCGGCACGGTGGTCGACATCGACTTGAAAGGCACGTTCAACGTCTGTCGCGCGGCGTTCGAGCAGTTGAAAGAGCATCGCGGGCAGATCCTGAACATCAGCGCGACGCTTCACTATCTCGGAACGCCGATGCAACTACACGTCTCGGCGGCAAAGGCCGGCGTCGACGCACTGACGCGCAATCTCGCGGTCGAGTGGGGACGTTACGGGATACGCGTGAACGCGATCGCGCCTGGTCCAATCGAAGACACGGAAGGCATGACGCGGCTGGTTCCCGAGCCGATCAAAGAGCGTTTACGCAAAGCCGTTCCGGTGGGTCGCTTCGGCAGAATCGCCGACATCGAGAAGGCGGCTGTCTTTATCTGTTCGGGCGCGGCGAATTATATCAACGGCCACGTGCTGGTCGTCGACGGTGGTCACTGGCTGGCGGCAACACGCACAGTTGGAGCTTAACAGCGGGGGCGCGCTTCGTTGGCCCCCTCCGGACTTGTTCTCGGTTAACTAATGCTCGATCTTCAACCGGCATCGTTCGAGGCGTTTGAGCGCGAAGCGGGGCAAGGCAACGTCGTGCCTGTGGTCCGTTCCGTGCTCGGCGATCTGCACACGCCGGTCGGGGCCTTCATGCGCATCGCCGGCGATTCGCGTTACGCCTTCCTGCTCGAATCGGTCGAAGGCGGAGAACGAATCGCGCGCTATTCATTCCTCGGCGCCGATCCCGAGATGATCGTGCGCGGGCAGGGAATGCAAACGTTCGTCGAGCGAAACGGGAAGACCGAGTCGTATCCTATCGTCGCCACCGAATGGGTGCGCGACTACTTCCGCGGACGTTCCCTGGCGCGGCGTTCGGGCCTGGTGCCGTTCGCGGGAGGCGCAGTCGGCTACGTCTGTTACGACGCCGCGCAGTGGTTCGAGCCGGCGTTGCGAGATACGGACACGCAACCGCTCGATGGGCCAACGGACGCGCTCTGGATGTTCTATCGCACGGTGATCGCTTTCGATCGCGTCAAGCAGCGGCTCGAGATCGTCGCGATCGTGTTCACCGAAGAGGCGGGCGGAAGTCACGAGCGTCTACGCGAGCTTTATGA
Source organism: Pyrinomonadaceae bacterium (assembly GCA_036279935.1). Lineage (GTDB taxonomy): Bacteria > Acidobacteriota > Blastocatellia > Pyrinomonadales > Pyrinomonadaceae > PSRF01. Next base: position 6,616 of record DASURS010000059.1, read on the forward strand.
GGCCGCCGTCGCGCGCACAAAAGAGATCGAGAAGACGATCTTTGCCGTCCAGGCAATCGCGGTGAAAGAGCAGCCGCACGACGGCGAACGAAATATCTCGTTGCAGTCGAACTGGTCGCGGCGCGCGTTTGAAGAGGGAGTGCGGCGAATCAAGGATTACATCGCCGCGGGCGACTGCTATCAGGCCGTGCTCTCGCAACGCTTTTCGGCGCAGTTTCACGGCGAACCGCTTCAAATTTATCGCGCGTTGCGGGCAATAAACCCGTCGCCGTACATGTTCTTTCTGCGAATGGGTGAGGAGACGGTGATCGGCGCGTCGCCCGAGATGCTTGTGCGTTGTCATGGCCAGCGGCTCGACTATCGCCCGATCGCCGGCACGCGAAAACGCGGCGCGACCGAAACTGAAGACTGGATGCTGGCCGAAGATCTGAAGTCGGACGAGAAGGAAGTCGCAGAGCACATGATGCTCGTCGATCTCGGCCGCAACGATCTCGGGCGTGTTTCGGATTATGGTTCGGTGAAAGTCGAAGACTTGATGTCGGTCGAGCGCTATTCGCACGTGCAGCATCTCGAGACGAGCTTGCGATCGCGTTTGCGTGACGGGCTGGATCGGTTCGACGCGCTCGCGGCGTGTTTCCCGGCTGGAACAGTGACGGGCGCGCCGAAGATTCGGGCGATGGAGATCATTCGCGAGCTCGAGCCCGATCGGCGCGGCATCTATGCCGGGTCGGTGCTCTACATGGACTACGCCGACAATCTCGATTCGTGCATCGCGATCAGGACGATCGTTTTGCGCGAAGGGCTGGCGATGGTCCAGGCCGGCGCCGGGATTGTCGCGGACTCGATTCCCGAGCACGAGTACGCGGAGACCGTGAACAAGGCACGGGCGATGTTTCGCGCAATCGAAATGGCGGAGAGAGGGTTGTGAAGTCAGTCATTACGTTATTGTTTTTGTTTACTACTGTGTGGGCGCAGGAGCCGCCGCAGAAGGCCAACGCGCGCGGCGCGGCCGCTCCTCAGGCGGAAAGCGTTGCCGAACCGTTTGACGGTGCGTCAGTCGAGAAGATGGCGACGAACTGCGTCACGCTCGAAACCGAGCTCGGCGCGATCGAGATCGCCATGATGCCCGAGATCGCGCCGGAGGCAGTCAGAAACTTCCTCAACTTATCGGCCACGGGCGCGCTCGATACCACGACGTTCAGCCGTACCGTGAAGGGCTTCGTCATTCAGGGCGGCAATTTGTCGACGAGTGAGAAGTGGAGCGTCGAGTTGCAGAAGCGCATGGCGCGCAAGCTGCCCGACGAGCCCGGCATCGTCAAACACGTTCGCGGCATCGTCTCGATGGCGCGAACTGAGGAGCCAAACAGCGCCACGACGCACTTCTTCATCCTCGTTGGTCCAGGGCCGCATCTCGACAGCAAGTTCGCGGCATTTGGAACCGTGACGAAGGGAATGGAAGTGGTCGACGCGATCAACCAGGCGCCCGCGGAAGGAGAAAAGCCGGAGAAGCCGGTGAAGATCAATCGCGCCGTTGTGAGCCCATGCAAGAAATGACTCGATATCGGCTCGTCATCGTCCTGCTGGCTTCTGTTGTGTTGTCGTTCGGCTGTGTCGAACGGACGACGACCCCGACGCCTGAAGCGGCGCAGCAGTTGTTAAAACTGCGCGGTTACGAGTTTGACGAGAAGAGTTTTTACGCTGCCGTGAGCGCGCGCGACATGATGTCAATCAATGCGTTTCTGGACGCCGGCATCAACCCGAACGCGCAAAACGCAACCGACGGCCGCACTGTGCTGATCAATGCGGCCGCGCGTGGCGATCTCGAAGTGGTGAAAGTGCTCGTGCAACGCGGCGCGGACGTCAACGTCAAAGACAAGCAGGGATACACGGCGCTGTTTCATGCGATCGAGGCGATGTATGACGACGTGGAGCTGGTGCTCCTGAGTCAGCCAGGCCTCGACCCGAACGCGCGCGGACTGAACGGGACGACGGCGTTGCTCAAGTACGTCTGGCGCGATCGGAAAGACGCGGTCGATGTGTTGCTGAAGCGTGGGGCGGATGTGAACGCGCAGGATGCAGACGGCGATGCGCCGCTCCACGGCGCGGCCGAGAATGGCAACGTCGAGATTCTTAACCTGCTGCTCGATAAAGGCGCGGACCCAAACGTGAAGAACAAGCTGGGTGGGACGCCTTTGATGTGGGCTGCCGTTTTCGGCAACGAAACCGCGGCGGCGCGGCTTCTGGAGCGCGGCGCTGATGCCTCGTTGAAAGACGTGGAGGGTATGACGGCGCTGGACTGGGCCAGGAAGAACAAGCGTGACAAGGCGGTCGCGGTTTTGCAGAGAGCCAAATAGATGTTACTCGTAATCGACAACTACGATTCGTTCACCTACAACCTGGTCCAATATCTGGGCGAGCTGGGCGAGAGGGTCGAGGTCCGGCGCAACAACGAGGTTACGCTTGACGAGATCGAGACGAGTCTGCGTCCCGAACGCATCGTGATCTCGCCGGGTCCGGGCACGCCCGACGGCGCGGGCGTCTCGCTTGGCGTAATCGAACGTTTTTCCGGAAAGATACCGCTGCTGGGCGTTTGTCTGGGCCATCAGTCGATGGGCCAGGCGTTTGGCGGCCGCGTGATTCGCGCGCCCGAGTTGATGCACGGGAAGGCGTCGGAAGTCAGTCACGATGGAAAGACGATCTTCGCCGGGCTGAGCGACAATTTTGTCGCCGGCAGATATCACTCGCTGATCGTCGAGCGAGATACGCTGCCGGAATGTCTCGAAATCTCCGCGTCCACGAAGGACGGCATCATCATGGGTTTGCGGCATAAGGAGTTAAAAGTCGAAGGCGTGCAGTTTCATCCCGAATCGATCCTGACGTCCGAAGGCAAGCAATTGCTCGCGAATTTTCTGAAACTCTAACCCACCACTCACCGAAACAATGGCCCATCATCGATTAACGGAGTTGCTGTCTCGTTTGGTTCGCCGCGAAGACCTCAACCGCGACGAGGCTGGACAACTGCTTGACGCGCTGCTCGACGATGAGGCGACGGACGCGCAGATCTCGGGAGCGCTGGTGGCGCTGGCCGTGAAAGGTGAGACTGTCGATGAATTGACCGGGCTGGTCGAAGGGCTGCGATCGCGTGCGGTGCGCGTGAGCTCGAATCATCCGTGCTTCATCGACACTGCGGGAACCGGGTCGAGCCGCGCGAAGACTTTCAACATCTCGACGGCGGCGGCGTTTGTGATTGCGGCCGCTGGATTGCCCGTCGCCAAACACGGAAATCGTGCTGCGAGCAGCAAGTCAGGCAGCGCGGACCTGTTGACGGCGCTCGGTGTGAACACTTCGGCAATACCGTCCGTCTCCGAATCGGCGTTGAACGAGATCGGAATCTGCTTCATGTTTGCGCCGCTCTATCACGGCGCGACCGCGCGCGTGGCGGGGATTCGGCGGCAATTGGGGATTCACACGACGTTCAATCTGCTTGGTCCGTTGAGTAATCCGGCCGGCGCGCCGCGGCAGATCATCGGCGTGTGGCGTCAGGATCTCGCCGAGCGAATGGCGCGCGTGTTGTCGGCGCTGGGGACCGAACGCGCGTGGGTGGTCCATGGTGAAGACGGTCTCGACGAGATCACGCTCTGCGGCAGGACGCACGTCGCGGAAGCGCATGACGGGCAGGTCAATACGTTTGAGATCGCGCCGGAAGATTTTGGTTTCGAGCCGGCTGCGCTCGACCACTTGCGTGGCGGCGATACCGAAGCGAATGCGCGGATCGTGCGCGCGGTGCTGGACGGATCCCGCCGCGATGAAGCGCGGGCACTCGTAATCATGACCGCCGCCGCGGCGCTGGTTTTAGGTGGGGTGGCTGCGAACCTTCGCGAGGGTGCGGAACTGGCGGCGACGGCGATTGACAGTCGCGCCGCGGAGTCGAAGTTGCAGCTTTTGATCGAAGCGACGAACTCATGAGTTTTCTTTCAGAGATTATCGAGCGAAAGCATCAGCGACTGGGGTCGACGAAACGGGCGATTCCGATCGAGGCGCTCGCACGACGTTCGCAGTCGCACAGGTTTCGTGAGGCTTTGCTGCGTGATGGCCTCAACATCATCGCCGAGTTCAAGCGTCGCTCGCCGTCGAAAGGCGTGATTCGTGCTGAGGCGGATTTAAGTGAAATCGTAAAGGGCTATCAGGCAGGCGGAGCGTCTGCGATTTCCGTGCTGACTGAAGAAGATTACTTTTCAGGTTCGCTGGACGACTTGCGAACCGCAAAATCGACGATCGATCTACCTGTGCTGCGCAAAGACTTTATTTTTGACGAATATCAAATTTACGAATCGGCGGCAGCGGGTGCTGATGCAGTGTTATTGATCGTCGCCGCGCTCGATGATGCAGCCCTGCTGCGGCTCCGCCGTCTCGCTGAAGATGAGCTCGGCCTGGACGCTCTCGTCGAAGTTCATGACGGTGAAGAGATGAAGCGCGCTGTTGCGTGTGGAGCGAAAGTGATCGGCGTCAACAACCGCAACCTGCACACGTTCGAAGTCTCGCTTGAAACATCAGTGTCGCTTGCGTCCCGCGCGCCGAAAGACGCGGTGCTGATCAGCGAAAGCGGTCTGAATACTGCGGCTGACATATCGCGCTTGTACGACGCGGGCTACCGAGGGTTTTTGATCGGCGAGTCGTTGATGCGTTCAGAAAATCCGGAAGCTGCGTTGCGACGGTTCATGGGCAGGCAATGACGTTCATCAAGATCTGCGGCATCACGAATCTTGACGACGCGCTGGCGGCTGTCGACGCCGGCGCTGACGCGCTCGGCTTCAACTTCTACAAGCCAAGTCCCCGTTACGTCACGCCTGAAACCGCTCGCGAGATCATCCATCAGCTACCGGCGTCGATCCTGAAGGTTGGCGTATTCGTGAACGAACAATCGCCCGATTCCGTAGACGAGTTAGCGCGCCGCGCAACAGTGACGGCAGTTCAGCTACACGGCGACGAGTCGCCCGAATATTGCCGACAACTCGACGGCTATTTCGTCATCAAAGCTTTGAGCGCCGGCCCGGACTTCGATGCGCAACAAGTCCGGGAGTACGACGTCGAGGCAATCCTGCTCGACACGAAGGACGACGCTTTGCGAGGCGGCACCGGCCGCGTTTTTGACTGGTCGATTGCGCAAGAGGTCAGCCGCGCCGTGTCGAAGCTGTTTCTCGCGGGCGGTCTCGGCGTCCAGAATATTGAAGAGGCCATCGCCTCCGTCGGACCTTACGGAATCGATGCGTGCAGCAAGCTTGAAGAAATTCCCGGCAAAAAGGACCACGAGCGCATGCGAGCGTTCGTCAAAAAAGTACGTAGTGTTAGAACTTGACGTTGCCCTACAGTGGCGGAGTATTCTTGATCTTGCCCCAAACCCAGAGACTATCAGATTGTCCTCCCCGAACAAGTTTGTTTGATTTGTCGACCCCTCCAGGTCTCATTATGACTGCGCGCGCAGAGAAGAAACACAACGCAAAATCAGGCGACCGGTCGCGCGGCCGGGTGCTGCTGATCACGGATGAGGACCAGTCGCAGTTCATCGAAGCCATCGCCGGTAGACAAATCGACGTCGTCGGTGTTTCGAATGGCGCCGCGGCGCTTGTTGCATTGCAGCGCTCCCGGCCGCATCTCATCATCGCCCACGTCAAGGCGCGCGGGTTGAAAATGCGAGAGCTCGCGAAGATGTTGGCCCAGTCGGACGATGGGATTCCGCTGGTGCTCGTCGGCTCGGAGAAAGCAACGCTGGCGGCGCGACGCGCTGCACTGCTGAATGGCGCGTTTGATTATTTCGAGTATCCGGAAGAGATCGAGTTGCTGGTGGAACGTACGCAGCAGTTGATTGCGTTGCGCCGGAAGATCGATCAGTTGCGCGCCGACGCCGACCTCGATGCTTTGACTGGTTTGGCGAACCGGCGCCGCTTCCGTGTGGCGCTCGCACGCGAGGTCGAACGCTGGCGCAGGTATGGAATTCCGTGTGCCTTGTTGATGCTCGATATCGATCACTTGAAGCACATCAACGATAAGTTTGGCCATCCGGCGGGAGATCTCGTTATTCGTCAGATCGCGCAGACGTTGAAGGAAGTCTCGCGCGACAACGACACGGCGGCGCGACTCGGTGGCGAAGAGTTTGGGTTGTTGCTCGCGGGTGTCGATTTGGAACGGGCTGCGGCAGCGGCTGCTCGACTGCGTTCCGCGTTGAGTGCGAAGCGAGTTGAAGGTGTCGGAAATGTAACTGTGAGTATCGGCGTCGCCGGCTGTCCCGAGAGCGCGACGTCAGAACGAACGCTCTACGCCGCCAGCGATCGCGCGCTCTACGTCTCCAAGAACTCCGGCCGCGATCGCGTCTCCGTCGCGCCACCGTTGCAGGAAAAGCTACCAGGCGTCTAGATCGTAAATAAAACTTTCCAAAAATGACCTCTCCTGTCCCACAACCTGACGCACTCGGCCATTGGGGCAAGTATGGCGGGCGCTTCGTTCCCGAAACCCTGATGGCGCCGCTCGAAGAGCTAACCGCAGCCTATCTCTCGAGCCGCGACGACGAAGCCTTTCAATCAGAGCTGCGCGACCTTTTGCACCACTACGCCGGCCGCCCGACACCGCTCTTCCACGCCGCCCGGTTAACCGAACACGCCGGCGGCGCGAAGATCTATCTCAAACGCGAAGACCTCCTGCACAGCGGCGCACACAAAATCAACAACACGATCGGCCAGGTGCTGCTCGCCCGCCGCATGAACAAACAGCGCATCATCGCCGAAACCGGCGCCGGCCAACACGGCGTCGCCACTGCGACGGTCTGCGCGTTGTTCGGCCTGAACTGTGTAGTCTACATGGGCGCCGAAGACATGCGCCGCCAGGCACTCAACGTCTTTCGCATGCAACTCCTCGGCGCTGAAGTCCGCGAAGTCAACGCCGGCTCCCGCACCTTGAAAGACGCCATTAACGAAGCCCTGCGCGACTGGGTCACAAACGTTGCGGACACCTACTACCTGCTCGGCAGCGCACTTGGCCCACATCCTTATCCCTTGATGGTCCGTGATTACCAGAGCGTGATCGGACGCGAAGCACGCGCACAGATCCTCGAACAGGAAGGCCGGCTGCCTGACGCTCTCATCGCCTGCGTCGGCGGCGGCTCAAACTCGATCGGATTGTTTCATCCGTTCCTGTCCGATTCGTCCGTGCGGATGATCGGCGTCGAAGCCGGCGGCGCGGGTAACGAGTTGGGCCAACATGCCGCCCGTTTCAACACCAGCGGCGGCGGGCGTCCGGGAGTGCTCCAGGGAACGATGAGCTACGTGTTGCAGGACCAGAACGGGCAAGTGGCTTCCACGCATTCCGTCTCGGCCGGTTTGGACTATCCGTCAATCGGACCGGAGCACGCGTTTCTTCACGACCTCGGCCGCGTCGAGTACGATTCCGTTTCCGACGACGACGCGCTCGCGGCGTTCCGACTGCTTTCGCAACTCGAAGGCATAATTCCCGCGCTGGAGTCGTCACACGCCGTGGCCCACGCGATCAAGGTCGCGGGCAGCATGAAACGCAACGAGATCGTGATCGTGAATCTTTCCGGACGCGGCGACAAAGATATTGATTCAGTGCGCCAACGCCTGGAGGCATGAACGTGGGACGCATCGAAGACGCCTTCAACAACCTAAAGCAGCAGGTCAGAAAAGGATTCATCCCATTCATCACGGCCGGTGATCCGGATCTCGCCACCACCGAACGCATTCTCGTCGAGCTTGCCAATGCCGGCGCGACCGTGATCGAGCTGGGCGTGCCGTTCAGCGATCCGATGGCCGACGGCCCGGTGATTCAACGCGCCTCCGAACGCGCTCTCAAAAACAGTTTTGGTTTGCAGGATCTGCTGGACATGGTCGCCCGAGCGCGAAAGCAGATCGACACGCCCATCATTCTCTTCAGTTACTTCAATCCGTTGCTCCAGTTTGGTCTCGATCGCGTTGCCCGTGCAGCGAAGGATGCAGGGCTTGATGGCGTTCTCGTTACGGATCTGACACCGGAAGAGGCGACTGACTTCGACTCACACTTGCGTGATGAGGGGCTCGACATGATCTTCCTTGTCGCGCCTACTTCCACGGACGAGCGTTTGAAACTCGTTGCCGACCGCGCGAGTGGGTTTGTTTACGCGGTCTCGCGAGCAGGCGTGACCGGCACGCGCGAGTCCGTGAGCGCGGAAGCAGAAAAGCTCGTCAACCGGATGCGCCGTTTCACGTCGCTTCCGATCGCCGTGGGGTTTGGAATTTCAAACGCTGATCAAGTGAGGGACGTGCAGCGCTACGCGGATGCGGTTGTAGTCGGATCCGCCATTGTCGCGGAGGTGGAACGATTGGGAAGTGCACCTGACGTTGCGCAGAAGATCGGAGAATTTGCTCGCGCTCTGAATCAGTGAGTTTGTGTTATTCTTGCGCGCACAAGTTCTCACAAAGCCGCAGAGGGGGCTGCGGCGGGAGTCGTTTCTGAAACCTCACCCTCAGGAAAAAAATGATTGTTGCAAGAGTGAAACACTGTTCCATTCTCGCTTTGGATATGCTATATTTTCGCCCCGTCGAGGGAGGACTGGCGTATGCAGACTGAGAAGAGGAGCGAAAGAAAGAGATGTATGCCATGGCTGATGACCGAATGAGCGCAGATCGCGGCAGGGCAGTTGAAGCCGCCTTAGCAAATATTGAAAAGAAGTTTGGCAAGGGTTCGATTATGCGGTTGGGCGAACGCGAGGTTTCCGACATTCCGGCGATTTCCACCACCTCGCTGAGCCTGGACGCGGCGGTTGGCGTCGGCGGCGTTCCGCGCGGTCGCATCGTCGAGATTTATGGTCCTGAAAGTTCAGGCAAAACTACTTTGGCCCTGCACATTGTCGCGGAAGCGCAGAAAGCGGGCGGCGTCGCGGCGTACATCGACGCCGAGCACGCCATGGATGCCGAGTACGCCGGCAAACTCGGCGTGGACATCGATCAGCTTCTGATTTCTCAGCCGGACTCCGGCGAGCAGGCGCTCGAGATTGCCGAAGCTCTCGTTCGTTCACAGGGAGTTGACGTGATCGTGGTCGACTCCGTCGCCGCTCTCGTGCCACGTGCGGAGCTCGATGGCGAGATGGGTGATTCACTGCCGGGACTTCAGGCGCGGCTCATGTCGCAAGCGCTTCGCAAGTTGACGGCCATCGTCGCGCAGTCAAACACCTGTTTCATCTTCATCAATCAGATCCGCGAGAAGATCGGGATCATGTTCGGCAATCCCGAGACGACGACCGGCGGCCGCGCGCTCAAGTTTTACTCGTCGTTGCGGCTCGACATTCGTCGCATCGGCGCGATCAAAGACGGTGATCGCGTGGTTGGCAATCGCACGAAGGTGAAGGTCGCGAAGAACAAAGTGGCGCCGCCGTTTCGTGAGTGCGAGTTTGACATCATGTACGGCGAAGGCATTTCGCGCGAAGGTGACCTGCTCGATCTTGCCGTAGCGCAGCGCGTCGTCGAGAAGAGCGGCGCGTGGTTTTCTTACAAGGGCGAACGGCTGGGCCAGGGCCGCGAGAATGCCAAGCAGGCGCTGAGAGACAATCCGGAAGTGCTTAAACGCATCGAGAGGGAAGTGAAGGTCAAGTTGGGTATTGCGGTGCGCGACCCGGAAGGCACGGCAAAAGCTGCCACGGCCGCCGATAAGAAGTAAACTGACACGCGTAGATCGTGTCATCCGTGGCTTCGATACTGATAAAAAACGGCACGCTCGTGACGATGGACGCCTCGAACTCCATCGTCTCGGGCGAGCTGTTGTTTGTTGACGGAAAGATCGCGGACGTCGGCGCGTCAGGACGTTCCGCCGACCTCACGATCGACGCCACTGACTGCGTCGTCATTCCCGGTTTCGTTCAAACTCACATTCATCTGTGTCAGACTATCTTTCGCGGCGCCGCCGACGATCTCGCGCTGATCGACTGGTTGAAGAAACGCGTCTGGCCCATGGAAGCCGCGCACTCGCCGCGTTCGATCGCCGCCTCCGCGCGTCTCGGGATTGCGGAGCTCATCAAAGGCGGCACGACGTGCGCGCTGACGATGGAAACCGTGAACCATACGGGCGAAGTGTTCAAGGTTGTCGAGGAGAGCGGGTTCCGCGCGACTGTCGGCAAGTGCATGATGGACAAAGGCGACGAAGTTCCCGCCGCGTTGCACGAGCAGACGGCGGAGTCGATCGCGGAGTCGATCGCGTTGCTCGAGAAGTGGCACGGGAAAGCTGACGGGCGAGTTCGGTATTGTTTCGCGCCGCGGTTTGCCGTGAGTTGCACGCGCCAGTTGCTGGAGAAGGTCGCCGTGCTGGCGTTAGCTCGCGGGGTGATGGTTCACACGCACGCCTCGGAGAATCGTACTGAGTGTTCGATGGTCGAGAGCGAGACGGGGATGCGAAACATCGAGTATCTCGACAGTCTCGGCCTGACGGGACGGCACGTTGCGCTGGCCCATTGCGTTCACCTGAGTGCACACGAGATCGACACACTCCACACAACCAGGACCAACGTCATCCACTGTCCGTCGTCGAACATGAAACTCGGCTCGGGCATTGCACCGATTGTGGCTTTGTTGGAGCGAGGAGTCTCAGTGTCGCTGGGCGCGGATGGCGCGGCGTGCAACAACCGTCTCGACATGTTTACGGAGATGCGGACGGCTGCGTTATTGCAGAAAGCGTTGCACGGGCCTGAAGTCCTCACCGCCGGCCGCGCGCTTCGGCTGGCTACCATCGACGGGGCGCGCGCGATGGGGTTGGACGGCGAGATCGGAAGTTTGGAAGTGGGAAAGCGTGCGGACGTGGCCGTCGTCCGCATGGGACGGCTTCATACGACGCCGGCGGCGGACGTCGTTTCGGCGCTGGTTTACGGTGCTCAGGCGAACGACGTGGATACAGTCATCATTGACGGGCGGCTGGTTATGCAGGACCAGAAGCTGTTGACGCTGGACGAGTCGGAGGTTGTGGCGGAGGCGACTTCGGAAGCTAAAGAGCTGGTAAAAAGGGCCTGAAAATAGCTGTGCCAGCTCGAAGGTAGCGACTGCGGGGGGCGCGATCGGCGGCCGAGCTGGCACTGGCGGGCACTATCAATTTTGAATTGGATGGCCGTCTTTTCAACCTAGCTGACGTTTGGGCATCAGCGCCACCCGCAACGTCCCGAATTATACACCCGGCAAGGAATCAGTCAACGACTATTTGTGACTAATCCGACAAAAGGTCCGCGACACTGTCGTTACAAAATGGATTTGGCTCGAAGTTGACAGGCATTTGCGCGAGTACCTATACTACGCCTCTTTTTGCTTCCTCTGGCCAGGTAGCTCAGTTGGTAGAGCGCGGCCCTGAAAAGGCCGGCGTCGGCGGTTCGATTCCGTCCCTGGCCACCAATAATTTCAATAACTTACAGATAGCCAAAAACATTCAAAAACCCTCTCGCGTACAATACGCGTACATCGGTTTACCCTACAGCCTCTTTCTTGCTGATCGGTTCAAGTAACTTCCACATTTCGCGAGCGGTGTTGCTGGTTCTGGCAATATGGTGCTTCGCCAGCTTCGCATAACGCTCGGTCATTTTAATATTCGAGTGGCCCAAGATCTTGGCCAGCTCATAAAGGTCGCCACCGTTCATCATGTACCACGATGCAAACGTGTGACGAAGATCATGGAAACGGAAGTCTTTGATCCCGGCTCTTTTGAGTAGATCGTCAAAACTTCCTTCCACGCGTTGCCGCTCGCCCTTA
>DASURS010000060.1:0-6775 GCA_036279935.1 Pyrinomonadaceae bacterium
GTCGGCCGCCAGCACGAACTGATCGGCAAGACAATTCTCTGGGTCCTGCCCAACCCGAGCGGTCTGAACGCCAATTACCAACCCCCGCAACTCGCGCAGTTGTTTCGTGAGTTAAAGGAGTTCGTCGATCGATCCAGCCGGCCGTAGGTCAAACAGCCAAACACTACATTCTCGCCGAGCACTTCATCCTGGCGCGAATACCACCCACGGAAGTGGGTGGATTGTTAGCTACAACCTACAACACGCCCAACCAAAGCCTGCGAATCCTACCAACGGCAGTTGGTAGATCGTTCACTCCAGCCTATGACAGCTCGATCGGTTGCGCGGAGATCACTTCTTCGAGATCGCGCAAGGATTGCAGTGTCTCTTTCGCAAGCTGCGCGTCGACTTCGATAACGGCCATCGCTTCCCCGCCCCGCTCGCGCCGGCCCAGGTGGAAGCGACTGATGTTGACGCCGCCTTGCCCGAGGATCGTTCCGACCTTACCGATCACGCCCGGAACGTCGCGATTCTCCATCACGAGCAAATGCCCTTCCGGCTGCGCTTCGAGATGAAACCCGTCGATTTCGGTGACGCGTCCTTCACGCCTTTGCCCACCATACCCGAACAGATTCCCAGCCAAACTGCGTGTCGTTGCTCCAGCATGAATCTCGGTGCGCATCGCAGGCGCGTTATCGCCGCCGGTGCGGACGTACGTTGTCGTAACCTTGATCCCGCGTTCGTCTGCAATCAAAAACGCGTTGACGACGTTTACCCGCGCGCTGACGTCTCGCAAAAGCCCAGCGAGAAACGCGCGCGTCACGGGCGCTGCGTCCATCTCGACGATCTCGCCGGCAAACTCGATTCGCACTTCGCTAACCGGGCTATCGACGAGTTGCGCCTGAAATCGTCCCAGCCGCTCGGCGAGTTCTACATACGGCTGCAACAGGTTGAACTCCTTCGCACCCATCGCGGGCACGTTCACAGCGCCGCGCAACACGCCGGAGAGCAGGAAATCGCGCATCTGTTCAGCGACCGTGAACGCGACGCCTTCCTGCGCTTCCGTAGTAGACGCGCCGAGGTGCGGCGTCGCGATCACTTGATCGAGTTGCAGCAACGGATGGTCAGGCGGTGGCGGCTCCTGGCTGAACACGTCCAAGGCCGCGCCCGCGATCGAACCGCTCGTGATCGCGTCGTAAAGCGCGGCTTCGTCGACCAAACCACCGCGCGCGCAATTGATCAGTCGCGCTCCCGGTTTCATCTTGCGAAAGACGTCGCGATCGATCAGCCCGCGCGTCTCGGCCGTCAACGGCGTGTGAACGGTGAGGAAATCAGCGCGCGCGTAAACGTCGTCGAGCGGCGCCAGTTCGATCTCCAGATCCCGCGCCTGCTCCGGTGCGATAAATGGATCGTACGCGACGATCTGCATGCCCATCGCGCGTGCGCGCGACGCCACGACGCGCCCGATACGGCCCAGGCCGATGATGCCCAACGTCTTGCCCTGTAGTTCGACGCCGATGAACTTTTTGCGCTCCCAGCGCCCGGCTTTCAAGCTGCTGTTCGCTTGTGGAATCGACCGCGCGAGCGAGATCAGCAACGCGATCGTATGTTCGGCCGTCGTGATCGTATTGCCGTCAGGGGCGTTCATCACGACGACGCCGCGAATCGTCGCTGCCTGAACGTCGATGTTGTCGACGCCGACACCCGCGCGGCCGATCACATACAGCCCGGTCGCTTCGTCGAGCAGGTCGGCCGTCACTTTCGTCTCACTGCGCACGATCAGCCCCTGACAATCCTTCAGCGCGTTTGCGAGTTCGGAACCCGTGAGCCCGGTGCGTTTTTCGACAGTAAACCCGGCGGCGCGCAACGGCCCCAGACCGCTGTCGCTGACGTCGTCCGCCACAAAAATCTTGATCGCTTTAGTCATTTGGTTATTTGCTTGCCAGTAAAAACTGGGTATGGTAACACGGATTAAAAGATCGCTATCAAATCAGACCAACCCCCAGGAGCCCGAGAGATGGAGATTCTCGTTTATCGGCCAGGCGACCCGAAAATTCAGGAAGGAATCCCGGTGGACCAGCTTCCCGAGTTATTGAAGGAGGAAGATATCGTCATCTGGGTCGACATGGAATCGCCAACCGAAGTCGACGAGCGCGTGCTGCTTGACGTTTTCAAGTTTCACCCGCTGACCGTGGAAGACTGCCGTGAGAATCGGCACTATCCGAAGGTCGAGGAGTTTCCCGGCTACCTCTATTTCATCGTTCACGGCGTGCGCGCCGACACGAGCCCTGATCGCTTCAACACGATCGAGCTGGACGGTTTTCTCGGCCGCAACTACGTCATCACGTATCATCACGACATGTTCCGCAGCATCACTGATGTCAAACAACTGCTGCGTACGAGCCCCGTCGTCTGTCAGCGCGGTCCGGCGTTTCTCGCGCACCAGATTCTCGACCGTGTCGTCGATTACTACTCGCCTGTGCTCGACGACTTTGACGATCGCATCGATCGGCTCGAATCGGAGATCTTCCAGTCGAAGCAACCGAACAACGAAGTCCTGTCGCAGATCATGGACCTGAAACGCAGTGTGCTGCGCCTGCGCCGGATCTCGGTGAAGCAGATGGACGTCGTGCTGCGCATGAGCCGGGGCGAGTTTTCGGATTTGATCCCGCTGGACATGCGCCCGTTTTATCGTGACATTCACGATCACCTCGTGCGCGTGACTGACCTCGCCGAGAGCTATCGCGATCTGATTAGCGGATCTTTGGAAGCTTACCTGTCCGTGGTGTCAAACCGGATGAACGAGATCATGAAGGTGCTGACGATCTTCTCCGCGGTCATGTTGCCGTTGACGTTCATCGCCGGCGTTTACGGGATGAACTTCGACAACATGCCGGAGCTGCACTCGCGGTACGGTTACTACGCGGCGTGGGTGATCATGATCGTCGTGGCGGTGGGAATGCTGTTTTTCTTCTGGAAACGCGGGTGGATCGGCCGGCGGGCCGCGGCTGAAACACCCGACGAATAACGCACTCACATCGGGTCGGCGTCGTGCAGCTCCTCGGGTTCGTCGAGCGCGCCGTCCGGGCTTGGTCCATCAGTATCTTTGCTCGCCGTGTCCGTTGACGACTCTTCGATGTCCTGCAACGTCTCTTTGCTGGTCGCTTCGTCTTCTCGCTTCTTGACCGTATCCAACTCGCTCCTCCTCAGGCTCCAAAAGCCTTTATGGCGATCGCCGTCACGATCGCTCCGTAAACTCCCGCGACGATATCGTCAGCCATGATGCCGAACCCGCCGCGCAGATGTTCGAGACGCCCGGCAGGATACGGCTTGAAAATGTCGAAAAGACGGAAAAGATTAAACGAAACAATCACCCAGACCACCCATGGGCCGCTGACCATCAACGACAGCGGCAGCATCGCGATCATCTGGCCCGCGACTTCGTCGACCACGACTTTTCCCGGATCTTTGCGGCCCAGAATCTTTTCCGTTCTCGTGGCGGCCCAAACGCCGAGCACCGTGATGAGGGGAATGAACGCAACCTGAAGAGGCCAGGTCCGCAGCAACAAAAAGATGCCGGCGCCGACCATCGATCCGAACGTTCCCGGAATCAATGGCAAGTAGCCGACGCCGAACGTCGCAATCGCAAGCGCCGCATAGTCGAGGCCCGTGCGCGCCGGTTGCTGCGCGGGAACTTCCGCACGTGGAACGGCGACACTCGGATTCAGTTCGTCGCTGGATTCTTTGACGGGGACGCTCAAGCCAGAATCCTTCCAATCAGATCGTGCTGGTGTGCTTCGGTGATCTCGACCTGAACAAAATCGCCAGGCTCGGGCAGAAGTCCATCCGGAACGTCGTTGATCAGCACGCAACCGTCAATGTCAGGCGCCTGCGTTTCCATTCTGCCTTGCCACAACAGCTCGCTCTCTTTCGACTCACCCTCGAAAAGCACGCGCACGACGTCGCCGATGCGCGCGTTGTTCTTGCGTTGTGAAATACGCGCCTGCTCTTTCATCAACGCCGACTGCCGCCGCGCAGCAGTCCGTCGCTGAACTTTGTTCGGCAACGCGAACGCGGGCGTGCCTTCCTCGTCGGAATAGGTAAACACTCCGACGCGATCGAACTCGACGTTCTTCACGAACGTGATCAACTCCTTGAAGTCGTCTTCAGTCTCGCCCGGAAAGCCGGTGATGAACGTGGTGCGTACCGCGATATCCGGAACTCGACGTCGCACTCGCTCGATCAAACGTTCCAGACTGCCGCGATTGCCGCCACGCTTCATTAGTTTCAGCACATTCTGCGACGCGTGCTGGAGCGGCATGTCGAGATACTTCACCGCCTTCGGTTCCTCGGCCAGCACGTCGAGAAACGCATCGCTGATGTGCGTCGGGTACGTATACATCACGCGGACCCACTCGATCCCGCCGGTGTGTGACAGTTCGCGAAGTAGACGGGCCAGCGCATCCTGTTTGCCGAGGTCTTCGCCGTAACGTGACGAATCCTGCGCGACGAGGATCAGTTCCTTGACGCCTTCTTCGGCTAGTTGGTGCGCTTCGGCGACGATGGATCCGAAGCGACGGCTGCGGAAATGGCCGCGCATTTGCGGAATGAAACAGAACGCACACGGACGGTCGCAGCCTTCGGCGATCTTCACGAACGCGTAGTGCGACGGAGTCGCGAGGACGCGCGGTGTCGAGTCGTCATAAAGATACGTCGCGCTTTGATTGCCGATCGGAAGGACCGGCAACGCGCGCGTGTTCGTCTTCGGATCGCAAACGGCAAGGATGTCGTTGATCTGGTTCGTCCCGATGAACGCGTCGACTTCCGGCATCTCAGCCTTCAGTTCGTCTCGATAACGCTCGACCAAACAACCAGCGACGACGAGCCGCTGCGCGTGACCTTCCGTCTTCAAACGGGCCGCTTCGAGAATCGCGTCGATCGACTCCTGTTTCGCGGAGTCGATAAACCCACAGGTGTTGACGACGACAGTGTCCGCCTGCGCGGCGTCCGCCGTGATTTCATAACCATTCTGTTTGAGCTGGCCCATCATGACCTCGCTGTCGACGAGGTTCTTGGGACACCCAAGACTTACAAAACCGACTTTCTTCATTCGTTGGGGTTCTTGCTTTCCAGTTCAGATAGTGCTTTTTCGATCTCGCGTTTTTCAGTGGCCGACAGGCGCTGCCCGCCGAACCTGACGCGATTGTAAGCGCGTGTGATCATGAGGGCCTGGCCGGAGTCGAGTGTTTCTGCAAACTCGAGCGGCGTTGAAGACTTGTCACGTAACAGGCCGCGTTGCTCCATCGCATTGAGCAGCCGCTCGTAAAACTCGACGCTCGAATAGCTGCCGTCATCCTCACCCGACGTAATCAAACCGCGGCCCCACACCAATCGCCAGAAACGTCTGCCGAAGATGAGCGTGAACAGGATCAGCGCCAGGGCCATGACCGCGGTGACGATTGAGAGCGTTTGTGTTGTTAAGTAACCGCTGATCGTTGCCAGCAGCTTCGAAGCGAGCCGGCCGTAGTCGAACACGCGATTGTGCAACTGCGTCGCCAGTGAGCGCTGCTCCTGTTTGTCGTAACCGACGACGTATTGGAACCAAAGCAGCTCGAGCGCTTCCGCGTATTTTTCCAACTGCGCCGCGAAACCCGTGTGTACCGGTTCAGCGCGTCCGGCCGAGGGCGTCGGATCGAACGTCACCCACGAGCGAGATTCAGGAAAGTAGACCTCAACCCACGAATGCGCGTCGCTCTGCCGGACGGTGTACGCGCCGGAAGTTTCGTTGTACTCGCCCGGCAGAAAACCGTTGACGACTCGCGCCGCAACGCCGTGCGTGCGCAACATCACCGTCATCGCAGTCGAGAAATACTCGCAATGACCGGCGCGAACGTTGAACAGAAAATCCGACAACGGATCCTCGCCGCCCGCCTTCATCTCGAGCGAGTAGGCGAAGTTGCTTTGCAACTCAGCTTCGATCGCTCGCGCCGCATCGTAACGATTTCGCGGTTGCGCGCCACGCAACACTGACTGAGCGTAATAGACGATCCGGCGGTCCAGATTGTCCGGCAGTTGCAGATACCGTTCAAAGTTGGCCGGATAAGCCCGCATGTCCGCGCGGAGTTTCTCGACAGGCGGCTCGTCCATGTCGGAGACGGCCTTGTACATGATCCGTTCGAAGTCACGACGCCGCGACTGAAGTCCGCCTTCGGCGTCGACGCGAACGAATGGCAGGTCGCCCTGGATCGCGACCACGCGCGGCGCGCCGAACAGCACCGTCGACTCCAGCGGTTCCAGAAACACCGTCTGCGTCGTCAGTCGGTGCAGCGCTTCGACCGGGCCAACCTGAAACAGACCGTTCTTCTCGTTTGCCGGCTCGCCACGACGTGCCTCGGGTGATTTCTTCCAGCCAACGCCGGTGAACTCGTCAAGTGCAACACCGCGCCAGCGAAGCGTGGACGGCGTCTGGCCGTCGTCGATTCGTACGCGCATCACGAGACCGTTGTCCTGTTTCAGCGTACCGATCTGTCCGAGCGTTACGTTTTCCGAGAAGCCGATGAAGTTTGTCAGGCCGCCACCGCTGCGCGCGAGCGCCGCTGCGCCCGAGCGTGGCGCGATCAAAAACAACGGCAAGGCCAGCGCAAATATCAGTAGCAGCAAAGCCACCGCGACGAACGGCAACCGCGCTGCTTCCGTGTTGCGCCACGATCGGCGTCCGCCGTTGCGAAACAGCCGCGAATCCGGCGGCACGAGCAAACGCGTCTCAGCATAGGACAGCGATCGCCTTGCCTTCTGG
>DASURS010000061.1:0-5806 GCA_036279935.1 Pyrinomonadaceae bacterium
GGTATGGCCCGACGAAAATCACTGGATCCTGAAAGGCGAAAACAGCCGCTACTGGTACCAGGAGGTCTACGCCTGGCTCAAAAAATACCTCGACGAGCCGGCCAACGTGACGTCCGGTCAGCGCTGACCCGCTGTGCGGAAGTTTATTTCCGCCTGAACACATAATTATCCGGTTATACCGCGGCGGAATTGGTCTTACCGCCGCGCCTCACTCCTACCAATTGGTAATAAACAATCTTGACAGCCGACAATTTTGTGAGTCAAAATACGCTGCCTGCAAAATAACTCCGTGACGGGGTCGGAACCTCGTCATCCGTTGGTCATACCACTCGACGTAAACCGAGCTGGCGAGCATTCGTTCAGCCGTCTCACTGATGGAGAAAAAAGTTATGCGTACGAAGAACCCGAACAGACGAGTTTTTTGGGCTGGTTTGCTCCTGATTCTCACTGCTCTTACTGCAACCGCCCAGGAGTTTAGAGGGTCACTTGCAGGCAAGATCACCGATCCCAATGGCGCCGTCGTCCCCGGCAGCAAAGTCGAAATCAAAAACACCGAGACCGGTATCGTCTCCACCGTCAACACAAGCGACGACGGCGCGTACAGTTTCCCGCTGCTCCCGCCCGGCAAGTATCAGCTCACGGTAACCAAAGAGAACTTCAACACCGCCGTCCGCGATGGTATCGAAGTCCGCGTTGCCGACCGGCTGACGCTGGACGTGCAACTGGAAATTGGTGTGACCGCCATGGTGACGACCGTCGCTTCGGCACTCACACTCGATACCGGCACGGTCAACACCGGAACCGTCGTTACTGGCAGACAGATCAGCGAGTTGCCTTTGACTGAAGGCACGGCATATCAGTTGGCAACACTGGCGCCCGGCATCGCCTACACAGGCAATCCGTTGTTCACTGGTCCAACTTCAAACGGCAACCTCGCTGCGTTTCGCTCGAACGGCGCGACCGGCGCGAACCAGATCACTCTCGACGGTTCGCCCAACTACGCATTCGACGGCGGCGTCGGCTTCTCGCCTCCGTCCGACGCGGTGCAGGAATTCAAAGTTCAAACCAACGCCTTCGACGCGCAGCAAGGTTACTCGGCAGGCGCGACAGTCAACGTCGCCGTGAAGAGCGGCACTAACGACATTCACGGATCAGCCTGGTACTTCAACCGCGATCGCAGCCGCACTGCCAACAACTTCTTCGGCAACCGCAGCAATCAGGATCGTCCGCTCAGGACCTATCACCGCTTCGGCGGCGTCATCAGTGGCCCGGTCGTGCTGCCCGGATACAACGGCAAGGATCGCACGTTCTTCTTCGCTTCTTACGAACGTCTCAAAGACAACGTTGCCGAGCCGCAGATCTTCACCGTCCCAACGGAAGCGATGCGACGCGGCGACTTCTCCGAGCTGATCGTAAACCGCACCAATATCAACGCCGCGGCGAACACCGTCATCTTCAACCCGTTCTCCGGCACGCAGAGCGGCAGCAACGTCGTGCGAACGTCCTTTGGCTGTCCGACGTCAGGCGCGGTGCCCGTGAACTCGACCTGCAACATCGTTCCCTCAAACCTGATCAATCCCGTCGCCGCGAACCTCGTCAAGTTTTATCCACTGCCGAACATCGCAGGCGTAGGACCAGGAGGAGGGCAAAACAACTTCTTCTCGAACCAGCTGCGCCATCAGAACTATCGCGGCTGGCTCGCGCGCATCGACCATCGCCTCACGGCGAACCAGTCGATCTTCGGCAAGTACTATCACAGCTTCAACCCGGAAGATCGCCAGGACTGGGCGGGCGTAGTCAACAATTTCCCGATCACGCAGGGCTTCGAGTACCGCACCAACGACGGCGGCAACATCGACTACACCAACGCGTTCAACTCGAACATGGTGTTTGACATTCGCGTCAGCCTGAACCGCTTCGTTCAGGAGCGCCGGCCGGCCGAGCTCTTCGATCCGGCGCAACTCGGCTTCGCGCCCGCGTCGCTCGCCGCCATGCGCGGTTATCAGTATTTCCCGCGCATCATGATCAGAAACCTCGACGCGACAAGGCCGATTCGATCCACGCTCGGCGCGACGCGCTCCGACTGGAACGAAGGCCGCGTCCGTCCGTTCTACATGGGCTCGGTCCAACCGACGTTGACGCACGTCGTCGACAATCACACGATGAAGTACGGCTACGACTTCCGCGTCGTGCGCGAGAACTTCAGCACCGACGCTTACAAGGGCGGCCAGTTCTTCTTTGACGGCACGTTCACCGCGCCGGCTTCGAACTCGTCCAGCACGTTGCGCAACGTTTTCGGCCGCGACGTGGCTGCGTTCCTGCTCGGCATTCCGACAACGGGCTCCGGCGGTAATGCCAGCCAGATCGACAACTCGATCAACTACTCCGTCCAATCGCTCTATCACGGTCTTTTCTTCCAGGACGACTGGCGGGTGTCGAAAAACCTGACGCTGAACCTCGGCCTTCGTTACGACCTCGAACAGGGCCTGACCGAACGTTACAACCGCATCCTGCGCGGCTTCGATCTCGGCACGCCGAGCCCGATCAATAACCAGGTGCGCGCCGCGTACACGACGGCTTTCAACGCTAACCCGGGTAACTTCGTGGTTGCGCCGGCCGATTTTCGCGTGCTCGGCGGCTACACGTTTGCGAACGAAGAGAACCGCAACGTTTGGGAAGCGGATCGCAGCAACTTCCAGCCGCGCATCGGCGCTTCGTACAGTCTGAACGAAAAGACAGTGCTGCGCGCCGGCTTCGGCATGTTCATGGCGCCGTTCATGATCGAAACGCCACAACAGATCGGATTCGCCGGCACGACGCCGTTCGTTCCGTCAAACAACAACGGTCTGACGTTTGTCGCGACGCTGACGAATCCGTTCCCGCAGGGTCTCGCGGGTGTTCAACCTTCGTTCGGATCGAGTCTTGGTCTGCTGACGGGTATCGGCGCTGACGTTGCGAGCAGCGACGCGCCAATCATCGGCCTGCTGCGCAAGAACTCGAAGTTCGCGCGCATCGTGTTTGGTATTCAACGCGAACTGCCGGGCCAGATCGTCGTCGAAGCAAACTACATCCACGCGAACGGTTACGATCTTCCCGTCAGCAGAAACCTGAACTTCGTTCAGCGCCAGTTCCTCGGCGACACGCCGGCGACTGACACGGCGGCGAATACGTTCCTGACGGCGACGATTCCAAACCCGTTCCGCAATCTGGTTCCCGGCGGCAGTGCTTTCAATACAGCCACTACGATCACGCGCGCGCAGTCAATGCTCGCGTTTCCGCAGTTCACCAATCTCTGGGTCCAGGAATACAACGGCACCAACCGTTACAACTCGCTTCAGCTGCAGGTCAACAAGCGTTTCGCTACGGACATGACGCTAACGGCGACCTACACCTATTCGAACCTTCGCGAGAAGGTCGGATATCTGAATCCGAGTGACACGGTGCTCGAAGATCGCATCTCGCCGTTCGACCGCCCGCATCGCTTTACGTTCGCGGGCGTCTATCAGCTTCCGATCGGCCGCGGCCGCCGCTGGGGCAACGACATGAATCGCGTGGCCAACGTATTCATCGGCGGCTGGCAGTTGAATGGAACTTACGAATGGCAGAGCGGCGAGCCGTTCCTGCTGACCGCGGCGAACCTCTACTTCCCCGGCGATCCGTCGACGATGACGAGCCGTCTCGGCGATGGTGACGGACAGGGCGGCAAGTTCGGCATCGATCGTTCCGCGTTCGATGCTCCGGGCCTCGTAGCGCTGACCGGGTTCGGCATACGAAACGTTCCGACAACGCTCGACAACCTGCGTAATCAACCGTACTCAGTTGCGAACCTTTCGCTCACGAAGAATTTCAACTTCGGCGAGACGAAGAGGTTGCAGATTCGCGCTGAGGCGCTGAACGCGTTTAATCACCCGTACTTCGGCGCGGGCATCGGTCTGAATCCCGGCACCGCGGCTGCGCCAAACGCTGCTTTCGGTATCGTGACGACGCAACGCAACAACCCGCGCGACATACAGATCGGCGCCAAGTTCGTATTCTGATTCGCGTGATTCTTTCGGGTTGCACAATCATAGTACTCACGCTGCTTCTGGCGGCGGGGACCGTGGCCCAAAAACGCATCGTCGTGGCCCCGGACAACTCGGGCGATTTCAAAACGATCCAGGAGGCCATCGATTCTGTTCCCGATAACAACAAAAGCCGGGTCGTGATTAAGATCAAACCCGGTGTCTATCGGGAACAGATTCGGATCAGCAAACCATTCATTAACCTTCTCGGCGAAGACGCGCATCAGACCGTCATCACCCATAAGCTCAGCGCCCAGGAAGCAGGAAACACAAGGCTCGCATTCACCGCCTACGTTAGCGGAGATCGCTTTCGCGCCGAGAACGTGACGTTTGAAAACTCTTTCGGCGTCGGCTCACAAGCTGTCGCTCTGTTTATCGACGCCGAAGACGCGATTTTCGAGAATTGCCGTTTCCTCGGCTGGCAGGACACGCTGTTCGTTAACGGCACCCGTCATATTTTCAAAGACTGCTACATCGAGGGGCACGTCGATTTCATCTTCGGGTCCGCGGCGGCGTTCTTCGAAGCCTGCACGATTCATAGTAAAGGCGAAGGCTACGTGACCGCGCAGTATCGCACCAGCGACGACGAGAACACCGGCTTCGTCTTCATGAATTGCCGGCTGACTGGAAAAGACACGGGTAAGGGTGTTTATCTCGGCAGGCCGTGGCGTCCGTACGCGCGCGTTGTCTTCATCGAGAGCTGGCTTGGTCCGCACATCAGGCCCGAAGGCTGGGACAACTGGCGCGATCCGGCGCGAGAAAAGACTGCGTGGTTCGCAGAGTACAAGTCGAGAGGACCGGGCGCTAATCCCGCGGCGCGCGTCGCGTGGTCCAAACAGTTGGCGGCGAGCGAGGTTGCACAGTTCACGCGCGAGGAGTTCTTCAAAAATGCCGCGCTCGTGCTGACGGGCACGGCCAGTCAGGCGATCGGCACGATCGCGTGGGACGACGCGCAGAAGAAACCGGAAGAGTGGTACGGCAGCGCTGAAGCATCGCGTATCGCCGACCTCGTGCTTCTTTATCAACGCAACTCCGGTGGCTGGCCCAAGAACATCGATATGGCCAAGCCGCTCAGCGAAGAAGATCGCGCAAACCTGAGCGCGAAGAAGAACGACAAGGACTCGACCATCGACAACGGCGCGACGTTCACCCAGTTGTCGTATCTGGCGCGCGTCTACACGGCGCAACGCGAGGAACGCTATCGCGAGTCGTTCCTGAAAGGTTTGGATTACCTGTTGAAGGCGCAGTACCCAAATGGTGGCTGGCCGCAGTTCTATCCTGACCTGAGTGGTTACTACAAACACATCACGTTCAACGACAACGCGATGATCGGCGTGATGAAACTGCTGCGCGACGTCGCCGCTGGAAAGCCCGCGTACGGGTTTGTCGACGAAGCGCGGCGCGCGCGTGCGGCGAAGGCGGTCGAGAAAGGCGTCGACGTCATACTAAAGACACAGGTGATCGTTAACGGAAAACGCACCGTGTGGTGCGCGCAACACGACGAAGTCACATTCGCCCCTGCGCCGGCGCGCAAGTATGAAGTGGTTTCGTTGAGCGGCGGCGAGAGCGTCGAGATCGTTCGTTTTCTGATGTCGATCAAGAACCCTTCGCCGGCTGTCGTCGACGCGATCGAGTCAGCGGTGAAGTGGTTCGAACAGTCGCAGTTGAAAGATGCTAAAGGCGAACCTGTTTGGGCGAGGTTTTATGAAATCGGCACTAATCGCCCGATTTTTGTAGGCCGTGAC
>DASURS010000062.1:0-4330 GCA_036279935.1 Pyrinomonadaceae bacterium
AAAGCCGAGGGTGATGAGTGGGAAAACGCCTATCGCACGGTGGGCCAGTTTATGTCTACCGACCTTTTCACCGTGAACCCCGACGACCTGATTGATTTCGCAGCCAGCGTGATGGACTGGCGACACATCCGGCATGTGCCGGTTGAAGATGGTGAGGGGCGATTGGTTGGTCTGGTGACCCATCGCGGCGTGCTTCGTATGATCAGTAGTGGACACCGAGCGGGCAGAACGGATCCGATCACGGTGCGAGACGTCATGGTAGTGAACCCGGTAACGGTGACTCCTTCGACGTCCTCATTGGACGCGATCGACATCATGCGCCACCATCGAGTCGGCTGTCTGCCCGTCATTGAAGGCGATCAGTTGGTGGGCATCGTCACTTCATACGACTTCCTTGAAGCCTCTGCCCGGCTTTTCAAGCAGCACCTGACCCCGAGTACCTGAGCGATGCATTGGGGAAACTCCCGCAATAAGTTCCTTGCCTGCGTAATATTCCTCGGAGGTATAATAGGCGCCTCCAGTAAAAGCTTGCGCCAGTATGCTTTTGCCGTGGCATAAGGGTTGCGCTCCGGGAATCGGCTGTTTTTCTCAGTTGGAGTGGACGGAATGCCGAGTGCAAACAAGGTCGAATCCGACGGGCTTGTAAGAGAGCCGATTCAGGTATACGGTGCAGAGCTTCACACGCTGCTGCGTGACATCCAACACTCGAATGTCAGCCATCTGAGCTCATTTCACGATCGCGGAGAGGTGCTACTCGCCGAAGGTGAGCCGGCCCGTGGCATCTATCTGCTGCGAACGGGCCGAGCGACTCTTTCGATCGCATCACGCGACGGCCGAGTCGTGATCCTGCGGCTCGCGCAACCGGGCGACGTGTTGGGTTTGAACTCCGTCCTGGGCGGTACCGTCTACGACATGACAGTGAAAACTGTGGAGTCCTGCCGCGCCGACTTTATCTCGCGCGCCGAGTTGATGCGTCTCATGGAGAGAAGCGACTCGGCCGGGCATGTCATATTAAAGATACTGAGCCGCGAGCTGACCGAGCTCACCGAACGCGCCAGACTGTTGCTCCTGCCCCAAACAGTCGGTGCAAAATTAGCCAGACTGCTGCTTGAATGGATCCCGATGCCGGATGGGAACAACTCCGACGCGGCGCCCATCGACCGAGTATTGACGCAGGAAGAGATCGCTCAAATGCTCTGTACCTCGCGAGAGACGGTCACGCGCTTGCTTGCGTCGTTGACCAGGCGCAGGATCCTCAAAATCGGTTCAGACAGCATCCTGGTTCTTGATCGCGCGGCTCTGGAAGCCGTTGCGTTGGATTAATCGTTTGTGACGGTCGTCACAGCGGAAGTGACGACTAAAACCTAAAATAGCTTGGCAATTTTGTTCGAGCCAAGGTACTTAACAGCAAAACTCAAGGGGTAGCCGAATGAAAAAATTCTGCAAAGCACTCCTGATCTGTGGGTTGGTCATTACTGCGATCGTCTGGTCTGGGCGCACTAATTCCTCCCAGTCTGCCGGGATCACAAAGGCCGAGCTTGCACTGCACAACGCTGACGACTACGTCGGCAGCGACGCGTGCAAGGATTGTCACGAAGATCAGTTCAAAAACTTTTCGCATACTTCACACGCACAGCTAGCCAGGCTGTCGAGCTGGAAATCGAAAGTAACGGGCTGCGAGTCGTGTCATGGTCCAGGCAAGGCGCACATCGAAGAGGGCGATCCGAAGAAGATGATCTCCTTCAAGAACAAGTCGTCGAAGGAGATTGCCGAGACCTGTTTGACCTGCCACGCCGGTCGCGAGGAGCACAACAACTTCCGTCGCGGCGAACACTGGCGCAACGATATCGGTTGCACTGACTGTCATGCCGCACACTCTCCCGAAACGGGACGCCAACTGGCGACTTCTAACGTATTCGTCTCACGGACGAATGCTCAGAAGCCCGGCATAGCCAGCGTTAAGCTGCTGACCACCAGTGAGCCGCAGCTCTGCTTGGGCTGTCACAGTGAAGTCAAGCACCAGTTTCAATTGCCTTTCCATCACAAGGTGCTGGAAGGCGCGATGAAGTGCAGCGATTGTCACAACCCGCACGGCGGATTTGAGCTTAAACAAACCAGGTTGGCGACGGGCCTCGACGCCACGTGTATTAAGTGTCACGCGGACAAGCAGGGGCCGTTTGTTTACGAGCATGCTCCGGTGAAAACCGAAGGGTGCGTCGCCTGTCATACGCCGCACGGTTCGTCGAATCCACGTTTGTTGACTACGAGTCGCGTGGCGCAACTCTGTCTGACGTGTCACAGCGTCGCGCATGGCGTGGGCGCGGAGGAGCCGGCTGGACCACAGCACAACCAGAACGCGCAATACGCCAATTGCACAAACTGCCATATCAAAATTCACGGTTCCCGAACGAGTCCCGTCTTTTTCCGTTAGCGAATTCACGCAACGCCGGGCCAGGGAACGTCGAAAAAAAGAGTGAGATTGGGCTATGAGCACGAGGCAAAAAATGTCGATGCGAATCATCGGATTGGCTTTGGTTTTGATCGTGACGGCAGGTTTCGTCGCGGCGCAGCAACCATCGCCATCACCTTCAACTAGTTCGTCAACTTCCACTGACAACCCGCCCCAGGGCGAGAATGCCGGAGACTTCACTATGGTCTCGAGTATCGAATTTGGATACCGCGGTCTTAGTGTCGACGGCGACCTCAACAAATACCAGAGCGACCTTAATTACAGGACGGGTCCGCGACTCTTTGACAGCTCGTTTCTGCTCAAATCGAGAGACGGCAACCACGGTCTGTTTGAAACGCTCCTGGTCAGTACGACCGGCTGGGGCGCGGATCCGCAAGGTAACGTTCGTGTGAGCGTCGAAAATCCGGAATGGTACCGCTTCGACGCTACGTATCGCCGGTTTAAGTATTTTCGTTTCCTCAACAATTTCGCGAACCCGAACTGGGTGTTTAGCCCCGCACAGTTCAGCGTGCCGCCCAAGCTTGTGACGGGTGAGCACGGGGCGGACACGCGAATGAAGTTAGGAGACTTCGATCTAACGCTCCTCCCAAAGAATCGACACATTCGCTTTAACATCGGCTACTCACCCGAGCGTTACAGCGGGCCGGCGTTCGTGAACTACCACGCCGGCGGTAACGAGTTCAATCTGTTGTCGCAGGTCGATACTCGGGCGGATGATTTTCGCATTGGCGCGGACGGCAGCATCGGCCCGGTGAATCTCTCTTTCCTCCAGGGATTCCGGCGCTTTCGCGATGACACAGTGATAGATTCCGGCGTAAATCCGGGAATCAACGTCAATCCGGCCGCGGCGGGTTTGACCACGTTCGATCGCAACGAACCGGCGCGCGGCAGTGTCAACTACACTCGTTTAAGCGTGCAGACGCTCGTCGCTGACCGGCTCGACATCACCGGACGTCTCATCTACAGCAAGTCCGATCAGAACTACTCGTTTGCCGAGGCCTTTACCGGGCGAAACTGGAACCCGCGCATCACCGGCTTTCCTCCGAGCCCGCCGGGAGCGACGCCAAACACTCTCAACCTGGGCCAGTACCTTCTCACCGGGGACTCGGAACGACCGAGCTGGTTGGGCGATATCGGCCTAACCTGGCTGGCGACGGACAAGTTCCGGCTCTCGAATACATTCAGGGTTGAGACGTTCGAGATCACCGGCGCCGCGCTCTTCAGCGACTTCTTCTCGCTCACGCGCGGCACGCGGACCGACACGATCGGTTTCAGCAATCGCGACGCACACACTCGCACCGACTACCGAAAAATCCAGAACACGATCGAAGGTGATTACCAGTTCAACAACCGTTACTCGATCCACCTGGGTTATCGATATGGCCGGCGCCGGGTGACGGAGGAGCTGAGCGGATTCAACCTCGGCGCGAACCAGCCGACGGCACTGGTGCCCTCGAGCTTCACTGAAGAAAACAACACGCACGCGATCCTCGGCGGATTCAAAGCGCGCCCGTTGAGCGAGTGGACCATCTATTTCGACGCCGAGCATGGAACGGCCGACAACGTCTTTACCCGCATCGGTAACTACAACTACACCAACATTCGGGCAAAGAGTAGATACAAGCCGACCCAGAACGTTGCGTTCAACCTGGCGCTGATCACCAAAGACAATGCGAATCCTTCCGAGATTGCAGGCGTCTCGCTCGAGGATTTCGGCGTCAAGGTGAAATCGCGGATCTTTACGTCATCGATAGATTGGACCGCGACCTCGCGTTTCTCGATCAGCGCCGGTTACAACTATCACTGGATTAACAGCAGGGCCATCGTCGACTATTTCTTCAACAGCGTTCAGCATCCGCT
>DASURS010000063.1:0-15814 GCA_036279935.1 Pyrinomonadaceae bacterium
GCCAATCGACAATGACACTGCCGCTCGTAATCGTTAATCCCACGTCTGCCAGCGGCAGCACGGCGGACGCCTGGACGCAAATCGCCAGTGATTTGCGTTCGCAGTTTGGCGCGTTTCAGAGTGTCTTCACGGAAAGCGCGGGACATGCGACGACGCTCGCGAGCGAGGCCGCGCGCAAAGGTGTGAAGTACATCATCGCGTGCGGCGGCGACGGCACCGTCTCCGAAGTCGCGAACGGCATTCTCTCGTCAGGGAAGGACGTCGAACTCGGAATACTCCCGAGCGGCACCGGCGGCGACTTCCGCCGGACGCTCGAGATTCCCGCACAGAGCCGCACGGCCGCGCGCATCCTGCGGACCGGACAAACGCGAAAGATCGACGTCGGACGAGTTTCGTTCATCGATCACAACGGAGCCGAGGCGATGCGGTATTTTCTTGGCGTCGCGTCCTGCGGGATGAGCACGAAAGTGATCGAGCGAGTGAAAGCCGGCGCGCCTGACTGGCTGCCTCTCAACACTCCAAAATGGCTTGGCGGACGCATTTCGTTTGGCGTTTCCATGCTTCGGACCGCCCTGCGCAGCGAAGGCACGCGTCTGGTCGTCCAACTCGACGACTCTCACGAGCGAAACCTCGTTGTCGCCAACCTTTGTGTCGCCAACGCCCGTTTCTTCGGCGGCGGGATGAAGATTGCTCCGGATGCGAAACTGACGGACGGCAAATTCGACGTCGTCGGCATCGGTGATCTCGGCGCGTTGAAGATTTTCACAAGCGCGCCGCGCGTGTATCTCGGCGCGCATTTGTCGATGCCGGAAGTGAGTCACGCACTGGCCCGAAAAGTCGTGGTCCGCCCTCCGGATCGTGACACCGTCGTGAATCTGGAAATCGATGGCGAACTTCCTGGAAGGCTTCCGGCGACGTTCCAGATTATTCCGGAAGCGCTGAGAGTGCGCAGCGCCGTCTGAGAGAACCCCTACGAACGTACCCTACCCAAAAGAGATTTCTCTTTCGCTACCTCGTCAAAAAATTCTATGATGCTCGACGCATGGATGATCGACGAGCTAAACCACGGTTGAGTGTGCGCCTCGATGCGGTTTGGCATGGTGGCGAAGAACGACATTCGGCGCGCGTAACCGATCTCTCGGAGGGCGGTTGTTATCTCGACACGGTCGGCGAAGTGATGGCCGGAGAGATAGTCGCTTTTCGCGTGTTGCTCCCCGATGGAGACTGGCTTTATCTCGAAGGCGAGGTGCGCCATCACCATCACGGGCTCGGGTTTGGCGTCAGGTTCGTCGACTTGAATGAGGAACAGACGGAGAAGTTGCACTTTCTATTGCAGCTCGCGCGAGAAGCGGGCCCGGAAGTGGCGATCTCGGCGGATTTGGTCGAAGATTGAAATCCCCGTTTTCCATTTGTCATTTTCCATTTCTCATTTTTCATTTTCCGGGTAAGCGTAGAGCTGAATTAGACGCGAAATGACAAATGATAAATGTCAAACGACCAATGACAAATGACCCCCTCACCTGTTATAGACACGCGGCGGCAAGCGGCATACAACCAACAGATAAATGGCGATTCAAGGCACGTTGAAAACGATGAGTCTGACCGACCTGCTCCAGTTTCTGGCGGCCGGCAGAAAATCAGGGACACTCAAGTTCGATCGCGGCAATGTCAGTAAGCAGGTCTATTTCGAAAATGGGCTGATCGTAGGGTCGAAGTCTAACGATCCGCGCGAGTATCTGGGCCAGGTGCTGTTGCACTACGGCAAAGTCGACGAAAACCAACTGCAAGCGGCCCGCGAGATCCAGCGAAAGTCCGGCGCACGGCTCGGCGAGGTGCTGGTGCAGCAGGGCTATCTTTCCGAACAGGAAGTGCTCGACATTCTGAAGACGCGCACGCTCGACGCGATCTATGACCTATTCGTTTGGAACGAAGGTGACTTCGAATTTTACGACGACGAACCATTGCCCGCGGATCTGA
This sequence comes from Pyrinomonadaceae bacterium, assembly GCA_036279935.1. Taxonomy (GTDB): domain Bacteria; phylum Acidobacteriota; class Blastocatellia; order Pyrinomonadales; family Pyrinomonadaceae; genus PSRF01. Next base: position 1,978 of record DASURS010000063.1, read on the forward strand.
TCGTGATCGAGGTCGAGCCGACTGCCGTGATCATGGAAGGCATCTACCGCCTTGACGAGTTGGCGCGCTACCGTACGCTCGTGCCGAGCGATCGCAGCATCATTCAACTCGGCGCAGGTTGGACGTCGTCGCTAAAGTTGGGCAAGGAGTACCGGCGCATTCTCTACTTCGTCGAAAAGGGAATGTCGGTAGCGGAGATCTGTTACCACATGCATGCGTCGGCGTTTCATGTTTATGGCCAGCTCTACACGCTGATCTCCGAAGGCGTGGCGCGCGTCGCGGGTGAACTGCCGGAAGAGAAACTGCCGAAGCTGGAAGTCGAGGACTTGCCGGAAAGCGTGACCGAGATGGTCTGGTCGGCCCAGAAGAAACTCGACAGCGATCCGGAAGCGGCGTTGTCGATCATACAGAAAGCGTTGGAGCAACAACCCAACAACGCGGAAGCGCAGCAGTTGCTCGTCGCCGCCGAAGAGCGTTATGTGAAGCACGTCTACGCCAACGATCTACTGCCGCAGGCCGTGCCGCAACTGCTGGTCGCGCCGTCTGATTTACAGTTGCAGGAGATCGATCCGCAGGCTGGGTTCGTGTTGTCGCGGATCAACGGGTCGTGGGACATTCAGTCGATACTTTCGATCTGTCCGTTTCGCGAGGCTGACTGCTTGCGCATGATCCGAGACTTACTGAAGCGCGGGATAATAGGTCTGACATGAAATTCATGTTATTCGCGGTTGTGTTGCTGAGTTTGGCGCCGCCGCCGCGATCATTGTGCGACTCCTCTGAACAGATCATCTTCAGTTGCACTACAAAGCCTGCCGGCAAGCTCGTCTCGCTCTGCGCTTCGAAAGACCTGACAAAAGACAAAGGGTACTTACAGTATCGCTTCGGTCTTCCTAACAAGATCGAGCTCGAGTTTCCGCAAAAGCGCGAACAGACGCAGCAGGCATTCAAGTACAGCCACTACTTCCGCGCACAGGTCGATCAAACAGAGATCAGCTTCAATTCGAACGGTTACCAGTATTCGATCGTCGACGACTACAACGGCGAGGAACGTCCGGCGCGGTCGTCACAGGGTGTGCGAGTTACTCCGCCAAACAACGGTAAAGAGGTCACGCTCTCCTGCCGCGGCCGCGCTATCGCGGATTACAGCATTCTCGGCGACGTGCTCGGTACCGAGCCGTAAGCCTCAATCGCAGGCGCAGCCTCCAAACACTCGCCGTAATCATTACTATCCGTCGCTTTCAGCACGAAAAACCTGCGCGCCACTGGATGCGCGAGGTTGCGCCAACGTGACAACGGACGCTCGCTCACGATTTCAAACCCCGCAAGCCGAAACGTCTTCCGCCATCCATGCTCGAGTTGAAACGTACACGGCCCGGTTCGTCCACGCCATTGCCGATCGTGCGTCCAGCACACCATGCGGTCCCACCACAACGCCGGCATGTCTTCGTAGATGATCGCGAGTCCGCCTTCGCGCAGGACGCGGCTGACTTCGTTTAGCACCAGTCGTGGATCCTGCGCGTGATGCAGCACGTAACAGAGCAGCACCGCGTCGAAGCTCTGGTCCTTGATCGGAAAATGGCGGCCGTCGTACGGAAGGTAATTGATGCGCGCGGACGTGCTCGTTCCCACGTCCAGTCCGACCACGCTCGTTCCGAGGATGCCGCTGAGATGATGCGCGATGAAACCGTTGCCGCAACCGACGTCGAGAACGTCAGCGCGCGGCGGCAGCACGCGCGCGACTTCGAGGGCCATATCGTACGCACGGCCCACCTTGCGTCGCCGTCCCATGCGGCGCAGCCGCCGCCGTATCGTTGTGCTCACGCTCGTCACGCCGCTCACACACTGCAACCATGGTACCTCGCTTATGATCGGGCAAATTGTGTGGTAAACATGAGGTGCAACAATTATGCGTCGCAAAAAATCGCCGACAATTGCTGCCGCGGATTTGCTCAGATTAGAATGCGAGCATGACTAAAATTCTGATGACCGCTCTGTTACTAACTCAGGTTCTGCCCACCGGTTACTGGCCAGTTGAAAAGAGCCAGCCGATCATCGACAAGACGCAGACCATCACGCTCTCACCCGATCTTTCGAAGCTGAGCGACGGCGAACGCACGGCTGTGGCTAAGTTGATCGAAGTGGGCCGCATCTTTCAGAAGCTTTACGAACAACAGCGCCATCCGGAAGCTCTCTCCTCCTTCCTCGCGCTGGAACAGCTCGACAAGCGAACCGGTTCGAAACCGGCGACGCAGAATCTTCTGCTGCTCTATCGTCTCAACCAGGGACCAATCGCGACCACACTCGAAAACAAACGCGAGCCGTTTCTTCCGGTCGAGCCGACGAAGCCCGGAAAGAATGTCTATCCGTGGGGAATCACGAAGGAAGCAGTCGAGGTGAGACGTGCTCCCGAGCTACTCGATCTGCGGAGCGTCGTTCACTCGCAGGCAAATCTCAAGAGCGACGTCGACACGCTCAAGAAGTATCCGGTGTTGCAACTGTTGCATCCGAAACTGCTCACCCAACTCACTGGCGTGAGGCCGGGTGTGGACTTTCTATACGCTGTGCCTTATGCAGTCGCTTATGCGGACGATCTCATGAAAGCGTATGGCCTGCTGTTCGAAGCGGCTGACGCAGTCGAGAAAGACGATGAGGAATTTGCGCGCTTCCTCCGCAACCGCGCGCGCGATCTGCTTTCAAACGACTACGAGTCGGGCGACGCGAGCTGGGTCACAGGCCGATTCAAAAACCTCAACGCTCAGATCGGCTCATACGAGACTTACGACGACGAGCTGTTTGGCGTCAAGACGTTCTTCGCGTTCTCGCTCCTGCTCAGCCGCCAACAGGAAACGACCGCACTGCGGCAGGCGATGAAAGGCATTCAGGCGCTCGAAGATTCACTGCCGTACAAGAACCACAAGAAAGTCCGCGAAGACATTCCCGTCGGCGTTTACGACGTCGTCGCCGACTTCGGACAGGCGCGCGGCGGCAACACTGCGACGATTCTTCCGAACGAAAGCTATCTCGCGCGCCGCTACGGCCGCACGATCCTGCTGCGCGCGAACATCATGCGCGAGCCGAACATCTTCCAGGCAACGTCGAAAACGTTTGCAGCCGCCGTCGGCGAAGAACAAGCGAAGGCGTTAACGCCGGACGGCAACTTCTACCGCACGCTGTGGCATGAAGTGGGCCACTATCTCGGCGTCGATCGCACTGCGGACGGTCGCGAGCTGGACGAAGCGTTGCAGGACAACTCGAACACGATGGAGGAGATGAAAGCCGATCTCGTCTCGCTCTTCGTCGCCGACGCGCTGCACAAGCAGGGCTATTACACTGACGCGCAACTGCGAAGCGTATACGCCGGCGGCATCCTGCGCGTCCTCCAGAACAATCGCCCCCGCCGCGACCAACCCTACAACACCATGCAGCTGATGCAGTGGAACTTCTTCCTCGAAAACGGGTTGCTCAGTTTCGATCCGGCGACGAAGACGCTGCGGATCAATTACGAAAAGTATCACGACGTTGTGGGAAAGATGCTGGAGAAGACTCTGGCGGTGCAGTATGCGGGCGACAAAGCGGCGTCGGACCAGTTCATCGATCAGTACACGAAGTGGGACGACAACCTCCACGGCGTCATCGCGGCGAACATTCGCGCGCAGCAGCGTTACCGGTTCAGGATCTTCAAGTACGCGGCTTTGGGAGAATAGAGTTCACGGGGCGGCTTTGACCGCCTGTTGCGCGATCTCGAGGTAGGCGCGGATGCGGACTTCAGCAAGGCGGATCCGATCGGCCGTCAATTTCGCGCGGTCAAAGTTGACCAATGCCAGTGAGCCGAGCGTTGATGTCATTTGGACCGCGGCAGCGCCGACAGCGTTGCCGTTGTTCATATTCAGCTCGTCGTGGTCGTAAAATTCACCGCCAAAACCTTCGAGCAGGCGGGCGGCGTCGGCAATGTCATTGATCTGGTCCACCAGCGGGTCGACGATCTCGAACGCCCGTTTCACATCGTAAGCAGAAAACGCCTTCGCAATTTGAAACAGCGCACTCATCTGCGTCTGGCCCTGCGCCCGTTCGGACGGCGCCAACAGACCGCGCGCTTGTTCGAGATAATTCAGGGCGGTGGCGCGTTTCAGCCCGGGCCCGATTTGATTGATGATCTGAATCAACATCGACGCGCGTTCTTCCGGGGTCGGCAGGTTCGCGACGTTTCTGATCGCGTCTTCAAACTTTCCTTTCGCGATGGCGCGGTACGTGTCCTGTTGTTCGATCTGCGTGATGGCCTGCTGGCGCTGATAAGGGTTCGAGATGTGGTCGGTGAGTAGCTGTTTGGCCCTCGCGGTTTCTCCTGCCATCGTCAGTCTGTTTGCAAGTTGCATGTAAAGGCTTTCCTGCATTTCCTTCGGCGCGCGTTGAATTGCGGCCAGTGCCTCGTCCGGAGGGAGATTCACGATGGCATTGTGAAGCTTGAGGTTCTCAAAGGCCCGAGCATCGCCCGCATTGCCGAGCTCGTTCGCCCGTTTCTGCAACGCGGCGGTGCCTCCGGACACGACGCCGTCCACCTCCGGCCCCATCATTTCCAATGAACGCAGAGCGTTTACCGCCTGGTTCTGTTCCTGCGAATAGTTGTTGCCGGCCGAGGGCCTGAACGCCATCGCCTCATTCGACACCTTCTGTATCAGGTCCCTTTGCTGTTGCTCTGATAACAAGCGGCGTGGCTGGTCATTGCTATCGCTCGTCTGTGTCCGTCTGGACACTCCGCTGAGGCGAATCAAACTGAGCGCCAGGTTCATTGCCTCGGCGTCTTTCAGAAGCCTTTTTTCGCTCAGTAGTTTGTCGGCGATCTCGCCGGCCAACTGTGCAGCCATCTCGAATTTTTGTTGTCGGAGGTTCTCGATGGTCCCGATCAGGCTCGGCGCGTACGCGGATTTCAAAGTCTCGCGCGCGACCTCGAGGGCCCGCTTCGGATCTCTCACCGCGATCTGGTTGGCGATCTCGACCTCGAGCGCCGTCTGCTGGTTGCTGACTTCGCGCAGGTTGCCGTAAGGATCGGGGAGCGGCGGCGTAGAGCGGACGAAACTCAGCGCCATTTCCGGCTGCCGGCTGGCCAGCATGTATGCGATCTCGTAACGCAGTTGCGCAATCTCACCGTAGCTTCGGAAGTATTCCTTGACGTCCGCATCGAGGCTGGCCCGTAACTCTTTGAAACCGACGATCGCATCGCTCGCGTACTTCACAGCGCGCTTCTCGTCGGAGTCCCACAACAGATTTGCGGCCTGCATCTGGGACCGAATGCGGGTTTGCGGCGTGCGCAACTCGGCGATGATCGCGTCGACCTCGTCGAGTAACTCGAGCGCGCGGGCCTTTATCGTCGCGAGGTTCTTGCTGGCCTTCAGTTCCTCCTCCGTTGCGTCGCGCAGCTCGACGAGCTTGATCTGATAGCGGCCACTGGACCCTTCGCGGTTCAACGGCGTCACGTCGATGCGGTAAGCGCCCTTGCTGGTGGCGACGAACGATACGTTCTCCGAACCCTCGTCTCCGGTTGGCGAATCGTAGTCGCCGAGTGATTTGCCGGCAGGCGAGAACACCGTCACGATCACGTCGACGCCGCGCTGTTCGACAGCGACCTGCACGAAATTATTTTCATCCGCGCTGACTGTGTAGGTGTGAGTCTGGCCCGCAGTAATGGTGCGTTCGATCGGGTTTCCCGTCTGGAGCGCGGACGGAGCCGTCTGAGCAACGGCAACACCAATCAACATGAAGAAGAGAATTAGTGCCCTCATCCAGCGCATATCGGGCTTTCCTGATTTTGTCGGTGTTAAGACGCCCGATTCGGGCAAACAGTTCCCTGATTCGGAACTTTATTTCCCGAACGCGTTGCCACCGAGGAAATTTTCCCGCAGATACACGACCGTCTCGTGCAGCGTTTCGCCGGGGTCGCGTGGTTTGAAACCCAACTCACGGGCTGCTTTCGAACAGTTCAGATACCAGAAGTACTGGGCCATTTCAATGGCGCCGGGCTCAACCGGCGAGGCGAGGTCCCACTGTTTGAAAAATGAGTCGACGAGTTGAGCGCCGGTGATGGCGAGACGCGAGGGAAGCGCCAGTTTCGGCGCTGAAACTTTTGTCAGCCTTTCAAGCCGGCCGAAGAACTTCGAAAAGGTCCAATTCGCCGCACCTAGAAGGTAGCGCTCGCCGTGGCGTCCTTTCTTCATGGCGGCGCGAAAACTGCGCGCTGCGTCTCGCGCGTCGACAAAACTGACGCCGCCCGTTGGCACCGCGCCGATCTTTCGGGCCATGAAGTCCAGAATGAGTTTGGTCGAGCTGAGACGATCGTCGCCGGGGCCGAGCAGAAGGCTCGGGTTCATGATGACGAGCCGCAGTCCCTTGCCGTTGAAACGTTCGAGCGCCGCCATCTCCTGATACGCCTTGCTGGCGTAGTACGGCCAGCGCGAAATTATGTCGAGCGGCACCGCGTACGTCTCGTCGGGGATGGCCTCACCGTCTTTGGTCACGGCGATCGTGCCGCTGGTTGAAGCGAGCACGATTGTCTTCACTCCGGCGGCTTTGGCGGCGTCGCAGAGAAGGCGCGTGCCTTCGACGTGGACGTCGTACATCGCGCGCGCGTCTTCACGCTCGCGCGAGACTTTGCCGGCGAGGTGATAGATTTCGCTGATGCCTTCGACGGCGCGTTTCGTATCTTCAGCGCTGGTGATCGAGCCCGCGAACGTCTCGACGCCGAGATCGACGAGCCAGTCGGGAATCGACGTCGCCATAACGCGAACGTCCTTCGCGCCTTCTTCGATTAACTGGCGCACGAGGTGCGAGCCGAGAAAGCCGGTGCCGCCGGTGATGAGCGTCGCGGCGCGTTGCCGCTTTTCGATGGCCGCGCGGCGTTTCGTGCCGGTCGTGATCATGCGCGCGGTGCGTTTGCCGGGAGTTTTAGAGGGCATTGGAACTCGGATTAGGCGGTTACAAGCTCGGCCTTGCGTTCATTCCGCCACTGTTTGCGCAGCGCTTTCGCGTCGAACGGATCTCGCGTGCGGTCGCGCAGATTCACCACTTCGTGTCTGACGCGTGCGGCGATGAGACGATAAGCTTCAGCGCGGGCCAGGCCCTTCGTCATCTCTTCCAGCTCCTCGAACGGGAGGAAACGCCCGATGCGGGCGCCGATGTTGCGGTTTTTGATGAACGTCGTTCCTTTCGGCATCGCTTCGTACGTGCCGTCGAGATACATCGGCAGGATGCCCACGCGCGCGTGCAGCGCGAGGTAGCCGACGACGGGTTTGTAGTCAGCCATGATTCCCGTCATCGAACGTGTGCCTTCCGGGAAGATCAGCGCGTTGTAACCCTGCGCAAGGAATGATCGCGCGTGGCGCAGCGACTGTCGCAGCGAGCCGGTGCGTTCCATCGGCACGAGGTTCGTGAAGTTCTCCATCACGGCGCGTTTGTACTTCGTGTCGAAGAAATAGTCGGCAGCCGCGAGCGCGACCATGTCTTTGCCGGCATCGCCGAGGGCCATCTTCGTGAGGCCCATGTCGAGGTGCGAACAATGGTTCGCCGCGACTATGAAGTTCGTGTGCGGCGGAATGTTCGAACGACCTTCGTAGTAGGTCTTCAGGAACTGGTCGTACAGGAAGCGCTGGAGCACGTCGCCGGCTTTCGTGCCCGCCGTGCGGACAAACGACGGAACATGGATCTCACCGTCCTTCTGCTCTTCGGCGCGAACTTCCTGTTTGACTGAGGCGCCGCCACGACGACTGACGACCGTCGTCAACTCGCGGACGTCCTGGATCTCGTTGAATCGCTCGGGCGCGGAGATTGTGCCGCCTGCGCTCTCGATCGAAGTTGCGAGCTCGACGAACATCAGGCTGTCGAAACCGAGATCGCTCAAACGCGTGTCAATCGAGACGTCGGATCGCGGCCGATTCGAGACGTTCGCGACGACGCCCATCAGCCACGTCGCATCAGCGTCAGCCGTGTCTCGCGCAGTCTCGCGGCGTCCGGACTTCGAGCTCTGTTCGAGCGCTTCCATGATCTGCGTCACTTCCCGCCGCTTCACCTTGCGCGTTGCGGTGCGTGGCAGTTCGATGTCGGTGAAGTGCAGCACCTTGATGCGTTTGTAGTAAGGAAGGGAAGCGGAGACTTCGCGGATGTGCTCTTCGACGAGGCGATGCAGCGCCGCGCGCGAGAGTGAAATGTCGTACTCGTCGTCGGCGACGACGAGACACGCGACCTTCTCGCCGATTCCGTCAGGCAAGCCGACGATGCTCAGCTCTTTGACGTACGGGGAGTTGAGATAAAGCTCTTCGAGCTCATCGGGATAGACGTTCTTCCCGTTCGTATCGACTATGATCTCCTTCGAGCGCCCGACGAGATAAAGATTGCCGTCGTCGTCGACGCGTCCGAGGTCGCCGGTGTAGAGCCAGCGCTCGACGAGCGTCCTGCGCGTCGCTGCTTCGTCTTCGTAGTAGCCGAGCATGATGTTCGGACCACGCGCGAGCACCTCGCCGACGCCGTTGACGTCAGGATCGGCGATACGCACTTCGACGCCCGGCAATGGCTTGCCCACGGTGCCGCTCAACATGCGGTTCTCGGGCCGCGTGACGGTCAGGACCGGCGACGCTTCCGTCAGACCATAGCCCTCGAGGATCGTGAAGCCGAGCCCGTAGAAGTCGCGCTGAATCTTCTCGCTTAACGCCGAGCCGCCGCTGATGAAGTAACGAATGCGCCCACCCAGGCCTTCGTGAATCGGATAGAACAGGACCTGTCCGGCGTTGAGCTTCGTCTTGTCGCGTAGCCAGGCGTTGGCGCGGATCATGTTCTCGGCGGTCTTGCCGATCAAATCGCTGTGTTCGAAGAGCCGGTTCTTGATGCGGCGATGTAGCAGTTCCCACAAAGCGGGGACGCCGACCATGCCCGTCACGTGCCCGTTCTTGATCGCCTTCGCCAGCGCGTCGCTGGTGAGCTCGGGAAGATACGTGATCTGCGCGCCGCGACTCAGCGGCGTCAGAAATCCGGTCGAGAACTCGAACGTGTGGTGCAACGGCAACACGGACAAGACGCCGTCGCTCGTGCTCATGTCGAAGACTGACGAGAGCATCGAGACCATGCTCGTCAGATTTCGGTGCGAGAGCATCACGCCTTTCGGTTGGCCCGTCGTGCCTGACGTGAAGATCAATGACGCGACGCCCTGCGCGTGCGCGCGTTGCGGCAACAGCGCGATGCGGTCGTCTTCAGTCTGCTCGTCAGGAAGCTCGAACACGTCTTCGTACGTCCAGAAGCCCGTCAGTCCCTGTTCGCGGAGACGTTCCTGAAGGTCGGGATGATCGTCGACGATGGCGCGGCTGGTGATGATGCCCGCGGCGTTGCCTGCCTTCGCGAAGTTGAGAATCTCGGCGGTCGAGCTCTCCGGATCGCACGGAATGCACGTCGCGCCGGCTTTCAGAACGCCGAAGTAAGTCATGCCCCATTCAGGTGCGTTGCTGCTGATCAACATCACGCGATCGCCCTGCCTGATACCCTGGCTCGCGAGGAAACCGGCGACACGCGTCGCCAGTTCGCGCAGATCTGCGTAGGTGTACTGTTCCTTGCGGCCGTCGCGTTCGATACGCATCGCGACGCGCGTCGCGTGACGTTTGGTTGACGTTTCGAAAAGCTCGAGCAGGTCGCGATACGTGTAGACACGTTTGGGCTTGGCCCGCATCTCGTCTTCCAGAGTTGGAAAGACCCACTTCGTCAGGCCGGGCAGGTGGACGTTGAGCCAGTAGTGATACCAGTCAAACTTTTCGGGGTTCCAGGTCAACAGCGAGCGCTCGTCTTCACTGATTCGTGCGAACAGCGAGCGCACGTTCTCGGAACGAAAGACATAGGCGTTTTCGACCGTGAACGGCCGAAACATGTCGAACGCTTCCGTCGTCTCGCGCGTCAGCTCTTCGACGCGTTCGACGTTGTTCTTGACGAGATCGATCACCTCGGCGACGCGCCCGCCGCCCCAGCGCGGACGCACGCGATCGAGCAGTGACGACGCTTTCTTCGCGGCCGAGTTGAACATCGGAACCGACGTTCGCTCGTACTTCGAAAACGAGACCGCACGCGGCTCCATGCGCGCGGCGACCTGGTTGAAAAACTTGACGCCCGTGTCTTTCTCCTCGAAGTGTTTCCGCTTGTCGAGGCCGACGAGACCGATGATCCGCTCCATGTTGTTGGGATTGGAGTCGCCGGTCGCTGCCTGAAAAACCAGACGCGGCTCTTCGACGCACGCCTGGGCGGAGACTGCCAGCATCACGGATGCGACTTGATCGACGGGCGTAATGTCGAGGATCAGTTTCTCGTTCGCGGGAATCTGCGTCTGGCCCTTGCGGATCAGGAAGATGATCGGAGCGGTGGTGGTGAATCCCTCGTTCCAGCCGGGGAACGGATACGACATCGCGGACTCGACGATGCTCGGACGGACGATGCTGCGGACCATGTTCGTCTCGGCGGCGACGAGCTGTTCGCCGAGCGACTTGGTGTAGGTGTAGATGTTCGGCCAACCCCAGTAAGCCGCACGCTCGACGCCGAGATCCGTCAGACGCGTGCGCGTCCAGACTTTGCGCTCCCGGGCGACCGCAAGCCCGAGCGCATCGGGATCGTCGGAATCGCGATCCTCTTCAATCAAACGTTTGCGGGCCAGTTCGCGGAAGCGTGCCGTCATCATCGAGTCGCGTGCTTCGTCGCGGACGCGGTCCGCGAGCTTCGCGCAGTCGGCGATCTCCTGTTCGACGGAGAACTCGACGCCCTGCATTTCCGGCTCGTGCTTGCGCGGGAAGTAGCCCAGCACCTGATCGCTCTCCCAAACGGCGCCGGAACGATTGCCGGCGACGAAGCACGTCGAAACGTGGACCAGCGTGGGCCGTTTCATCCGTCGCGCGAAGGCGATCACGTTTTGCGTGCCGACTACGTTGGTGCGCAGGCCGCTCTCGAGCGTCGGGTTGAAGGTGACGTTGCCGGCGGAGTTGATGATGACGTCGATGTCGTCGGCAATCGCCTGTGCTTCTTCTTCGCTGTAACCGAAGTTCGTTTCGGCGATGTCGCCGCCTTTGACGATCACCTTGTCGTTGACGAAGCCTTCGAGCGCGCTGCCGTAGCGCTCGCGCAATGGATCGAACGGCGGCGCGGTGATGATGTTGTTCCAGAACCGCGCTTCCGATTCTTCCTGCGACCGCGCGCGCACGGTGAGATAGATCTTCCCGACGTTCGGAAAGCGGTGCAGCAACATGCTCAGCGTCACCTTGCCGAGAAAGCCGGTGCTGCCGATCAGGAAGATCCTTCTGTCGTTGTAAATCTCGGTTGGAGAGAGCTTCATATCATTTTCCGTTTTCCATTTTCCGTTTCCCATTTGTCATTTTCTGAAATGAGAAATGACAAACGAGCAATGACAAATGGAAAATGTTCACTCCATGTCCGCAATGCCAATCATCGGCTGGTGCAGCATCGTGATTTGCGCCGAATTGCCCATGTAACTGCGCGCCATCGCGATCGCTTCGGTCAGGTTGTCCGCGCGCTCCCAGCCAAGGATCGCCGGCACGTGCGCGTTCTCAGCGCCCGCGGCGATTACTTTGCCGACGTGCTGGCGGCCGTTCTCGCCCCAGTACCACATAAAGAACGGATGCGCGCCGTGATAAGCGTTTCCGCGGCGGTACATCTCGATGTAGCTCGGATTGTTCGCAAACTCGCGCTCGTACTTCTCACGCAAAGTGAAAGCGTCGCGCGTCTCCGGCAGCAGGCGATTGAAAAACTCGATGTAGCTCGGGTGAAAGTCGTGATCGAACTCGTCGTAGCAGGGATGATTGATGATCAGTACTCCGCCCTTCTTCAGCAACGGCTTGTTGCGATAGAAGTTGAAGTGATAGCCGAGCGCCATCACCTGGACCAGCAGCGGGTTCAGTATCGAGTAGACGTTGTACGGCGAGATGTCCGGAATGCCTGTGATCAGGATGTCGGCCTGGCCGCGGATCGGAATCGCGTACTGCTCGAATCCCTTCGCGACGATCTTTTCGTGGACCGGCTCGGTCTTTCCCGCGTGACAGGCGATCATCTCGTACTGCGACGGGCGCGAGTGCAAAAGCTTGCGGCGCGCCTGGCGCGGCAGCTTGCTCATCGTGTAGCGCATCGCCTCGAACTTCATCCGGTCGAAAGCGCTGAAGTCGTCTTCGTTGCGCAACAGGAAGTCCATGTCCGCGCCGTACATCCGGTTGTTGATGGCCGTTTCGATATGGAAGACGTTGAGTTGCTCGTCGACGATCTTGCCGAGTTTCACGACCTTGTGGTTCAGCGCTGAACGTGCAGGGTCCATGTAACTGTCGGATTCGCGAATCGTCTGCGGGTCGTGGTGCATGCGCAGCGACTCGTAGTCGCAGAGACCGACGGCGACCGATTTGTGACCGCCGTCCATCGGCACGAGGTTGATGTTGACGTAGATCAGCAGGTCGCTTTCAGCGGCGCGGCGATTGAGCACGAGCGGCTCTTTGTGACGCGTCTCGCCGATCTTGATCAGGCCGTCGGCCCATTCGGCGTCGTGGTTGTAATAACGGTCCGGGTAGTAATCGGCGAAGATGCGCGGGCCGGCCATCCGTTTCATCTCCCACTCGGTCATCTTTCGGTGCAACGAGTTGGCGATGATGATGTGGACGTCGTCGACGCCGTGTCCCGCAAGCATGTCGCAAACGATCTCGAGAATCGTCTGGCGGATGTCGGGCGTGGCCATCGGCGGCAACGGCAGACTGATGTCGTCAACTGCGATCGTCACGCGCATTCCGGGTTCGAGCTGCGCGAAGAGCGGGTCGCAGCCGTGCGGGTGATTGAGCGCGTAGCGAATTGCGGCCTCCCGATTCGGGAGACCTTTGATCGACGCATTTGGATACAGCACGCGCGTTCCGATGGGCAGGTCTTCGAGTATGAAGTCTTCGCCGGACGGAATGATGCGCGGCGCGCTGTCGCGGTCGATGTAGATGACGGATTCGTGCGTCTTTCGTCTGAGTTGAAGCGCCATAAACTTGTTCGCGGCCGTTCGTCCTTGTGTCTCTTGTGCCTTTTTGTGGCTCTATTTCAGGTTTAGTATGGGCCAGTCGTGGTGGAGGGCGGTTTGTCGCAATCGCATGTCGGGATTCACCACCGCCGGGTGGCCGACGATCGACAACATCGGCAAGTCGCTCATGCTGTCGGTGTAAGCGTAGGAGTCGCTGAGACTGATGCCTTCGCGCTCCGTGTAAGTCCTGATCCACGACGCCTTCGTCGCCGCGGCCATCACCGGCGGAAGCAGCCGGCCGGTCGCAAAGCCATTCACAAACTCGAGCCGGTTCGTCACGTACTCGGTGATGCCGAGGTGCTCCATCAGCGGCTTCACTGACAGGTCGAGCGCGCCCGTGATCACGACCTGCCGGAGCCCGAGACTCCTCGACTTCTCGATTAGTTCGTAAGTGCCGGGAAAGACCGCCGGCTTGATGACGTCTTCAAACAATTCGTTCGCGAAGTAGCGGAGGCGGTCCTCGGATTGACCCTTGTAGCGCTTGAAGTAGAGGTCGTTAAAGACTTTTCGGCTATACTGATCCGTGATCGCGAACATCGGGAGACTCAGGACCGTGGCCGCGCTTTTCGTAAAGCTGGCCATCAAGCCTTGCTGGCGACCCGCGTAGAACGAGAGCGTGTGCACCAGATTGGTACTCACGAGCGTCCCTTCGAGATCGTAAAATGCTGCCCCCGCCAACTCTCCTCCACCGTTTCGGCAATTGTTCGCCGGGCCAATATACCGTATTAGATAGGATTTAGATCAATCCAAACGCAAAAGTATTACAAACTGTAT
>DASURS010000064.1:0-17135 GCA_036279935.1 Pyrinomonadaceae bacterium
GATCCACTTCACCGATGGCGCCAACGTCAAGAAGGGCCAGATGCTTTTCACCATCGACACGCGGCCCTTCGAAGCGAACCTGCAACAAGCGCAGGCGAACCTCGCGCGAGACATCGCGCTGAAGAAGCAGGCGGAGTCGAACCTCGCTCGCGAGGTCGCGCGCGAAAAGTGGGGCCGCGCGCAGGTTGAACGCTATCGCACGCTCGTCGAGCAGGGCGTCGTGCCGAAAGAGCAGTATGAACAACTCCGCGCCGAATACGATTCGTTGCTCGCGAACTCCGAAGCCGCGCGCGCGGTCGTGCGCAGCGCCGACGAAACAATCAAAGTCGACAACGCTGCGATCGAGACCGCGAAAGTGCAACTCAGTTACTGCTTCATCAAGTCGCCAATCGACGGCCGCGCCGGACAACGTCTCGTCGACATCGGTAACGTTGTGAATCCCGGCGGCGGTTCGGGCAATTCTGATTCCAGCAACAAGCTGCTCGTGATCGAACGCATCGATCCGATCTACGCCGACTTTACGATCTCGCAGAACAGTCTTTCCGCCGTGCAGCAGGAAATGCGGCAAGGCACATTGACCGCCGAAGTTCGACTGCCTGACGCGGTGAACGATCCGGTTACCGGCCAGCTCACCTTCGTTGACAACGCGGTGCAGAATGAAACGGGCCAGGTCACGCTGCGCGCCACATTGCCGAACCCGGACCATCGCTTCTGGCCCGGCCGCTTCGTCAACATTCGGCTCGTTTTGAGCACCATCCCCGGCGCGGTGCTCGTTCCGGCAAGCGCACCGCAGATGTCTGCAAACGGCTCGTATGTTTACGTCGTCAAGGCCGACTCGACTGCCGAACAGCGCCAGGTCTCATTGGGCCAGCGACAGGGCGACCTGATCGTCGTCGAAAAGGGCGTCGCAGCCGGTGAGCAGATCGTGACGAACGGTCAACTCGGCGTCACACCCGGCGGCAAAGTACACGTCCAACAACCGAATGAAGTAAACAGCTCGGCGGCTGCCGTCAACGGACCGAAGTCATGAATCTTTCAGAGCCATTCATCCGCCGGCCGGTGATGACGGCGGTGCTGACGCTGTCGGTGATCCTGTTTGGCGTGCTGAGTTATTTCCAACTCCCCGTCAACGATCTCCCGGCGGTCGACTATCCCGTGATCCAGGTCGCGGTCGGTTACCCCGGCGCGAGCCCGGACACGATCGCCAACAACATCGCCACGCCGCTCGAGCGCCAGTTCATGCAGATCAACGGCCTCGAAGTGGTCACGTCGCAGAGCAAGCAGGGTGTCGCGACTTTCACGCTTCAGTTCTCGCTCGACAAGAACATCGACGCCGCCGCGACTGACGTGCAGACCGCGATCTCGCAGTCGATCGGCAGTCTGCCCTCGGACCTTCCGTCGCCGCCGACGTACTCGAAGACGAACCCGAACGATCAGCCGATCATGTACCTGGCGATGGTCAGCGACTCGGTCACGCAGGGGCAGCTTTACGACTACGCCAGCACCAACGTGGGCCAGCGGTTGAGCATTCTTCCCGGCGTGTCGCAGGTGAACGTTTACGGGACGAAGTCGGCGATTCGCATCAAGGCGAACCCGTCAGCGATGTGGGCGCGCGGCATTTCGATCGACGACTTGAACAACGCGATCAAAAACGGCACAAGTTACACCGGCGCGGGCCAGTTGGACAGTTCGTCAGGCACGTCTGTGTTGCGCCCGCAGGGACAACTCGAGGACGCCAGTCAATACGGCAATCTGATCGTCGGCGGCACCAGCAACGCGCCTGTGTATCTGCGCGACGTCGCGACGGTGAAAGAGTCGGTGCAGGACGAGCGCGTCAACATGCGTTTTTGGGTGCGCGGCTATTCGGTGCCTTCGGCGACAGTGATCGTCGCGGTAAATCGTCGCGCGGGCGCGAACGCCGTCGAAGTGTCGAAGTCGATCTACGGCGTGCTGCCGGCGATCAGCGCGGAGCTGCCGGGCTCGATTCGCGTTCAGCCGATTTACGATCGTTCGCAGAGCATCGTCCATTCGGTCGCCGACGTGCAGATGACGCTCGTCATCGCGTTTGTGCTGGTCGTGATGGTGATCTTCGCGTTTCTCGGCCGCGTGACGGACACGTTGATTCCCGTCGTCGCGTTGCCGCTGTCGTTGCTGATCACGTTCATCGCGATGCGCGGGCTCGGTTACAGTCTCGACAATCTCTCGCTCATGGCGTTGACGCTGGCGATCGGGTTTCTCGTCGACGACGCGATTGTCTTCCTCGAAAACACGGTGCGGCGAATCGAACGCGGCGAGCCGCCGTTTGAAGCCGCCATCAACAGCGCGAAGGAAATCAGCTTCACGATCATGTCGATGACGATTTCACTCGCGGCTGTGTTCATCCCGCTCGTGTTCATGACGGGACTGGTCGGACGCATCTTCCGCGAGTTTGCGATCACGATCGTGATTGCGATTCTCGCTTCAGGCCTGGTGTCGTTGACGCTGACGCCGCTGATGTGCGCGCGGCTGCTAAAGGATCGCGGTCACGGTCAGAGCCAGACGTGGATTGAGCGAGTGATCGGCGGTATCGAACGCCGAGTGCTCGCATTGTACGGCGGCTCGTTGTGGTGGTTTTTGCGCCACCGCTGGATCTCGCCGGTGATCTGGGCCATCTGTCTCGCCGGCACGATCTGGCTGTTCATGCTGGTCCCGAAAGCGTTTCTGCCGCCGGGCGACAGCAGCGTGATCTTCGGCGCGTTCATCGCGCGCGAAGGCTCGTCGCCGGAGCAGATGCGCGCGTTTCAGAACAGCGTCGCCGAGACGTTGCAGAACGATCCCAACGTCATCACCGATTTCACGATGACGGGCGCGACGGGCTTTCTCGCGTCGAACCAGGGCATCATGTTCACGTTCATCAAGCCGCCCGACGAGCGCCGGCCCATCGCCGAAGTGACGGGCGAGATGATGGGCAAGCTCAACTCGATTCCCGGCATTATGGCGTTCCTGCGCCCGTTTCCCGTGCTCGAGATCAGCACCGGCGTCACCAATCAGAACCAGGGGCAGTATGCGTTCGCGGTTTCCGGCGTGAATCCGAACCAGGTTTACGAAGTGGGCCAGAAGATGCTGGCGAAGATGCACACGTATCCGGGATTTCTCTCGGTGTCGTCGGACTACTTCCACAACACGCCGAACGTGAACATCGAGCTGCGCCGCGATCAGGCGAAGACACTCGGCGTTTCCGAAGCGCGCATCCTGAACCTGCTCCGCAACGCTTACTCGCAAAACTACCTGTACCTGATCAAGAAGCCTGAAGATCAGTACCAGGTGATCCTGGAGATGGACGATTCGGTGCGCGAGAAGCCGGAAGACTTGTCGCTGCTTTACATCAAGTCGGACGACGGGCGGAACCTCGTGCCGTTGAGCGAACTGGTGACGTGGAAGACGACGCTTGGTCCACAAGTCGTGAACCACTTGAACCAGTTCACGAGCATGACGCTGTTCTTCAACCTGAAACCCGGCGTCGCGCTCGGCGATGCGACCAACTTCATCACCTCGTCGGCGGAGGAGATCGTGCCGCAGGGCGTGCGCGGAGAGTTGCAGGGCGAGGCGCAAACGTTTAGCCGGACCGTGACGAGCATGACGATCCTGATGGGCCTGGCGGTGTTCGTGATGTACGTGATCCTCGCGATTCTTTACGAGAGCTACGTGCATCCGCTGACGGTGCTGTCAACGCTGCCGACGGCGCTGGTCGGCGGACTGTTGACGCTGGTGTTGTTCGGACAGGAAGCGTCGCTGTATGCATTCGTCGGCATGTTCATGTTGATGGGGATCGTGAAGAAGAACGGCATCATGATCGTTGACTTTGCGCGCCACCGAGTCGAGGCGGGCGAGGCGGCGGACAAGGCAATTCACGACGCGAGCATGGACCGGTTCCGTCCGATCCTGATGACGACGCTCGCCGCCGTGTTCGGCGCGATACCGATTGCGTTGGGCTACGGCGCGGATGGTTCGTCGCGGCAGCCGCTCGGTTTGGTCGTCGTCGGCGGTCTGATCGTTTCGCAGTTCATCACGCTTTACATCACACCGGTCATTTATCTATATCTCGAGGAGTTTCAGGAGAGAGTGTTGGACCGGAGCTCGTTCTTCCGTTCGCGGCGTTCACAGAAGGCTAAGTTAATCGAAGAACCGGAATCGGTGAGTTCATAACTCTTTGACGCGCGCTTCGAGCTCGCGAGTGATCTCTTCCGGTGTTTGTTCCGGCGGGAACTGAACAGGTTCGCCAAAGGTGACGGTGACGGTTCCCGGCCGGACGAAGAATTGCCTCCGCTGTTTCAACTCAAATAAACCGTCTAACTTGATCGGCACTATCGGCACATTCAGATCCGCCGCCAACATTCCGATCCCCGCTTTGAATGATTGAATCCGTCCATCCGTGGTTTCGTGTCCCTCCGGAAAGATCAGTACGCTGAACCCGCGATCGATTGCCTCGCCCGCGTAAGCAAAACTCTTGCGAAATCCGCTTTGTCGAGGCAATGGGAAGACGTTGAAGAGCGCGGCGCCGAGCGCGTAGGTGAGTTTCTTGTTCGAGCGCCACTCGCGGAGATGCTCGCCCGACATCGCGATCGCGAGTCGCAATCGCCAGCGAAACGGGAGCGCCGATACGATCAGCGGTGCGTCCACGTGCGTGACGTGGTTCGAGATCAGCAGCGCCGGGCCGTTCACGTTTCGCAGTCGTTCGACGCCCTCGGTTCGTACGCTGCACATGATGCGTGATAGCGGCAGTAGAAACAGGTGATAGATCAGCGGGCGGATCCACGTGGTCGGAAACCGCATGGCCCACGACGGATACGGATACGGGACCGCTTCCGCCTGGCCCTTGCGTACCATTTGTTCGAGATCTTCGACCGTCGTGGTCTCGGTGATCGCGGCTTCATCGAGTTCGATCTGGTATTGGTCTTCGAGCTTGCTCAACAACTCGACGCGCCCGAGCGAGTCGAGGTCTGAGATCGTCGGAATGACGATGGAATGCGGCGACGAATGGTTCCTGAGCTGTTCCTTGATGATCTTTCGCGTGCCGATCGTGCGCGGGAAATCGGGTTCCGGCCACGTGGTCCAGTGACGGATGCGCTGAAACTCCGCGAGTGATGCATTGGCGCGCGCAACGGCCGCGTTGAGATCGGCGTTAGGCTCGCTCGGAATGAGCACTGCCATCGCTTCAGTGTCGTCAAAGGGAATCACGGCGCTGGCTTTGATCTCCGGCTGGCTGTCGAGCGCCGATTCGAGATCCGACGGATAGATCTTCATTCCCGCCGCCGTCACGATCGTCTCTTTGCTGCGGCCGCGAAAGAAGATGTGCCCGTTTGGTCCAACCTCACCGATGTCGCCGGTATGAATCCAGCCTTGCTCGTCGGCGAGCGGTTTGACGCCGCCGCGCCAGTAACCGGGCGAGACGCTGTCGCCACGCACGAGTATCTCGCCGTTCCCGTTCAGCTTCACTTCCTGTCCGGCGACGGGTTTGCCGATCGAACCCTGCACGGTGCGAAACGGATGCGAGAGGGACGTCAGCGAAGCTGTCTCCGTCATGCCGTAACCCTGGACCACCGCGTAACCGAGCCGTCGCCAGAAAGTCTCGACCTGCGGTTCGAGCGTCGCGCCGCCGCTCACGAACGCCCAGAGCCGCCAACCGAAGCGCCGGCGTATGTGACGAAAAGCCCACCAGTTTCGCAGGAAGTGCCGGTCGCCGGCCGTTTCCAGATCGCGCGCCAGATTGCCATGGTCATGCACGAGCTTTTCACGTAGCGTTTCCAGCACGCGCGGGACGCTGATGACGACGTTGATGCGTTGCTTCTTCGCGGTCTCGATGATGTCGGACGGCTTGTACGATTCGAGAAAGTGGACTTCGGCGCCGGTGATCTGCGGAACGAAGATGCCCATCAACTGTCCGAACACGTGACTCAGCGGTAACAGACATAAGAAACGCAGCGGGTGGACCAGGCGCTCCCACCGCGCGTACTTCCGAAACTCTGTTTCGATCGGTTTGAGGTTCGCGAGCAGATTACGATGCGTCAGGCAGACACCTTTCGGTTCCGTTGTCGTGCCGGACGTGAAGACGATCTCGACAAGATCGTCGGTGCTGATCTGTGTTGCTGTATACGGCGCAGTAGAATGGTGGTCCAGTGGCAATACATCCGTGAATAACAACTTGGCCGAGACCTGCTCTTGCACCCGCGCCACAAAATCGGGTGTGGATTTAAGATCGAGCGGAACGACAATCACGCCGCGCAACAGGCAACCGAAGAACGCCGCGATCCATTCAGGACTGTTTTCAGTCCAAAACAGCACGCGATCGCCGTGCCCGATGCCACGCACTTCGAGCTCGCGCGCGAACTGAAACGCGCGGCCGGCGATCTCCGCGCCTGACGACCGCGAAAGCCGCAGCCCGCGCCGGCGCACGACCGCCGTCTCCTCGCCGCGCGCGAGGCAGTCGTCAAGAAAACTGAGCAACGTTTCACGCATAGCCACAAAAAGGCACAAAAGACACAAAAGGCACAAGAGGTTTATCAAAGGGGAGTAGCGACATGTCAAGGACGTGCTACCGAGCGCTACTCTCCTTTGGAATTTCTCTTGTGCCTTTTGTGTCTTTTGTGCCTTTTGTGGTTACCGCGGCTGCTCGCTTTCGACCGTCAACTCGTTCTTGACGCTGAACAAACCCGGCACGCTGCGCGCGCGAATGTAAGCAAGGTTCGCGTCGCCGCGGTTGGACACGACTCCCTTCAGCGTTGCGTGCCCGCGGTTGACGATCAGATGAATCGACGGCACCGCCTGGTGCGCGTAACGAAACAGCGGCGAGTTCCAGCCGTAGATCTGACGGTACAGCGCGATGCGCAAACGGTCGTCCGAAGGCGACAGCGGCAACGTCTCGATCTGGTTTGTCACGCCCGTTACTCCATCGAGCTCTTTCACGCGCCCCTCAGCGTCCGATCGCGTCGACGGCCGGACCACCTGGCCTCGCAACACGACATTGCCGTTTGGCTGCACTTCAAACGTCAGCCAGTCGAACACGCCGTAATACGGCAACGTCACCAGTTCACTCCTGATCTGTCGCGTTAGGCGCGGATTCACCTGGGCGGTCGCCGACGTAAACGCCACAAAAGCCACAAAGCTAACTACAAACCCCTTGAGTACCTTTCCGTACATAAACTTCTCAATCCTCCATTGCCTTTGATTCTTGAGGTAATAGATGTCGGTCCTATTGGTAATTGTTTCCTATTTTGTAAATTTGATCGACCCATCACGTGCTAACGAGAACGAAAAGAATTTTGATGAAAAGAACTTTGATTGACATTGCTCTAGACTGGGAGTAGATTGCGGCACGCTACTCCCCCTGTTTCAGCTTCCATCTCCTCGGCATCACTTGCATCGAATCTTCGAGCACGGGCGGGCAACGGTTTTCTACTAACATGGTGCGCCTCATCGACAGGGTCTCGCGTTGTCAGATGTTCGTTCCACTGCGCAAGGGAGTACTGCCGTGACCTACTTCTCACAAACAATTTGGCGATACCTGGCTCCGCTTTACGCGGTTCTCTTGGCGGTATCTCTACTGGTGCAGAGCGTGCACGCCGCGGGCTCTGCGTCGACCTTGCCCGGTCAAGAGCCAGGGACGCCCGTCGGGGCATTTCAAATAGGCGGCTTGGATACGGTTAACCTGTTCAATGGACACCTCAACTTTAGGCTTCCTCTGCTTGAAATCGGCGGCCGGGGACAAGCTGCTTTCTCGCTTGGTCTGCCTATAGACCACCGTTGGCTGTTACTGCCAACGTCACCAGATACACCTGACACCTTTTTCCCCGCGTTCATTTCTTTCACATCATTGACGCCGGGCTTTATGCGCGCAAGGCACCTGAGTGATGGCTGCGAGTATGGCGTGTTTTTTGAAACTGACACGCAGACCATCCTCACCTTCACGACACCAAACGGCACGGAGATAGAATTCCGCGACAGTAATTTCACAGGCCAGAAGACCTTGAGCCAATGCAATCAGTTTGACCCCGGCGCGGGTATGGCGAACCGTGGGCGGTTCTTTTTTACGGAGGATCACTCTTTCACCTTCATTTCCGATAGCGACATCTTCGACATGACGCAGGCGACCAACCCCATACAGACGAAACCGTCGGGTTATCTGTTGACGAAAGACGGCATTCGTTATCGTGTGACAGAAGGGCAAATCAAATGGATCCGGGATCGAAACGGTAATCTGCTTACTTTTACCTACGAATCGTCGATAGGGAGACTAACTGGCATCAAAGATTCACTCAATCGCGAGGTCACGATCAGTTACACCAACTTTGAGCCAAATCCCTTTAATACAAACATCACCTACAAAGGTTTTGGCGGCGCACCCCGAACAATTACGATCGAGGTTGCAAACCTCAGCGAACTCCTGGTCGAGGGCGCAATCCAAACATACTCTCAGCTATTTGGGATAGGACCAAACGATCAGTTTAATCCCTCGTTAGTGAAATTAGTGAGACTGCCGGATAACCGCACCTTCCAGATGCGCTACAACAAATACGGGGAGTTATCGCGCGTCGAATTGCCGACGGGCGGTGTGTTTACGTATCAATGGTCCAGTGGCAATCCACAGGATCCGAACGGCCTTGCTGGTAAATTCGTCGACCGGCGAGTAATCAAAAAATCAATTTACAAAGATGCCTCTACTCTCGTCGGCTCGACCAGCTTTGGTCTGTTTGAAACTCACACCTCAGGAACAAGTGGCAGCGCCAAAATCAGACAACTTGACGAATTCGACAATCCCATCACGGACGAGCGGCATTATTTCCATGGAATACCGATCGACAATACTAATCATCCCTTCGGCTACATTGCTCCGCCACTGCTCGGACGCGAGTACCAGACCGACGTACATACCGCCAACGGCGCCACGCTGCTAAGGAAAATTGAGCACACTTTCGACGTGTTTGGGATCAATATCGCGGAGACGTTAATCACTATTGCAGATGTCTCTCCGAATCTAGTATCAAAACAGACTTTTTCCTACGATAGTTTTTTTAACCTCACCGACACGTATGAGTACGATTTTGGTCTGGGAACGCCAGGACCATTCGTCCGTAGAACGCACACTGATTATGTCACCGATACAACTTACACAGGGACGAATCTGACGGCCGTATACGCAGGCACTGCCGCGCACCTGCGCAGCTTGCCGCTACACCACTGGACATCGTCTGACGCGAACGGAGTAACGAAGAAGTCGCTGGTCGACTTCGAATATGACAACTACTCTGTGACGGCATTGACTCCTCGCGCGAACATTAGTGGCTTATGCACGACGTTCGACGCCAGTGGTATATGCAGCAACGCTGATCCGACAAGCTATCCGACGCGAGGTAACGTCACCAAGGTGACAAGCTACTCCAATGCCTCAGCCGCAACTGGAGCGATTAACGTCACTTCGCACTACGACATTGCCGGTAACGTGGTGCGGACGATCGATGGCCGTGGTTTTGTCACTCAGTTCGGCTTTGGTGATTGCTATGGATCACCGGATGCAAACGCGCAAAACTGCAGCGGAGCGGCAGAACTGGGTTCCCAGGTAAGCTATGCTTTTCCGACTACCATGACCAACCCGCTTAACCACATTAGCCGGTCCCAATTCGATTACTATCTGGGAAGGCCCGTGGATGCGGAGGATCCCAATGCCGTCGTCACGAGTGTTTTCTACAATGATTTGCTGGACAGGCCCCGGAAAGTCATACGAGCTGCAAATCAGGGTGCCTCTGTACGAAGCCAAACCATTATTGACCATGATGACGCGAATAAAACTATTACTACCAGCAGCGATCTGAATACCTTCGATGATCGAGCAATCGTCAGTAAGGCGCTTTACGACGGGCTCGGCCGCACCACGGAGACGCGGCAGTATGAGGGCGGAACAAATTACATCGTCACACAGGTTGAGTACGACGCCTTGTCACGCCCCTTCAAGACTTCAAATCCATATCGGCCCTGGCAAGGGCAAACTGCCCTTTGGACCGTTCAGGCGTTCGACGCACTCGGCAGAACCATCTCAATAACTACGCCAGACAACGCCGCTGTTACTACCGCTTACAGCGGCGACCGTGTGTTGATCACAGATCAGCAGGGCAAGAAGCGCATGAGTCGAACGAATGCGTTGGGCCATCTGAAAGATGTCTTCGAGGTAACACCCAACGATCCGGCGCAGTATCCAGGGATTGAAACTGAGTCGTTCGGCGCACAACAGCTTCATGGTTATAAGACGCAGTATCAATATGACGTTCTCGATAATCTCGTGAAGGTGATCCAGGGTACGCAGGAGCGGTTTTTCATGTACGATTCACTAAAACGTTTGATTCGAGCGCGGAACCCCGAACAGAACATCAACCCCGGCTTGGACATTAGTGATTCCGTCACTGGAAATTCTCAGTGGACCATGAAATACCAGTATGACAACGGAGGTAATCTGGAACAGAAAACGGATGCCCGTAACATCACCATCACCTACGCGTATGATGCGCTAAGCCGAAATACGTCGATCAACTATTCAAATACATCGATTGGAAATCCTGACGTGCCTGATATTCAGAGGATTTATGATAACTCGACGGCAGGAGCATTTGGGATCGGTCGTCCCTGGCATAGCTATGCCGGGGGAAATGAGACGGTTGGCAGTAATGTCGAAAAGACTTCGATCAACAGTTACGATGCGCTTGGGCGCCCAAAAGTCCAATGGCAGCGGTTCAAGTCCAACAACACGTGGGGTTCCTCAACTTATGAAACATCGCGAGTCTATGATTTGGCCGGAAATGTTACTTCGCAAACGTACCCTTCAGGACACTCAGTAACTTACCACTACGACTCAGCGGGACGAGCCGATAACTTCGCAGGCAATTTGGGTGACGGCACAGGCCGTACTTATTCCACCGGCATCATTTATTCACCTTTCGGCGGACTGGCCAAGGAACAGTTCGGAACGGCAATTCCTCTTTACAACAAGTTGTTTTACAACAACCGTGGACAGTTGGCGGAGATCCGAGTTGGAACGACTTACAGTGGTCCAACCGATACCGGTTCGCAGCGCGGCGCGATCGTCAATCACTATAGCGCGCAGTGTGCGGGTGCCTGCTTGCCGACGTCGAGCATGACTGACAACAACGGCAATGTCAGGCAACAGGATCACTGGATTCCGAACAGTGCCGGAACGATGCAGGCACAGTACGTGCAGAACTATGACTACGACGACTTGAACAGACTGAAGCGGGTAACCGAGAGCGCCAGTTGGAAACAGGAATACGTGTACGACCGCTGGGGCAATCGCAGAATCCACCAAACAAACACTATAGGTTTTCCGAAACCGGATTTCGGTCTGAACACTGGCAAGAACCAACTCACTGCGCCGGCCGGTTTTACAATGAGCTACGACGACGCTGGAAACCTTACCACCGACACTTTCACAGGCACAGGCAACGGCACGCGTGTCTATGATGCTGAGAATCGGATCACACAAGCATGGGGTGGTGCTAACCAATTACAGTTTTACACCTACGCTGCTGATGGTCAGCGGACGCGCAGAAAAATCAATGGCCAGGAAACATGGCAGACGTATGGATTCGATGGAGAACTGCTGGCTGAGTATGCAGCTGATGCTTCACACCTCTCTCCACAGAAGGAATTCGGTTATCGCAACGGGCAGTTGCTTGTGACTGCCGGGCCGGCAGCCCCTGTTTCGGTCAACGTCGCTTTGGCGTCAAACGGAGCAGTTGCCACGGCTTCGTCGGCCTATGATCCCGCTGTATGCAGTTCAACCGCAGCCAGTGCCAACGATGGCGATCGCACAGGGCGCGCGCGCTGTAACAGCCACGTGTGGAATGATGCCGCTCCAGCCAATACGTTTCCCGACTGGCTACAGATCGATTTCAACGGCAGCAAGACAATTACGGAGATCGATGTCGTAACGGTTCAGGATCACCTAGAGTGGCCAGTTGAACCAACGGAAGCGATGGCGTTCAGCCAGTATGGTTTGACTGCTTACGAGGTACAGTACTGGAACGGTTCTGGTTGGACGACGATTTCGGGTGGGAGTGTCAGCGGGAATAACAAAGTCTGGCGCAAGTTCTCCTTCAGCGCGATTAACACTACGAAGATACGTGTACTCGCAACTGCGAGTCCCGATGGATACAGCCGCATCGTCGAACTGGAGGCGTGGACTGGTGCCTCGACTGCTCCTCGTTTTGATCTGGCGCTAGGCGCGACGGCCACAGCTTCAACAAGCTTTCCCGGTTGGGGACCGAGCGCAGTAACCAACGGAGACCGCAAGAGTTTGAACGCTTACAGCGATGGTGCCTGGTCCAGTTCTGCCGCTAACAACTTCCCGGAATGGGTACAGGTAGATTTCGGCGCGAACAAAACCATCAACGAAATAGATGTGTTTACGTTGCAGAACAACTGGGCCAGTTCGACAGAGCCGACCGAAGCGATGACGTTTACGCTCTATGGTCTTACCGGTTACGACGTGCAGTACTGGACAGGCAGCAACTGGGTCACGATCCCGGGCGGCAGCGTGACGGGCAACAACAAGATCTGGCGAAAATTCACGTTTTCGCCGATTAGTACGAGCAAGATTCGGGTACTTAGCAGTGCCGCGCCCGATGGTGTCAGTCGGGTGACGGAGATCGAAGCCTATGGTCCAGCAGAAACGGCGGGTTCTGACTATGGCGTCCAATGGCTGGTGACGGACCACCTCGGCACACCGCGCATGATTCTCGACGAATCAGGCAGCTTGGGCGGAGTAAAGCGCCACGACTATCTGCCATTTGGTGAAGATCTGTTTGGCGGTACGGCACAGACCCCAGGTGCGGGCGGCCGTTTGACGGATCACGGCTACACAATGGGAGCCAGTGTAAGGCAGCAGTTCACCCAAAAGGAACGGGACATTGAAACTGGGCTCGATTACTTCCAGGCGCGCTATTACTCGAGTACCATGGGGCGCTTTACAACTGTGGATCCATACGATCCCATAATGCTGGGCGAATCGACCGATAGTCAGAACTACTACCTTCTACAACCGCAAAACTGGAACCGTTACACGTATGGATTGAACAACCCTCAGAAGTACGTCGATCCGGATGGAAAGAACCCGTTACTGACGGCACTTGGCGGAGCTGTTATCGGTGGAGTCTTTGGTGGTGGCTTCGAGGCTGCCAAAGCCCTGTACCGGGGCGAGTCTTTAACAGATCCCAAGGTGCTAAGAAAGATTGGAGCGAAAGCGCTCAATGGAGCAATCTTTGGTGCAGTTGTTGGTCTCACAGGAAACGTGGCTGCTGGTTCGGCTGCAGTATCCGTCGCTACGGCTGCCGCTGGCTCGGTGGCCGGCGGAATTGCTGAAAGAGCTGTCGATGGGGACAGCAGCACCGAGGTGTTCAGCCTTTCTGATATTACGGTTGATGCGGCAGCGGGTGCGACGAGTGGATTCGTTGCGCAAAAGGTGACTGTGATGGTAGGTGAGATGACCTACGCCTTACGGCAAAGTACGTATGAGGCTTTTGAACAGCTTAGCGGAGGACCTTTCAAGACTCTGGAGCGTGAAGGTCTAACACGTGCTCTGAACGCGTACAGGTATACTTACAACTTTTCACCGAGGTTCATATCGCCGGAGAGGCTCATTGCCGGTGGGATGCGCGGTGGAACGCGAGCGGGCGTCTCCTCTCTCGGGAGGTTTATACTTGAGGTACGAATGAATCAACGTGAGGAGCAGAGAATTAAGTACCGTACGGCGAAGAATTGCAAGGAATGTCGTGTTACGGTAAAGGCTATTCCATGGGAGCCCAAATAGACCCATCTGTGCCATACGTGGTGACATACCCCTGGTACGTTAAACTTCTGGTCTCGCCGCTCATTGGCATTCTGGTACTGCTCTTCTTACCTAACCCAACACCAGTTGCCTTTGAAGTTTGGGAGCAGCAGAACCTCGTCATGCGTCTTTGCATGCTGCTGGCCGGGGTACTTATTCCGGCGGGAATAGCGGAAGCTTTTTTTGCAAGATTGGTCTTTACGGAATCAGGAATTGAAAAACGCACCAAATTCCTAAAGAAACAGTTCGGGCTTTACTCTGAAATCGAAGCAGTAGAGTACCGCCCCGCAACTATTTTCCAACCTGCATTCCTAATAATAACTTTCTCGGACCTGCGTACGATCAAAATCGTCAGCGGGCTCGCGAACCTGCAAACGGTCGGCACGATCCTCGTCACGTATGGCAACAAGTTAATCATGACGACTTCGAAAGAACTGAAAGATTGACGCCGACCCTTTGACACCAACTCTCCAGGCCAATTTCATCTCATTCCGGAACCCACAAAACAAGCGCCGGCGAGCACGAGGCGTCGCCGGCGCTTGTATGAAAATCAGTTACGTTTGTTACTGGCCGATCGGCGGATCCGTCGCTGTTGCCGGCTGGTCGGCGTTGACGTGGATCGTGTTCGTGTCGGAGTCGACGAAGTAGTGGTTCTTGCCGGTCGCGCCTACGCCTTCGGCAACCTGTGGATCGGCGTTGACGGTATATCCGGGTTGCTGGGCCGTCGACTTCGGAATCACCTTCATGGTGTAGACATAGCCGTCGACAACGGGCGTGGTGCCGTCGAAACGGCTATCGAGCAGGTTGTCCTTGCGCAGCTCTTCAAAGGTCCCGTACGTGCTGCGTTGGCGGGAGTTGAAGTAGAGCGCCTGCTGCTCGCCGATCGTGCGCAGGGTCTTAATCGCGGCGGCTTCGTTTGCCGCCTTGATAGCTGCTTTGTAACCCGTGACGCCGACGGCGATCAGGATGCCGATAATGGCGATCACGATCATCAGCTCGATCAGTGAGAAGCCGCGCTGGTTCTTAGTTTTATTGTGCAGGGGTTTCATAAATCCTCCTCGGGCAACTTACACGAGTCGATGGCATTTGAGTTCCTTTTTTGCCTCCGACTGCCCGGTTTGTTTTGACGGGCCCTAGTCTACTACAGGACCGTGCGCAAATCACATTGATGCCGAAACGCATTCGTGAGATGCAGCCAACTTTTCCGTGCGAGGCGTGCTCTTACCATGTAGAATGCTGGCAATTTAATGCGAAACCTCGAAACAGTTGACACCGGACAATTGACGAGCGCCCGGGCAGCCGAGCAGATCGAGCGGCTGCAGCAGGCGGTCGAGACTGTCATTAAGGGCAAACCGGAAGCAATTCGCCTCGCTATCGTCACCTTGATCGCGGGTGGACACCTGCTGGTCGAAGACGTTCCGGGCGTGGGCAAGACGACGCTTGCGCATGCGCTCGCGCGGGCGCTTCGTTGTAGTTTTCAGCGCATCCAGTTTACGTCCGATCTATTGCCGTCTGACGTGATCGGGCTCTCTGTTTACAACCAGCACAGCTCGTTATTCGAGTGGAAACCCGGGCCGGTTTTCGCGAACGTCGTGCTGGCCGACGAGATCAATCGAACGACTCCGAAGACCCAGTCAGCGCTGCTCGAAGCGATGGCCGAACGGCACGTCACGGTCGAGGGAAAGACGCACGATCTGCCGGCGCCGTTCATCGTCCTCGCGACGCAGAACCCGATCGAGCATCACGGCACGTATCCGCTTCCGGAGTCACAGCTCGATCGTTTCATGTTGCGACTGCGGATCGGTTATCCGGCGCCGGCTGACGAGCAACGCATCCTCCGCGATCGCGAGTACGCCGACCCGCTCGACGAGCTCGAACCCGTGATGACGGCGCACGAAGTCGTCGAGCTTCAACGCGCCGTTGCAACTGTCTCCGTCGACGACGCGCTGGTTCAATACCTGATGCGCATCGTCGCCGCGACGCGTTCCTCCGAGATGCTCGATCTCGGCGTCAGCCCGCGCGGAACGCTCTCGCTGTTTCGCGCCTCGCAGGCGATGGCCCTCGCCGAGGATCGCACCTACTGCATTCCCGATGACATTAAGCGCCTCGTCGTCCCCGTTTTTGCACACCGCATCGTCGTGAGCTCGCGGTTCTCGTCGTCGCTGCGCCGCAGCGAAGAAGCGGAAGCCGTGCTCAACGAAATCCTGAAGACGGTCAGCGTTCCCCTGTGAGAGTTTCAGATCTGCTGCCGGAACGAGCCTCGCTGTTTCGCGTCATTCTCGGACTGCTGCTCGTGTTGGGTGGGCTCGGCGCTGCGCTGGTGACAGTGCTGGCGCGTCGCGAGAACGAGAACGGGCTTGCAGCAGCCGCTGCTGTTATTTCACTTCTGATTGCACTGCTGCTCACGATCTTTATCGTCCCGCCGTTGGCGCGCTCGGCGCGAATCGAAGTTGCAAACCTGGATTTTCCATTTGAACCGACGAGCGGCGGCGGCGTTTTCATCGTCATCATCGTCGTCGTCGGGTTTGCGGCGTGGAACACCGGAAATAATCTGTTGTTCCTTGTCTTCTCGTTGCTGGTCTCGACTCTCTTCGTCGGTTGGATCGCAGCGCGCGCTTCGTTGCGCGACCTGACCGTGTCGGCGCGTTTTCCGGACCACATCTTTGCGGCGGAGGCAGCGCCGGTGATCGTGACGTTGCGCAACACGAAGCGAGTGTTGCCGTCCTTTTCGATACTGGTCGAGGCGCGCGGGCCGAACAACGAGCAGGCCAAGCCCCGTAGAAAGTATGCGAAGCGGCTGTTGGCCTATTTCAGTTACGTGCCGCATCATGCGGCGGCGGAGCAGCGCGTCGAACAGTTGTTTCCGCAGCGCGGGCATGTGCTGATCGACGGTTTCGAGTTATCGACTCGTTTTCCGTTCGGGTTTTTTCGGAGGCGGCGCCGGCTGCGCGCGCGCAACGTCGACATCATCGTGTATCCGAAACCGGAAGTGATCAGCGACGAACTGCACTTGTTGCCGATGTACGCCGGCCGCATGCCTTCGCTGCGACGCGGCGCGGGCCACGATCTTTTCTCGCTGCGTGACTACCAGCCGCAGGACGATCTGCGGCACATCGACTGGAAAGCGACCGCGCGATCGCGGCGACTGACGGTGCGCGAGTTTACGTCCGAAGACGAACGGCGCATCACGATCGTGTTGGACACGCGTTTGCCGGCCCGTTCGGGTGACGATATGAAGCAGCGGTTCGAACGAGGCGTGATCCAGGCG
>DASURS010000065.1:0-2338 GCA_036279935.1 Pyrinomonadaceae bacterium
CAGGAAGCGAGGATAGACGCTCCAGAACGCGAGCGCGTTGCGATGATACTGCGGGTCGGGCGCGTTCGAGTCGTCGTTTGGATCGAATATGAAGAGCGGCTCAGTGCCGTAGAGTTTCTTCATGGCGGGCAGGTCGAGACACTTGATCGCCAGCTCCCTTTTGCCTTCGAGCGGATGGTGCATCACGAACATGTAGAACAACAGCACCGCCAGCGAGAACAGGTCAGTCTGCGTGCTCGGCACAGCTTCTCCGCGAACGATCTCCGGCGCCATGAAACGCGGCGTGCCGTAGACGGCGCTGCGCGATTGATTGTCGACGGCGACGTTGTCGTTGTCGCAGATCAGGATCTCGCCGGTGCCGGGATCGAAGAACGCGTTGCCGAAAGAGATGTCGCGATAGCACAGGCCTCTTGCGTGAAGCTGAAGATAACTGTGCGAGAGTTCGAGACCAGCGGTCGCAAGTGCGCGAAAACTCGGCTCGATGCGGCGCTTCATGAGGTCGACGATGCTTCTGAAGCGTCGCTCGCGAAGCGGCATGATGTAACCAAAGCCCGGCGTCGAAGTGGCGGAGGCGAGCTCGGTGGGCCAAAGGAAGCGATCACTCGGCGCGCCCATGCGTACGAGTGTTTCGAGCGCTTTCTGTTGATCGGCCGTGGCTGATGCAGGGTAGTACCACTTGAGCGCCACCGGTTTGCCTTCGAGGTTCGCCTGGTAGACTTCGCCCTGACCGCCGCCGCCGAGGAACTTCTCGACCACGCAGTTTCCGCGCGTCGAAGATGGGCGGACTTTCTGACCGGATGTGAGAATCAGATCCATTTACTTTTCGAGCGAAGAGAGAATACCTAACGTGATGTCGTCGCCGCTGCCGGCGCGAGTCGAATCGAGCAGCCAGCCCGCGAGTTGATTCTGCACGTTTGCCAGCCCGTTCGCCTGGACCATGTTCAGGATGTCGGAGCCGACTTTGAAAAAACCTGACTCGTCGCGAAACGAGTTCGGATAGCCGTCGGTCGAGAGTAGAACGAGAGCCGGAGGCGACTGCGTCAACGGCTGGAAGTGTATCCGAAAATCGCGCCACGCTTCGGTCGCGCAAAGGGAAGTGGTCTCGTTGCCAAAGAGTCGATCGTCTTTTGCCAGCGGCCGAGTCACTTCGCCGCTGTGGCTGACGGAAAGAATATCGCCGTCGCCGAGTTGCAGATACAAAACAAATTGATCGGTGACTGCCGCTACGAGCAACGTTGCGCCGTACGCGATCGAAGGCTCGTCTCTCAAAGATGAAAGCTCATCAGACGACAACGGATTGATCTTGAGATCTTCTGCGACGGCTTCCGACCAGTTGCGCACCAGCGCGCGCGGCAGCCACTCTTCCGCCGCATGTTTGATCAACGACAAGTTCTCGCCATTCGCCTGGCCCTGGAGAAACTCGTCAATCAGTTGCGTGCTTTTTTCGACGGCGATGGCCGCGCCGGTGTGGCTTCGCGAATATCGCGGACTGCCGTGTCCATCGGCAACGGCAAGCACGGCAGCCGGACCGTGACCTGACAGCGGCAGCCAATGGATGGCGTCCTGATTAGGCAGACCGTTGCGTTCATGCGCAGCGCCGCGGACACTTTGACCGGCAACTTGCCACTCTATCGGCATTCCTTGTTCTACTTACCAAACGTCATCGGCGGCGGCGGTTCCCGTATCAGGAATGACGGGAATCGGAACGTTGAGACCGGGCGAAGAGTCGGCGCTTTGACTCGCCGGCGAAGACGCAGACTTGAGCACCGCGGTCGACACCCAGCGAATGTATTTCGTCAATGCTTCCGGATTGTTGGCCTGGAGAGGTCTGAGCTCGGGGTTGGCGATGAACTTCTTCAACACTTCCTGATCGGCATCTTCGCCGATCGCGATCGCGATGCGGACAGCTTTGCGGCCCCACGGCTCGTTCATCAACGCCTGGAGCCCGGCGGCGAAATCGTCAGTCGGTTGGCCGTCGGAGATCAGGACCAGCACCGGCGGCAAAGCGCGATCCGTCATCGGCGGAATCTTGAGTTGATCGGCGACGATCGTGAGCGCGCGGCCCATGGCGGTGACGCCGCCCGCGTTGAGGTCTTCCCATTTGAAATCGGCGACGTCGGTCGGTTGTGACACGTGCCATTGAGCGCCGTCGGAAAACTTGACCGCGCGTACGAGCACCTGCGCGTTGGGGTTCTCGTCGGCGACGTCCTGCATGTTCGGGATCGCTTCCTTGATCGCCGTATTCAAGGATTGAATCTTGCCGTCGACTGCCATCGAGCCGGAGCAATCGGCAATCCAGATGAAGTGCAGCGGGCGAGTGGCCAACTCACCGCCGGGT
>DASURS010000066.1:0-25404 GCA_036279935.1 Pyrinomonadaceae bacterium
ACAAACCCGCCGCCGTTTCGGGCTGCGCTTCCCTGAAGCGCTTCCGTGGGATCGAGTGCGACGTCGTCGAGCAACTTCGCCGAGGTCTTGTATCGTTTAGCGATCGTTTGGAGGTGCTCGAGATCGCGTCCGCGACGCTGAACGTCGTCGTACTTGTTCTTCAGCAGCGGGCGATAGAAACGAAGCACGGCTGAGAGTTGCTCGCTCGGCGTCTTGCTTTCGCAAACGGTTGTGAACACGCGCGCGAGCCGCGTCAGTTGCGCCTGGTAACCCGCGCGCGCGGGGAAGCGATGCAGTTTCTTGAACAGCGCCGCCTTTGTCCGCGCCGAGCGGTACTCCTTCTGATCGACGCCGAGGTGCTCGAGTATTTGATAGACCGTCGCGTCGCCGATGTGATCGATCAGCTTCAGCGAGCGGAACCACGAAAGCGTGTCTGACGGTTTGTTGACGACGCGCAGAAACGCCAGCGCGTCCTTGATGTGCGCGGACTCGGCAAACCTCATCCCGCCGAACTTGCGAAAAGGAATTCCGTGTTTGCCAAGCTCGATTTCCAGGTCGAAAGAGTGCGAGCTCGAACGGAACAGCACTGCGATCTCGCGCAGCGGCACGCCTTGTTCGCGCAGTTCATCGATTCGCTGCGCGACGAATCGCGACTGCTCGTTTTCGTCGCGCGCACTGACGACGACCGGCGGTTGTCCGCCTTCGATGTGTGAATAAAGCCGTTTCTTATAACTCTCCTTCACGTCGGCGATGATGGCGTTGGCGACGTCGAGAATCGGTTGCGTGCTGCGAAAGTTCTCTTCCAGCTTGATGATCTTTGCCGACGGGAACAGCTTCGGAAACTCCAGCATGTTGCGATGACTCGCGCCGCGAAACGAGTAGATCGACTGAAACTCATCGCCAACGACGGCGACGTTGTCGTGCCGCGCCGTCATCAGCTTGACGATCTGCGCCTGGAGCTTGTTCGTGTCCTGGTACTCGTCGACCATGATGTAGCGATACTGGTCCGACAGACGCTCGCGTAACTGCTGGCTCGACTCGAGCGCTTCACGCAGCCGGACGAGCAGGTCGTCGTACGTCAGCATGTGGCGCGCGCGTTTGAACTCTTCGAACGATTTGAACAGCGTTTCGAGGTTGCGCCGTTCGTCGATGAACTGCGGGTACTCGTTGTTGAGCACCTGTTTCAACGACTGGACCTTGTTGACCATCATGCTGAAGATGGCGGCGATCGTGCGTTTGCGCGGGAAGTGTCTTGCGTCGCTGCCGCGCGTGAGTTTGATTTGCCGTCGCAGCAGATCGATCAGGTCTTCGGAGTCGCTCTGGTCCAGGACGGTGAAGTTGCGCGCCACGCCCGACTCTTCGGCGTACTTGCGCAGCACCGAATGGCCCAGCGAGTGAAACGTGCCGCCGGAAACGCGCTGGCAACGCGCGTCCGCGAGCGCCGCCGCGCGCGTCAACATGCTCGACGCGGCGCGACGCGTGAACGTCAGCAACAGGATCGACTCCGGTTTCGCGCCCATCTCGACGAGACGCGCGACACGATAGACCAGCGTCCGCGTCTTGCCTGTGCCGGCCCCGGCGACGATCAGCAGCGGGCCTTCCGTTGTCGTCACGGCTTTGTACTGCGCTTCGTTTAGCTCTTTTTCGTAGTCGATCGTCTGCGCGCCGGCGGCGGCGACGCGCTTGAGCACGAGTCGCGTCTTCACAGTGACCGGCAATGTCTTGCCGAGCTCGAGATCGCGTTTGACCGCCTTCAGATCCGCGGCGAGCTCGTCGACGGTTTGATAGCGATCTTTCGGCGTCTTCGCGAGCGCGCGCGTCAGGATTCGTTGCAGGTCGACCGGGAGTTGAGCTCCGTCCGCGACGGGAAGCTGCGGATCGCGATGGAGGATGGCGTGCATCGTGTCGATGCGATTGTCGTGGACGAACGGCGCGGTGCCGGTCAACATCTCGCACAGGACGACGCCGAAAGAGAAGATGTCGCAACGGCGATCGACGCGTTGGCCCAGCAACTGTTCGGGCGCCATGTAGTTGACCGTGCCGATGAGCGTGCCGGATTCGGTTTGGACTCCGAGGACGAGAGTTTTCTGTTCGCTGTCGGCGGCGAGCGCGCGTTCGCGTTCGGCGACGAGTTTTGCGAGACCGAAGTCGAGAATCTTGGCGTAGCCGTCGCGGCTGAGCATCAGGTTCTCGGGTTTTAGATCGCGGTGGACGATGCCGACTTCGTGAGCGCGCGAGAGACCGGCTGCGATCTGGACCGCGATGCTGAGCGTTTCGCTGAGTTGTAGTGTCTTCGCTTTGATCTTCTGCCGCAGCGTTTCGCCTTCGACGAACTCCATCGCGATGTACGGCCTGCCGTCATCTTCGCCGACTTCGTAGATCGTCAGGATGTGCGGATGGTTCAACGCGGACGCGGCGCGTGCTTCCTGGAAAAAGCGACGGCGGCGATCCTGTTGCGAGACGTATTCAGCGGGCAGCAGTTTCAGGGCGACGATGCGCTGGAGCTTGCTGTCGAAGGCCTTGTAAACGGCACCCATGCCGCCGGCGCCGATGGGTTCGACGAGTCGGTAATGGGCGATTGTTTCCGCCGGAATAGGCTTCATGGGCAGTTGCACAGATTAACGCACCTGAAACGCAGATCGAAACGTATTATACGATTGAGATACAATCCGTGATTGAAGAAAGGGATCTCGTATGTTGTGTCCGCGTTGTGGGTCGAAGCAAAACGATGATGTGAAGTATTGCACGTCTTGCGGGGGGAACTTGCAGGCAGTGCGGGACGTTCTTGCCGGTCGCGAGCCGGAAAAGGGGTTCAATTGGGACGAGTCGTGGCTGGCGTCGATGTTTCGATCGGGGGAGGTCGCGGAGCAACGGAAGCTCGAGATGGAACGGCGGATGGGTCTTACGCCGGAGGTCAAACGCTACAACGAGATCAAGGCGGGCGTGATCACGAGCAGTGTTGGGATTGGGATCGCGATCTTTTTGTTTATTTTCATGCAGGGAGTCGCCGGCAGTGTGCCGCCTAACGAGGCCGAGGTTCTGACTCGCCTCTGGGTGGCAGGCGCGATTCCGTTTATGGTCGGGCTCGCGTTGATTATCAATGGTCTGGTTGTGAGTAAGAAACAGGCTGAGATCATGGAACGTGAAACGCGGCGGGCGAAGGGGTTGCCGCAGCAGATGGCGGAAGATCAAACACCGCAGCCTCGCACGCTTGCGCCGGCCGATACCAACGAATTCATCCCCACGCACTTCAGCGTCACCGATCAAACCACTCGCCACCTCGTCAACTCAGAACCCGAGCCGAAGCGTTAGCGGGCTGCTGAAAAACGCTTGGTAACATATCTTTGCGCTACCTCCGCGTCCTCTGCGTCTTTGCGGTGAAAATAGTTGAAAAAGGGACCACCGCAAAGACGCAAAGGCCGCCGAGGTAACGCAGAGAGTGTTAGGGTTTCACGAGCAGGTCCAGTTCTTCAGGAGTGCGGGGCCAGTCGTCCTTCAGGAGACGAGAGAGGGCGCGGTCGGCGAGGAGTTTGCCGCCGGTTTGGCAGGTCGGGCAGTAGTTGGTTTCGTTCGATCCGTAACGGATTCGCTGAATCTTGTTTCCACAACGAGGACACGGTTCTTTGTAGCGCCCATGTGTGGCCATCTCCGGACGAAACGCAGTCACTTTCTCGGGAAACTTCCCCGCGTAATCGGAACGCAAGCGCTCGACCCATTCAGTGAGCGTAGTTTTTATCGCGTCGAAGAGGCGCTTGATCTCGTCGGAGGTGAGTTTTTGCGTGAGCGTGAACGGGGAAAGTCGCGCCGCGTGCAGGATCTCATCCGAGTAAGCGTTTCCAATCCCACTCAGAATGCGCGGATCGGTAAGCGCGCGCTTCAGCGTGTGGTTCTTCGCCTGAAGCACCGCCGTGAACTCATCCTCAGTCGCCTCAAACACTTCGAGGCCACCCGGATTCAGCGCGTCCAGCCCGGCTTCGCCCTGGACCACATGCAGTGACGCGCGTTTCTGCGTGCCCGCTTCCGTCAGCGTCAAACTCCCGCTGCTGAACTCGAACGTCGCAAGGCCGCGCGCCTTGGCCGCCTTCGCCGGATCCGCGTACCAATGCAGACGTCCGGCAATCATCAGGTGCAGCACGAGCCACAGATCGTCTTCGAAGCCGAAGCAGATGCGTTTCCCGAGCCGGCGCAGTTCGACGACCTTCCTGCCTTCAACACTGGACAGCGGCGGCACAGCCGTGCGCAGCAAAAACGGACTTGCCACGCGGACGCGCTTCAGAGCGGTGTTCTGGATTCGTTGCTCGAGAGCCTCGATGTAGACGACGATGTCCGGCAGTTCAGGCACTATGCGCTGGAGTTTTTAAGCGACTG
Source organism: Pyrinomonadaceae bacterium (assembly GCA_036279935.1). GTDB lineage: Bacteria > Acidobacteriota > Blastocatellia > Pyrinomonadales > Pyrinomonadaceae > PSRF01. The sequence goes on from DASURS010000066.1 coordinate 4,369, forward strand.
TACTGCGGCTCCTCAACATTCGCCAAATCCAGAGCACAATGATCGCGCCGAGTATCGACAGCAACAATCCGGCCGGCTGAAACCCGCGTTGATCACTGCCCCAAATCGCCCAGCTCACTAACCCGCCGAGGATAGAGCCGACGATTCCCAACAGGATCGTGGCGATGACGCCCATCGGATCTCTGCCCGGCATGATCAGTCGTGCCAGTGCGCCGGCGATTAGTCCGACGATCAACCACGCAATGAAATTCAGCATACTTTTCCCTCCCGGGACGAATGGATGTAAGTTCGAGTCAAAAAACTCAACTACACAAATGGAGGCTAAACTGTAGGGGTTCGGGCGACTGCTTTATACCACTCCTCGGACGCGCTCACAACGTTTCTGTAGCGTTGCCGGATCTTCCGGCGGCCCTGTAGACGTCAATCAGCGCGAGCGTAATCGCGATCACGACGGGACCGAGCACGACGCCGAGCACTCCAAAGACATTCAGACCGCCGAGCACGGCGAAAAATATCAACAGCTCGTGAAGACGAGTGCGGCTGCCGACAAGCTTCGGACGGAGGAAATTGTCGATCGTGCCGATCACCAGCGTTCCCCAGACGCCGAGCAGCAACGCCTTCACCCAGTGTCCGGTGACGGCGAGAAAGATCGCGCCCGGCACCCACACCAGAAACGCGCCGAGCATCGGCACCATCGAGAGGAACGTCATCACCACGCCCCAGATGATCGCCGACGGCAGTCCCAACACCCAGAACGCCAAACCGCCGAGCGTTCCCTGAATGATCGCGATCGTGAGCACGCCGTAGACGCTGGCGTCGATCACTTCGCGCGTGCGCGTCATGATGCTGTCGGACTGCTCGCGGTCAAGTGGCAGCGCGTCGCGGATGGTGCGCGAGATGTTTTCGCCGTCTTTGAAGAAGTAGTACATCGTGAAGATGACGAAGAACATCTGGATAAAGAAGCTGGCCAGCCCGCCGAGAAAACCGAGCGTCTGACCGGCGAGCTGGCCGCTCACGCCTTTGAGCCGCGCCAGCAGAAACTCTTCCGAGCGAAGCTGGCTGATATCGACAAAACGGTTGAGGAAGTTGAGGATTGGGCCAGTAAAGCGCGAATTTGGATCGAGAAGGTAATTGACGCCGCTTTGCAGCGAATCCAGCGCACCGGCGAGCTCGTTAACGACCGCCAGCGTGATCAGCGCCACAGGCACGAGGATGATCAGGATCACGAGCAGACACGAGACGAGCGCCGCCAGTGAAGGCTTTCTGATTCGACTCGCGAGCCGTTTGTGTACGGGATAAAAGACGATGACCAGCACCGTGGCCCAGGCAATGACGCCGAGGAACGGCTGAATCATTCTCCAGCACAAGTACAGCGAAATTGCTGTTACAAACAACAGCAACCACCAACGCACAGTGTTAGTCTGGCCGGGCATCCCGTTGTTTATAGACCACGGCGCGGAAATTCACAATTCTTAACAAATTTTTACCTGCACTTGACACAGCAACCGCCCGGTGGGCATATGCTCGGCCTGCTTTCACCGACAACTGGCGGAGGATGGTATGAAGTCCAAACGACGAGCGCTGCTGGGAGGCAATACCCGGTTACGGCTTGTCCTGACGTTGGGATTGGCCGTTGTCCTGCCCGCATTGAGCCTTATCTACGTCAATTTACAACACGTCAAATCCATTCAGCGCGACAAGAAAGTCGAAGCGCTCATCCAGCGCGACTTTCAGTATCTGCTGTACGCGGGCATCAAGAAGATGAACGGCAAAGCCTACGCGCTGACCGAGGAAGCACGTGACCAGTTTCCAGGAGAAGCGGATTCCGACGAAGAGAGGAAAAGAAAACTCGCCGCCATTTTGGAGAACCGCCCTTGGTTCTCGCAGGTGGCTCTTTTCGACGAAAAAAAAGGAGCCATCGTCCAGGGCCAGCCCACAGAGAAACCGGGAGAGATCGAAACCTCGGCGAAGATGTACACCAGCTGGCTCGGCATGGAAGGCGCGTACCTCTCCGGGCAAATGCAACGCAAGGTAAAGCCGATCATGTGGTTCAGCGGTGAATCGCACGCTCCCGAAGAACCGCGATACACAGCGACAGCTGTTTTCCTCGTCCCACGGTTTGCTCCGAAAGATCGGGTGGTGCTCGGCGCCTTGACCTTCGATGCCACCTATCTGAAAAACAAGTTCTTTCCGGAGTTCCTCGATGAGTTCACTTCGCAGAAGTTTACTGAAGATCCGGAAGGGCTGAATGCGCCGATGTTTCACGAGCTGACGCCGCGGGAAGTCAACGAACGCAAAGAGCAGCGTCTGGCGATGAAGATCTACCCTGCCGACGCGCAGAAGTCAGAACCGGATCGTCCGCTCGCGCAGTCGGCGGGTTGGGGAACAGGGAAGCCCGAAGTCTCCCAAACGCTCGACGATCCATTTCGCGGCCTGGCGATGGGGATCAAGTTTCAGGGGACGACGGCCGAAGCGATCGGTCGACGCTGGGTGCAGCAGAGCATGTTGATCCTCGGCGTTCTGTCGGTGCTGATGATCGGTGGATTGGTGTTGACGTTTCGCAGCGTCAACAAACAGGTGGCGCTGGCCCGTTTGAAGTCTGATTTCGTTTCGAATGTTTCTCACGAGCTGCGCACGCCGCTCGCGCTCATCCGCTTGTACGCGGAGACGCTGGAGCTCGGCCGCATCAGTACACAGGAGAAGAAGCACGAGTACTACAGCATCATTCGCAAAGAGAGCGAACGGTTGACGGCCCTCATCAACAATATCCTCGACTTCTCGCGCATCGAAGCAGGCCGCAAGGAATACGACTTTCGCGAGACTGACATCGCCGAGCTCGTGCGAAACACGCTCGACTCGTATCGCTATCAGATCGAACAGCAGGGGTTCGCGCTGGAGGAGCAGATCGACCCAGGTATTCCGCCCGTGCGAGTGGATCGCGAAGCGATCGCGCGAGCGCTTGTCAATCTGGTCAATAACGCGTTGAAATATTCGGACCGTGACAAGTTCCTGGGTGTGAAGCTTTATCGCGCCAATAGTGTGTTGAAACTGGAGGTTGAGGATCGCGGGATCGGGATCGATCGCAGCGAGCAGGCGCGGATCTTCGAGAAGTTCTATCGCACGTGCGATCCGCTCGTTCACAACACGAAGGGAAGCGGGCTCGGTCTGTCGCTCGTGCAGCACATCACGCAGGCGCACGGCGGCGACGTCGAGGTTGAAAGCACGCCGGGACGCGGAAGCAAGTTCACCATGATCTTACCGCTGGCGGGAACACAGCCCGACGCCAGCATGGCTTAAGGCTGGACATGAAGAATCCACCAACTGCCGTTGGTGGGATTATTCGGTCTAGCCTATGAGAGTCTGTAGAGAATTGCTTGAATCCCACCAACGGCAGTTGGTGGATTATTCGGTCTAGCCTATGAGAGTCACGTAGAGAATTGTGTGAATCCCACCAACGGCAGTTGGTGGATGGTTCATCTGCTTATAACGGGGGAACGTCATGAAAAGCAAGATCCTGATCGTCGAAGATGAGCCCGCCATGGTTGCGGGGCTGCGCGACAACTTCGAATACGAAGGTTACGAAGTGATCAGCGCCGGCGACGGCGTCAGCGGGCTCGAACGCGCGCTCTCCGACAACCCCGATCTCGTCGTGCTCGACGTGATGATGCCACGCATGAGCGGACTCGACGTTTGCAAACAGCTAAAAGCGAAAAAACCGTCGGTGCCGATCATCATGCTGACCGCCCGCGGACAGGAGATCGACAAAGTCGTCGGTCTCGAGCTCGGCGCCGACGATTACGTCACCAAACCGTTTTCGATCCGCGAACTGATGGCGCGCGTCAAAGCCGTTTTGCGCCGCGTCTCAGCTCCGACACCCACACCCGAGGTTTATAAATTCAGCGACGTTGAGGTCAACATTCGCAGCAACGAAGTGCGGCGGAATGGAACGCTCATCGACCTCTCGGCGAAAGAGTTTGCGTTGCTCGCATACTTTATTGCCAATCCGGTAGAAACGCTCAGTCGGGATCGATTGCTCGACGCAGTCTGGGGATACGAAAACTATCCGACGACGCGCACGGTCGATACGCACATCGTGCACCTGCGACAGAAGCTGGAACCAAATCCGGAAGAACCGCGTTTCATTCTTACCGTTCACGGCAGTGGCTATAAATTTGTTGGATGAGGACCTTGAACTATGTCCGCAACAGCATTCAACGGAGCGTTGGCTACGCTACGTGTGGCCAAATCGAATGGATCACGTCCTGTCAGCACGCGAGATCAAGCCGTCGAGCTGGAGTCGAAGCTCGAGAAGTTGCAGAAGGATTACGCCGAGCTGAACGCCGCGATCTTCGAAGCGTCGCAAGTTCACCGGCGTTTGTGTGCGCCGACTCTGGTTCGCTACGGAACGTTCGACATCGCGAGCGAGATCTTCGCGGTGCGTCATCTGCCCGGCGACTTCTTCACGGTTGAAGAGACCGATCGCGGCCTGGTGTTCGCGCTCGGCGACATCGGCGGAAAAGGACTCGCCGCCGGCATGTGGGTGACGCACCTGATCGGACTGATTCGCACTCACACCGCCGTCGACAGCGATCCGAAAGCGATCGCCGCGGCAGTGAATCGCGACGTCATGCGGCTCGCGTCGATCGAGCCGTTGAGCAGCATGTTTATCGGCAGGCTCGATTCGACGAACGGAACACTCGACTATTGCAGTGCCGGACATCCGGCGGCGCTGTTGTTGCGCGCCGACCAGCGACTCGAACTGCTGTCGGAAGGCGGGCCGGTGCTCGGCGTCGTGCCGTCGGCTTCGTTCGACTGTGGAACTGTTCAACTCGATGCGAACGACGTGATGCTCGTCTGTTCCGACGGAATTCTCGAGTCGTTCGACGAAGCTGAATGCGAGTTTGGCAGCGAGCGTCTCGAATCCGAATTTCGTCGCGCGCAGGCCAACTCGGGTCGCTCGGTTGAGGCGATGCTGTTTTCAGTGTTAGGTGCGGTGCAGGACTTCGCGTCGCCGCGCCCGCTGACGGACGACATGACACTCGTAATCATCAGAAACACTACCGGCGAGAGGATGTGAAGATGAGCAGTAAATTGAAAGCGATACGTTTGAGCTTTGTTGCGCTGACGCTTTTGCTCGTGGCGATACCGATCGCGGCAAAGGACGGCGAGTCGAAGTACGCGACGCTCGAGGGCGCGAAGATTCATTATCAGAGTTATGGCGGGAACGGGAAGGACGCGTTTGTGCTGGTCCACGGCTGGGGTTGCCAACTCGGGTACTGGAAATATCAGATACCGGAATTGGCTAAACGCGCCCGGGTGATCGCGCTCGATCTTCCGGGACACGGACAGAGTGACAAGCCGCAGATCACGTACACCATTGACCATTTCGCCGCCGCGATCGACGCCGTGCTGCGCGATGCGAAAGTGGAGCGCGCAGTGCTGCTCGGACACAGCATGGGAACGCCGGTGGCGCGACAGTTCTACCGCAAGTATCCAGCGAAGACGCTCGCGATCGTGATCGTCGACGGAGGGTTGCGACCGTTCGGCACGAAGGAGTTGAGAGAGCAGTTCTTAAACTCTTTTCGCGCAGCGAGCTACAAAGAGGCGGGCGCGCAAATGTTCAACCAGATGACGCCGGTGCTCGCTTCGGGTGATAAGGCGCCGGTGATAGCGTCGATGCAGTCGACACCGCAGAACGTACTCGTGAGCGCGATGGAGAGCATGAATGACGAGGCGCTCTATGCGACCGACAAGATCAACGTTCCGGTGCTGGCGGTCCTCGCGAAGTCGCCGTTCTGGCCGGCCGACACTGAAGAATTTTTCCGCAGTCTCGCTCCGGATTTCGAGTTTCACATGTGGGACGGTGTTGACCACTTCCTGATGATGGAGAAGCCGAAGGAGTTCAACGAGACTGTCGTAGCTTTTGTTAACAAGAAGAATCTGTTTAAGTAGTACGACACACATTCAAACGAAAGGGGATTGCTATGGCGGACGTAAAACCGATTCCTGAGGGATATCACTCGTTAACCCCGTACCTGATCATCGACGGAGCTGCGAAGGCGCTCGAATATTACAAGCAGGCGTTTGGCGCGACTGAGCTGTTTCGGATGGAACATGAAGGGAAGATCGGACACGCTGAGATGAAGATCGGCGACTCGCCGTTCATGCTGGCTGATGAGAATGCGGGGATGGGTTACCGCGGGCCGAAGGCGCTTGGCGGCACGCCGGTGAGTTTGATGATCTACGTTGACGACGTCGACACGATTTACAAGCAGGCGATCGATGCCGGTGGCGTGGAGTTGAAGGCGTTGCAGGACCAGTTCTATGGCGATCGTTCGGGGACACTGACGGACCCGTTTGGACACGTTTGGACCGTGGCGACGCACAAGGAAGACGTTTCGCAGGAAGAGATGGATAAGCGGTTGGCCGCGATGGCCGCCGGCGGGCACCAGTGACAAAGGAATTCCAAACGAATTCTTAATGAGTGCTTGAGGTGACTTCGCGGAGACGTCGTTCGAGGAAGCGCCGCTCGCTGTCATTGCTGACGAGGCCGAGAGCGAGCTTGTAGCTCTCGGCCGCTTCACGATTCGACCCGACGCGGCGTAGCATGTCCGCTCGCGCCGCATGAAGCAGATGATAACTGTCGAGCTCGCCCGATTCAGCGAGCTCATCGATCAGCGGAAGCGCCGACTGTGGCCCATCAGCCATCCCGACCGCAACAGCGCGATTAAGGGCAACGATTGGCGACGGCATTAGTTCCTGGAGCAGATCGTAACATTCGACGATCCGCCGCCAGTCAGTATCTTGCGGACGAGCAGCTTTACAATGCTCTGCCGCAATCGCAGCTTCAAGTGCAAACGGACCAGCCGTGCCACTCAGCGCATCATCGATCAACGACAGCGCCTCATCGATCTGCGGTCTGTTCCAACGGCTGCGGTCCTGTTCTTCAAGGACAACGAGATCTCCGTCTGCGTCGAGCCGCGCTTCGCGTCGCGAATCGTGCAGCAACATCAGCGCGAGCAACGCCGTCGCTTCGGCAGGAGCGTTCGGTTGCAGCAGCGACGTAACAAGCCGTGCGAGCCGGATCGCCTCGGCGCAGAGGTCCGCCCTGACGAGCGGCGTGCCTCGCGTAGGCGCGTAGCCTTCGTTGAAGATGAGATAGATCGCCGTGAGCACTGCGTCCAGCCGCTCAGGCATGTCGCTGGTATCAGGTATAGAGAAAGGAATTCCCGCGTCGCGGATTTTTCGTTTGGCGCGCACGAGCCGTTGGGCCATCGTCGCCGGCGGAACCAAAAACGCGCGCGCGATTTCGTCAGTCTGCAAACCGCCCAGAGTGCGCAGCGTGAGCGCGACCTGCGTTTCGAGCGACAGCGCGGGATGGCAGCAAGTGAATATCAGCCGTAGACGATCATCGGGGATCTCCGCGAAGTCGAGGTCTGGTCCATCGGTGATCGGTTCGATCGAAAACTCGGGCGAGGCTTCCAGCTTCTCTTTCAGTCGAGTCTGCCGCCGTAGCCGATCGATCGCTTTGTGTTTAGCTGTTTGAATGATCCAGGCGCGAGGTGAGGCGGGAACGCCATCGGTGCGCCACTGATCGACTGCCGCCGTAAACGCTTCCTGCGCGGCGTCTTCGGCGAGTTCGAAGTCGCCGAACTGGCGAATGAGGGTCGCGACGATGCGCCCCCAGTCAGAGCGATACACCGCGTCGACGGCAACGTTAGCGTTTGGAAGCATGTTTGATAATAAAAAAATTGCTTCGCAGTGTCGATTCTGGCCCTTCCCATTCGATTTACCGGTGGAGGCACATTACTCATGAAATACATGTTGCTGGTTTATCTCGATGAACAGGCGCTGAGCGACGGCGAGCGAGAAAAGTGCTACGTGGAATCCGCACAGCTCGCACGCGATCTCAGCATGAGCGGAAACTACGTCTCTGCCGGTCCGCTTCATCCGACAGCGACAGCGACCAGCGTGCGAGTTCGAAACGGACGGCGGTTAGTCACCGACGGCCCATTTGCGGAGACGCGCGAACAGCTCGGTGGTTACTACTTGATTGAAGCCCCCAATCTCGACGAAGCAATGAGCATCGCCGAGCGGGTTCCGGTAGCCAAACTCGGCACGATCGAGATTCGACCGGTGCTGGAGATTGCAGGACTGCCGGGGGAAACGAATTAAGACGGATTTGAAGGAGTAAGTTTATGGTAGCGAATGTTCAAGTTGTCGCCGTCCCGCAAAAAGGTTTTTGGGCCGGACGGATCATTAGTTGGCTCACCGCGGCGTTTCTGTTGCTGGACGGCGTCGCGAAGTTGTTCAAGCCTTTGCCGGTGGTTGAGGGAACAGTGAAGCTGGGTTATGCCGAGAGCGTGATCATTCCGCTGGGGATCGTGTTGGTGGTCTGCACGGTGCTCTATCTGGTTCCGCGGACTGCGGTATTGGGAGCGATCCTGCTGACGGGTTATCTCGGTGGCGCCGTCGCCACTCACGTGCGTGCCGCGGACGGCGCGTTTGGGATTATCTTCGCGGTCGTGTTCGGCGCGTTGGTCTGGCTCGGTCTCTACCTGCGCGATGAACGACTTCGCGAGCTGGTTCCGTTTCGTAGTTAGTTCATCATCGAGGAAACGACTGACATGAATGTCATACTTTGGATCCTGCAAGTGCTGTTTGCGCTTCTGTTCATCTGGGCAGGCGGTTTCAAACTCGTCGTGCCGGCCAGTGTGATGGCCGCGCAAACTCCGCCTGGTCAGATCGCGTTGTCGGGTGCGTTCTTGAAGTTCATCGGGCTGTGCGAGTTGGTGGGAGGCTTCGGGTTGATTCTGCCGGGCATATTCAAGACGAAGCAGTATTTGATTCCGCTCGCGGCCCTGGGACTGCTGATCATCATGATCGGAGCGACCGTAGTTGTTCTTACCGGCGGCAACGTCGCGGTAGCGGTGAGCAACACCGTCATCGCGCTGCTGTTGGCGTTCGTTGCTTACGGCCGGTGGCGCTTGAAGCCGCTCGGCTAGTTATCATCATTTGAATGCAAAGGAGAGAGAAATGGAAGCTAATGCATACCTGTTGTTCGATGGCGATTGCGCCGAGGCTTTTAAGTTCTACGAGAGCGTGATGGACGCGAAGATCGAAGGCATGTTTCCGTACGCCGGCAGTCCAGCCGCCGAGCAGGCGCCTCCTGACTTTGGCGAGAAGATCATGCACGCAACCCTGTCGATCGGTAACACGAAGCTGATGGCGTCTGACGCGCCGCCGGGACAGTACAAAAAACCGGAAGGAATATCGGTCGCGCTCGGGCTCAACGACACGGCGAAAGGCGAGCAGATTTTCAACGCGCTTTCGGAAAACGGACACGTCATCATGCCGTTTCAACAGACGTTCTGGGCCGCCGGCTTCGGCATGTGCGTCGATCGGTTTGGTATTCCGTGGATGGTCAACTGCGAGGCGCCGCACTAATCGCGCACGAATTGGAGGAGAGCACATGAGATACGTTGATGGATTTGTACTGGCAGTACCCGAGAAGAACCTGAAGGTGTATCGCAGCATCGCTCAGAAAGCTGGGAAGATCTGGAAAGAGCATGGCGCGCTCGAATACTTCGAGGCCGTCGGCGACGATCTCGACGTTAAGTTTGGCAAGCCGTTCCCGAAACTGGTGAAGCCGAAGGACGGTGAAACGGTGCTCTTCTCGTTTATCGTTTACAAGTCGCGCGCGGATCGCGACAGGGTCAACAAGAAGGTCATGGCCGATCCTCGGATGAACAAGTTGATGCAGCAAGGGGCGATGCCTTTTGACATCAAGCGCATGGCGTACGGCGGGTTCAAAGCGCTGGTGGATCTATAGTTTCCTGAGGACAAGGTTTTGATGAACGTTCGACGATGGAACTGGCCGCTCTGGAGCGGGTTCTTGCTGACGCTGGTAGGGTTCTTCAGTTACATCAGCGTCTTTCTGTGGTTTCCGGTGACGCGCGATTTCCCGTGGGCCAACCTGTTGCTGTTTGCGCTCGCGGCGGTGTTGCTGTTCATGGGAGTGCGTCGCTCGTTCGTGCGCACTGATACTCCGCGGCCGTGGCTCTCGCGGATCGTCACGTCGCTTGTGGCCGCGGTTGGCGCGCTCGTTATCGCGTTGTTTGTCTTCGGGTTTTTTGTGTTCGGACGTTGGCTGCCGGAGTCGAAAGGCGCGCCTAAGGTCGGACAGAAGGCGCCGGAGTTTACGCTCACGGATACCGGCGGCAAGTCCGTTTCACTCGCGGAGTTGCTGTCGACGCCGATCAATGGCAATCCGCCCAGGGGTGTGTTGCTCGTCTTTTATCGGGGCTTCTGGTGACCGGCGTGCAACTCCGAGTTGCGGGGTATCGAAAAGAGTTTGGACAGTTTCAATGCACAAGGGATTCGGCCGGTGGCGATCAGCGTCGATTCGCCTGAGACTTCGCGCAATCTTGCGCAACAGGCGGGATACACGTTTCCGCTGCTTTCGGATCCGAATGCCGATGCGATCCGGCGCTATGACCTGGTGCATGCGCGTGCGGGAGAACATGGACAGGATATTTCTCGTCCGGCGGAGTTTTTGGTTGATTCGTCGGGGGTCGTGCGTTGGGTGAACCTGACTGAGAATTACTGGGTGCGAGCGCGTCCGGAACAAGTTCTGGAAGTAGCAAAACTGCTGAAGTAGGAATAGCGAATGAAATACATGTTGTTGATCCATCACGTGGACGATACGGAGATGGAGGAAGGGCTGCGGGTGAAGTTGCTCGGTGAGTCGGTGCAACTCGCGAACGACCTGCACCAGGACGGGAAGTACATCGATGCCGCGCCGCTGCATCCGAGCACCGAGACGGTGAGCGTGAAAGTACGCGATGGGAAACGGCTCGTCACCGACGGACCGTTCGCCGAGACTCGCGAACAGATCGGCGGGTATTTCATGGTTGACGCCAACAGTTTGGAGGAAGCCATCGACATTGCGGGACGCATTCCGAGTGCGACTATCGGAACGGTCGAAGTCCGCCCCGTGAGAGAAGTCGAGGGCCTGCCGCAATGACCTTGAAGACTTGAAGAGGCTTGGCGCGAACTGTGGATTTACAACTATTGATTCTTCTCAGCGGTCTCTGCGTCGCTCTGTGATCTCTGCGTTACCGTAATCGCGAGAAGATTTACCGCAGAGCTCACAGAGCGACGCAGAGACCGCTGAGAAGACGTCAAATCGCACCTTGCAGACGAAAATGCCGCGACGCCTGACCCCGCGTCCCCGCGTCCCCCCGTCCCCGCGTCTCCCCGTCCCCGCGTTACATCGTTTTCGGGGTTATTCGGTGATCTTTTTAGCGCTGCGAGCCGGCTTGGCGCGCTTCGCCGCCCGCTCGTAGTCGGTGATGAGCTGAGCTTCGGCGAGCAGCACTTTGCGGAACGACGTCAGCACGTTGAGCAGGAGGTCGAGCTTGCGCAGACTCTCTCGTCGCGCGCGCACGGTGCCGAGGAAGAACTCGAGTTGAATGCGGCGGCGACAATCAGCAATCGTCACCATGTAGTGGCCCCACTTGTATTCACCACCACGACTCGATTCGACTTCCGTAAGTATGTATGAAGTATGACCGGTTGATACTGACGCGAGAAAGGTTCGTTTTCGGTAAAAGAGATCGTTCATCGTGAGGTACCGTTGAATTAATTTGCCGCTCGCGTATAATACGCGGGCCCTCTCTCCTTGTCAACGATATTGATTAAATGTCGTCCTCATTCAGGATGAGAAAAGAGGAATCGGAATGGACCTGCTCGACCACGTCGCAGCACGAATCAAAGATCTGCGCGTTAGCTACAACAGCGGCGAGGGACTCTCTCAGGAAGCACTCGCGGCCCACTTGAAAGTCGCGCCGAATACGATCTCCAGATGGGAAACCGGAACGTATCGGCCCAGCCTTAAAGACCTCGAAAGGATCTCACGCTTCTTCGGGGTTTCGATGATGAGTTTCTTTCCCCAGGAACTGGTCGACGAGGATGAAGACGAAAATATCAAAGCGTTGCTGCGCACCGCGAGACAACTTCATCCCGCCGACGTGGAAGAGCTGCGAAAGTACGCCGAGTTTCGCCGGGCCCGTGGCATCTACCAGGGCAAGACCCGTCCGAAAGCCGGCCGAAAGGGAGGGAAACAAAAATGAAAGAACAAGCTTATTACGAAGATCTCAAACGGCTCGCGCGACAAGTCAGGGCCGAACATGGATTGCACTCGCCGCGCGTGCTCGAGAGTGATCTCCGCCGAATCTACGAAAAGAACGGTATCGTCATAGACGATTGGCCCTACCGCTTGCGCAACCTGCGCGGCGCCTTCATCAGCGATCATCTGGGCACGACAGTCATGCTGGCCAGCGGCCTGCCGCAGGATCCAAAAGTCTTCACCATGGCCCACGAGCTGAAACACTTCTACCGCGATCGCCATCTCGGAATTTCCTACTGCGATCAATCCAACCTGCGGAAGACGCTCGAAGTCGGGGCGGAGATCTTCGCGGCCGAGTTGCTGTTTCCGGATAAAGACTTCATGACGCAGATGCGAGTCATGGGCATCGGCACGAATGACTGCCTGCCAAGGACACTCGTGCGGCTCAAACGAAAGACACGGACCACGTTGAGTTACGCCGGACTGGCGATCAAGGCGGAGCGACTCGGATACGCGCCGCCGTGTTCGTTGACGAAGATCAAGACGTGGCGGAAGTTTGAAGAGATCTACGCCGAGCGTGCGACGTACTCTTGGCGGTAGATTCGTTATTGCAGACTTCGCAGATGAGGTTGCGGGCGCCCCGCGCGACTGCCGCGCGTCGCCAGCGGACGGAAGATCGGCGTGACTTGTCCGCGGATGCGTGCGTCTTTAAATAGGACCGAGACTGACGGCGGAGCAGGCGACTCGAGGTGTGAGATCAATCGCAGCATGTCGCCTCTTCGCTGTAGATGACAACAGTAAAACCTTCCTCTGTATTCGACGAGATAGACCGGCCGCTCAAACTCCGGCCAGGCTCCGTCATCGATCTTTCGCGCTTTCGGATCGAGCCGCAGGAGCGTGCCGGGCGGGAGCAGCGGCCACATCATCCTGTCGTTCGCGCCGATGATCACCAGCGGCCCTCGTTCCCAATCAATGTCGAGCATCAGGGGCAGCGGCACGTCTGACCAGGTGGTCAACAGTTGATGCGTCATCCCTGTGTAATCGTACAAGTGAAACACCGCTTCTCTGAGTTTCATCTTTGAGCTCTGCCGCCGTTGTAATTTGGATTGGGAGGAGTGAGATTCTACCGCGTTCTTTTCTTGACAGCTAGGGTTTCGCTTGTTATTGTCCGCCGCCAAAAGCAGTCAGACTCGATTTGCGAACTGAGAAGACGAGTTTTGCTGCGTCAATCTTTACCCCTCAAAATCATCTTGCGCCGTACGCCCAGTTGTGTATAGTGTAAGAGAATCGAAGTGGACGTTAAGTCCGCTGAGCAGTTTAGGCAGCCTCAAGTGACAAGTAGCGATTATTGAAGAGACGAAGTCTCTGTTTGAAATGATCGTGCAGGAAAGGAACGAGACCAGTGGCCCTCAGACGGTTAAGGTCGATCGTCGATCGCCCGGCTTCTGGTGCCGTTCTTTTCACTAAACAGTTCGTGCGGTAGCCCGTCGGGCGCGGTTTTTTACAGCATGCGTTCGCGGGGTATTGGTGTGTCTGCGTCTCACGTAAACTCTTGATATTACTCACTTTATTCACAAATTTTCTTTTGAGATCAGTCGCTAATTACACACATTCTTAGTGACGTCTTCTTCCACTCCGCTCCTGGGTGGCGACGGACGCCGCGAGCATGTTTGAAGGACTAAGCGAGAAAGCCCAGAGACGAGAATGCTGGATCAGCGCCGAGCGGCGAGCAGACCAGAAGAGAAACGAGAGCAGTTGTTCACCGAGCGATACGAGAGTTTGCTCGCGTGGGCACTGCGCCTGACCAACCAGCAACGTGAGGCGGCTCAGGACCTGGTGCAGGACGCCTTCGTGCAATTCATGCTGGGCCGTACCGGCCTGGAACAAATCGAAAACATCGACGGATATCTCAGAAGAATGTTGCGCTACATGTACGTCTCGCGAATGAGCCGGCAAGCGCAACGCCTGCATGATACGGCGCTCTCAGTTGCCGACTACGACTCATTCAGCCTGGGCTGGACGGCGATTGAACCCCCGCGCCGAATGCAGGCACTCGAAGAGTTGCAGCAGATCTGCGCTTACGCTTGCGCTCGCAAGGAGTCGTCGCGCGCCGGCAGCGTTCTGATTCTCAGGTTCTTTCACGACTATTTCCCAACGGAGATTGCCGGCATCGTGGCGGCGTCGCGCCATTGCGTGGATCAGTGGCAGAGACTGGCGCGTCGCGAAGTGAAGGTGTTCATGAACGAGCCTGGCCGCTTGCGCTTCGTGAACGCCAGGCGTGTCGCCGAACAGACCGAAATCAAAAGCGCAGCATCGGGCGGCGACCTGATGACGGAGTTGCGCGAAATGATCTTTCACTCATGTCAGGGCGAATGTCCTTCGCCGGAGGAGTTGCGCGATATCTATTCGTCCGGCAACAGCGAAGCGTTGACCACTGCGAAACTCGCCCACATCGTGAGCTGCCGCACATGCCTCGACAAAGTAAACGTGCTGTTAGGGCTTCCACTCCTCGATCAGCGTTATCGGCCCGAACCTCCGGATCAGGACCCGCCGCCGTTCGACGACGGAAGTGGCGGCGCTTCAGGCGGCGGCGCCTCGGGTGGTGACTCGGGCGAGTTGAGAAAGAAGCTCGGGCGCCGGTTGCGTGAGATCAGCGAGCACAAGCCGCAGGAGTTACGCATTGCGGTTAATGGCGTAGTCGTCAGCTCGCTCAAGATCAGTTCTGATCAGAGTGAACTGGATCTCAACCTGAACGCGAATGACCCGGTCGAGTTCATCGAGATCTTCAGCGAGCAGGATGTACAGCTACTGTTTCTCAGCAGTGGGACAGGATCTGAAGCTGAGCAATGGGCGTGGATTGCATTGAGCGAAGGCCGCACGCTCGCCGCGTTTCTCCGGCTACAGTCCGGACCCAGCTTGCGCGTCGTCTACAAGAATCCATCGCCCGAAGAGCTTGCCTCGAGCGAGAAAGCGCTCGGCGTTAAAAACTTGTCCTCACCCCTGGCTCTGGTCCAGACCGCCGGTGAAACGATCGCGCCGAACGTGGCGGCGCGCCGGGAAACCGATCTTCTCCGGTCGTGGACCAGGGGATTCCTCAGCCTTTTCAGGCGGGCTGCTGTCGACCCGGGCACAACTGAAGAGGCAACTGGCGATTCAGGCGATCGCCGGCTCTCTATGTTTTCGGGACAGCTTGCCCACGCGGATCGGCGTCGACTCTGGACGCGCCCGGGCTTTGTCACCGCCCTGCTCATCGCGCTACTCGCGGTCGGCTTCGTGATTTGGACACAGCGGCCCGAGCCAACGCTCACGGCGAACTCGTTGCTGAATGAAGCTGACGTTGCGGAACAGAAGACGCGAGATCGGCGCGACCAAGTCAGTCATCGCGTGACGCATCTCGAAGAGCGGCGTTCGGCGGAAGGCGCGGTCGTTTCGCGGCAGCGGATCGAAACCTGGCAAAACCATGCGACGGGCGAGCAGGTCCAGCGCCTGTATGACGAGAGCAATGTGCTGGTCGCCGGCATGTGGCAGAAACCCGATGGCTCACGCGTCGTTTACCATCACGGGACGAAGCCGCAGCCGCAGTCCGCGCCCGCGTCGTCCGCGGATCTGCTGGTCAGTCCGGACGACATCTGGCAACTCGATCCATCCGCGAAGACATTCAGGAGCTTGATAGCCGAAACTGCGGCGGCCCACGTCGAGCAGCGATCGGCAAGTTATGTTCTCAGGTTTGAACAGGAGCGGGCGATTGGCGCCAGTCGTCTGCTGAAAGCGACACTCACGTTGAACCAGTCGGATCTCCGTTCGGTGGAGCAGACGCTGCTGGTCCAACGTGGCGGCGAGTTACGCGAATACCGGTTCGTCGAAGCCAGCTTTGAGTTAGTGCCAACCAGGGCTGTGGATAAGAAAGTCTTCGAAGTAGAGCCGGAACTGAAAGGAGGGGCTCGACTAATTGGGAAGACCGGCGACTGGGCGCACCGGGACTTCGACTCGAGCCGTGTCCCTCCGTCGTCGAGCACGTTGACCCCAGCCGTCGCCTCGGCCGAGCTGGAAGTCGACGTCGCTTACTTGCTCAATCAGGCCAAGGCCGACCGGAATGAGCAAGTTACCCTCACGCGCAGCGCAGGTGGGTCGTTGCGCGTTGAGGGGCTTGTTGACGACGAACAGCGAAAGAGTGAGTTGTTGCGTGCGCTTGCGCCGGTGAGTCAGAACCCGGCAGTCGCGATCGACATTCGCACGATTGCGGAAGCGCTGCAGCGCACGACGGTTTCCGGGCCAGTTTCAATCCGGCAGGCGGAGCAGGCGGCCAGCACGATAGCCGTCGATGCCGAGCTGCGGGAGTATTTTTCGCGACGCGATCAGGGCGGCAATGTGGATGAGTCCATCCGCTCGTTCTCGTCGCGGGTAGTCAACCGCGCCTACCGCGCGGTGTTCCACGCGATCTCGCTCGAACGCGTGGTGAACAGATTTGCAAATGTCGACATGCGCACCGTCACGCCGGACGCGCGCGCGAAGTGGCTGGCGATGGTGCGCGAGCACGCGAGCGCGTATGAACGGGAGATGGCGACTCTGCGCGAGGAGCTTCGACCGATCTTTTTCGCCGGCGCTTCGTCAGGCGTTGTCGACGAGAAGGCGATTGCGAACGACGCGGATCTTGCCGTCGCAGTCGAGCGACTGCGCAAGTTGGCGTTGACGAATAACGACGCCGTGCGAACAGCGTTCACGATTTCGGCGCGCAGCTCAGGCCAGGCGTTGAAATCGTCGTTCTGGAGTCTATCTGCGAGTGCCGAAGGATTGGCCCAGCGAATCCAGCGGTACGCGCAGTAGTGTGTCTGTAATCCGTCACGAGCCCAGGTAATCGATCACAACGCGCTTCTCGTCCGTGCGATCCGGGACAGATGACGAAAGCGTCTGTCGAAACTTGCACTCTCTCTGCCCGGAGAGTGTGCGCAAAAACAGGAGAAACTCGCGATGCCCAGAACCCCAGAAGTCTGCCCGTCTGCCTTCTGTCCTCGATCTGAACATGCAAAAACAAACCTCATCAATCGAAGACGTCCGTGGTGGCGATTTCCACCAGTCACGTTGTGCCTGCTTCTCTTATTCATCAACGTTAACGCACAGACCTCGACCGGCACGCTGAGCGGCACGGTGACCGATCAGAACGGGGATCTGGTTCCCGGCGCCAGCGTGGCCGTCATCGGCATCGCGCAGGCACTTCAGAGAAACACCATCACGAACGGGGAAGGCGTTTTTATAGTTCCACTCTTGCCGCCGGGCACTTACACCATAAAAGTTGAGCGCCAGGGGTTCACGCCTCACGAAGTTCGTGATGTCGTCCTCAACGTCAACAGTCAGGTGACGTTGCGAATCGCTTTGGCCGTCGGCGAGGTGGGACAGACGGTGAGCGTCGTCGATAGTCCGCCGTTGATCAACGAGTCGCCGACGGTCGGCACGGTAGTCGGTCGCGAGTTCGTTGAAAATCTCCCGCTCAACGGCAGGAGTTTCCAGGCTCTCATCGCCCTCACGCCCGGTGTCGTTACGACGAAGACGAACTACAACGAGCAGGGCCAATTCAGTGTCAACGGCCAACGTGCGGACGGGAACTACTTCACCGTCGACGGCGTGAGTGCAAATGCAGGCGTGGCTGCCGGACTGCCATTGGTCCAATCGGGCGGCGGCGCGCTTCCGGCGTTCAGCGCTGCCGGGGGCACCAACAGTCTTGTGTCCGTCGATGCGATGCAGGAGTTCAGGATTCAGACGTCGACGTTCGCGCCTGAGTTTGGCCGCACGCCAGGGGCGCAGATCTCGATCGCCACGCGCTCCGGCGGAAATGATTTTCACGGGACGATCTTCGATTACTTTCGCAACGATGCGCTGGATGCGAACGACTGGTTTGCAAATAGCAGGCGACTGCCAAAGGCGGCGCTCAGGCAAAACGATTTCGGCGGCGTCCTGGGTGGCCCGCTTCTCCTGCCGCGATTCGGCGAAGGCGGCCCGGCGTATTACGACGGCCGCAATCGAACCTTCTTTTTCTTCTCTTATGAAGGTGTGCGATTACGACAGCCTGCGACGCAGTTGACATTCGTTCCTTCCTTAGCTTCGCGCCAGGCTGCGTCTGCGACTCGCCGGCCGTACCTCGACGCGTACCCGCTTCCCAATGGAGCTTTGGCTGCAAACGGATTCGCGGAGTTCGCCGCGACCTATTCCGATCCGCTGGATCTGGATGCGACGAGCATTCGCGTCGATCACTCATTCAATGAAAAACTGGCGCTGTTCGTTAGATATAACCACTCGCCTTCGGAGACTACTCAACGCGGAACTTCAGGCAGGAGTCTGAACACTCTCAGTCACTCTATTTTCAAAACGCAAACGCTGACTCTCGGTCTGACGCACAGCATCACGCCTCACCTGATCAATGAGTTTCGCGCGAACTACACGAGGACTGAAGGCGCCAATGAATTTGCGCTGGATAATCTCGGCGGCGCGATTCCGCTGGCCACTTCGCTCGCGTTTCCGCCGTTTGCCTCTCCAGCCGACGGGCTCTTCTCCTTCTCGATCGGAACAGGCCGGAATTACACCATCGGAAACAATGTTCTGAACATTCAGAGGCAAATCAATCTTGTCGACAACCTCTCCGTTGTGGCCGGCGGTCATCAGCTCAAGTTTGGTGTTGACTATCGCTTGTTGTTACCCGTCGGCGGCCCGCACGTCTACGATCAGATGATCACCTTCTCAGCATTGACGGGCGCAACCGGTGCGATCTCCGGGAACACGCAGGCAGCAACCATAAACTCGCGCGACGCGGTCGCGCTCTCATTCATCAATTTCTCGTTGTACGGGCAGGACACGTGGAAAGCCACCGACCGGCTGACGTTTACGTATGGGCTGCGTTGGGACGTGAATCCGGCGCCCGAGGGAAGACATGGAAAAGGGCTGCTGACCTTTGATAACGTGAACGGTCCTGGAGCACTCGCAGTTGCTCCGGCGGGCACACCGCTGTACGAGACAACCTACAACAACTTCGCGCCGCGATTTGGTTTGACGTATCAACTGTTTCGGGACGGCGGGCGGCTCACACTCCTGCGCGGCGGCGTGGGCGTGTTTTACGATCTCGGCACCGGCATAATTTCCAACGCGACTGCGGGTTTCCCTTATGCCCGCGCAAAGGCCCTCGGAAGCGTGGCCTTCCCGTTGACGCTTACTCAGGCAGCGCCGCCGCCGTTCACCACCAACGTTCCCACTTCTGGCTTTGCTTTCATCGCCGACAGAGATCTGAAACTGCCGCGCGTGTACCAGTGGAACGCAGCGGTGGAGCAATCGCTGAACGCCAGCAACACGTTCTCGGCTGCTTACATCGGCGCAGTTGGCCGCCGTCTGCTGTACCGGATCAGCAAGCAGTTTCCGGCGAGCTTCTTACTCTCGGTTATGAACAACAGCGGTAACTCCGATTATCACGGAATGCAGTTGCAGTTTCAGCGACGGATGTCGCGCGGGCTCCAGATTCTCACGTCGTACACGTGGTCCCATTCGATCGACGCGGGATCGACCGATTCCGGCGTCGGAAGCAGTCCGAACGATCCGAACCGCGATCGCGGAAATTCCGATTTCGACGTCCGTCACGCATTCAGCGCAGCCGTCACGTACGGACTCCCGAGCCCCAGAGAATCGAAGTTTGCCAAAGCGATATTCGGAGACTGGTTCGTCGACGGCATCGTGAGTGCTCGATCGTCGGTGCCGGTGGACCTCTTCACCGCCGGTGCTTTTATCGGTGGCGTGCAGACGATCGTACGGCCCGACATTATCCCGGGACTTCCGCTCTACCTCAACGATCCTTTGGCCCCAGGCGGTATCAGGTTCAACAACACGATCGATCCTTCGCGTCCCACGTGCAAAGGCCCGTTCTGTCCGGCGCCAGCGGGCAGGCAGGGAACTTTCGGGCGAAACGTGCTGCGCGGGTTTCCGATGTCGCAGTTCGACATCGCGGTGCGGCGTCGTTTCAGTCTGGGAGAGCGTGTGTCGCTTCAACTCAGAGCTGAGGCATTCAACATCTTCAACCATCCCAACTTCGGCGATCCGGGCACGAACAACGACCTTGGGAACTTCCTTCTCAGCCCGAACTTTGGTGTATCAACTCAGATGTTGAGGTCGAGTCTTGGCACCGGCGGCACGACCGGCGGATTCAGTCCGTTGTACCAGGTTGGCGGTCCGCGTTCGATCCAACTAGCTCTAAAACTTCAATTCTGAGATTGCGGAGCAAATCTATGCCGACGTCTAGAGCGATTCAACGCATGGTGGCCGGTCTCCTGGTTATTGCTTTGCACCTGGTATCGGCGTTCGGCGAAGGAAGAGGCGCGTCCGATTCTCCGCTCTCCGTCGAAGAGTCGCTCTCGGCGTTGTCTTTTGCATTTCGAACTCCCGTCGATCTCTCGCCTGACGGCAAATGGATCGCGTACACGCTTCAGGATCCCCGCAAGGGCCGCTCAGCGGCGGAGGAAGAGCGCTATCGCTATTTCACCGATACAGGAGTGCCCGCCGGCCATGCGGGTTGCGACGTCTGGGTGACTCACACCGCCACACGAGAGAGCAGAAACCTGACCGAGGGTAAAGGCAATAGTTGGGGGCCCGCATGGTCGCCGGATGGAACTAACCTCGCCTTCTACTCGGATCGTAACGGGCAGGCGCAGTTGTGGATTTGGAACGTTGCGAGTGATCGACTGAGCCCGGCCGGCGACGCGATCGTTCGTCCGCGTGATGGTTTCGATCTGATTCGCTGGACCAGAGACGGAAAAAAGATCCTGACGAAGATACTTGCCGAAGGACAGATCCTTAAAGACGCGAACGACGCAATCAACGCTTCGCAAAGCTCACCCGAACAAGAGAGACGTCCGCCCGGAACGACCGTCACGATC